>QZED01000009.1 GCA_009917405.1 bacterium c-19 | reverse complement strand
ACGGTAAACGGAAATATCGCAGAGTTTGATGCATTGAAATACAGCGGCACAACGAAAACGACAATCACAGTGACAAGAACGGCAGACGGAGAATCACCGTTAAGTAAAAAAGTACAGATTACTGTGTTGCCAAAAAGCATCACAATAACGATTGATGATAAAGAGAAGTACAAGGGAGAACAAAATCCTGCATTGACCTATAAGGATTTCAAGAATCAGTTAGTCACATGGAACGGAGTACAAGATGTCATACAAGAAAATGATATTAAGCTAAGCACAACCGCGAAGACCAACAGTAATGCAGGAAGCTATCCGATCAAGGGAGATGCAAACATCTTAAACAAGACTTATCCAAACTACAGTTTTAAATTCAAAGAGGGAACACTAACCATTAAGGAAGATAATATCGAGGATGATTGGTACCACTTAGAAATCAATGATGGAAACAATACTGCTTACGAAGGTAAATGGACGAATCAAGATGTGAATATCATCAGTGATCACGCAGAATATATCAACCTATCACTTGATCAAAGCACATGGAAACCGAATCAAGTCACAGTGTCCAAAGAGGGAGAAACAAATCAAAGCTTTTGGATGAAAAAGGACAGTGGCGCGATCACAAAAGAAAAACAAGAACTCATCAAGATAGATAAAACCGCGCCAAAGGTAAAAGGTATTAAAGCAAAAGACACAAACAATAAACTTCAAGATATTATTAATAAGCTCAGCGGTGGCATCTTCTTCAAACCGGGAACTGCATTTGAGATTACGACAAGTGATGCGAAAGATGACTTAAAGGTCAGCGGAACCAAGGAAATCATTTATAAAGTTTATAAGTTAGATACTATGGCTCGTTCAGGTGAAGAACTGATGAAAGAGGGTAAACTAACTGTCACAAAAGAAAAGGCAAGCATTACAATCAGTGAAACCACAGGAAAGTATAAAGTTTGCGTCATACCGACAGATAATGCCGGTAATACAAATACCGAAAGCTGTCATGAAGTAGAATTGAAGAAAATCGATGTTGATGTCGACAAAGATGGTAAACCTGACTTCAACGATCCTGATGGTGATGGATGTCCTGATCTAAACATCAAGTGGAAAGATCCAAATAATGAGAGCAAGTGGATTGTAATCAATGGTGACAGAGATGGCGACGGTATCCCTGACTTGAACATTGACAGTGACGGAGATGGAAAACCTGACTTAAATATCGACACAGATAATGACGGCAAACCTGATCTTAACTTAGTGATTTTAAAGAAAACAGATTGGAAGCCAACGAAATGTGTAAAACAAGACATAGAAAATGGAATCTTGGAAGAATACTGTACAGGCACAAGTGTGAAAGCTGTAATCAATATTGATACAGACGGTAATTCCATTCCTAATATTAACATTGATAATAAAGGAGATTTTAAACCACACTTGAATATTTCATCAGACGGAGAAAAAGCGGCAGTAAATATTGCGGATGTTCATGAATGGAAGCCAAACAAGAATTATAAAAGCGGCAAATTCACTTTTGATTCTATCGGAGACGAATATAAGCCACAGATTAATATCGACAGTGACGGAGACGGCAGACCGGATATAAATATTGATTTAGATGAAGACGGCATACCAGATATTAACATTGATACCGATGGTGATTATATCCCCGACATCAATATAGACGGTGATGGAGATGGAATACCTGATGTCAATGTCGATACCAATGATGACGGTAATCCTGATGAAAATATTAAAGATATTACTGTATGGAAACCGGAGAAAAACGTGGATGGAGATCTGCCTTATGATACGATGTTGTTTGATGAGCAGCAGGAACCAAAAGATCCCAAAGAACCACAGGAACCGGATAAACCAACAACTCCAAAACCCATTGATGATTCGAATCAACAGGTTGATGATACCGATGTAAAAGGCTATTATTACCCGGGTAATAGTGTCGGCGGCGCAATGACAGGAGATGAAACTAATCTATTGTATTTTGTGACTACGATTTTATTAAGCTTGGGAATTATCGGTTATCTTATCTATAAATATCAAAGGAGCGGTTTCAATCAATAACTTATTGATAAATAAAATTTTGTAAAAAAGTCATTTCTTAGGAAGTGGCTTTTTTGTGATTTTGTTATAATTATCAGAATAAAAGAGTAATGTTTCCCAATGTATGACACATGATAAAATTAAAAAATTCATAAAGTTATAGTGATCTCAATTTTTTGCGTGTATAAGAATAATAGGGGCATTTCAAAGCTTTGTTTCATTGCTGAAAAGAAGAAGATGCTTAGTATAGACAAAGTAATTCAACCTGAAATCAATTAGTTTATCAATGCACAATCCAACAAAAATATTTAATCACAGAGGTTTGTTATTATCACAAGGTTTTGTGCAGATAAGAATAATCATAATACTTCAATAAGGCAGAGGAACAGTTAAATAACACATATTCGCTGCCTTTTTATAATGTGAAACAATAAATTATATGAAGTGTCGATGACAGTACATCGTTAAAACACGCAAGATTATTCCCTCCCTCTTGATACAAAGAACTCCTTATAAACTATAAAATAAATAAAATGCACACTGTTCTATTGACTTAAAGCCTGCTCCAAGTGATATAACTATAGCAATGGAGCAAAGGAGAACTTATATGAAAAAACAAACAGCAGGAAGAGATCAATTAGGAACACTGGCGCCGAAATTTGCCGAATTAAATGATGACGTTTTATTTGGTGAGATATGGAGCAGAGAAAATGTATTATCTTTACGGGATCGCAGTATGATTACAATATCCGCATTGATGGCACAAGGCTTATTTCCACAGCTGAAATAACATTTAGCAATCGGGAAGCAACACGGCATTACGAAAAATGAAGCAGTGGAAATCATTACCCAGCTGGCTTTCTACAGTGGTTGGCCTAAGGCATGGAGTGCCTTTGCGTTGCTCAATGAAGTATACGAAGAAGAGTCATCGATCACTGAACATGGAGGAGTTTTTGGAATAGGAGAACCTAATACAGCTTATGCTCAGTATTTTGACGGAAACTCTTATCTGAATCCACTAGCGCAAATCAATCATCTATCAATAGCAAACGTAACCTTTGAACCGGGATGCCGCAACTATTGGCATATACATAAGGCGAAAAAGGATGGCGGACAAATTCTTATTTGTGTTGATGGAGAAGGTTGGTATCAGGAAGCGGGAAAGAATGCACAAAGCTTAAAAATCGGTGACATTGTAACTATACCTGCGAATGTTAAACACTGGCACGGTGCTAAAAAAGATACATGGTTTAGCCATCTTGCGATTGAAGTGCCGGGAGAACAAACGGAAACTGAGTGGCTTGAATCTGTAAGTGAAACAGAATATCTGAAGTTATAGAAATATTCTGTATTGACTATGCTTGATCATACTCATTCTATTTCAGTGTTGAAGCAACTAACCGAACAAGTGCATGAAAAGCGGCGGATTAAATTATTATTACATAGATAATGTGATAATTAGTGCTAGTATATGCCTGTCATTAAAGAAGGAAAGGCAGGTATTAAACATGGACTATCAAACTTTTATAACGGCTGCGGCGAAACACATAAATAAAATGGATGAAAAACAAAAAACAGAATGGATTTATGAAGCCGCAAGAACAACACCAAAAACGAAGAGACAAGCATTTCTTGACCGATTATGCGGAAACAAGAAATACTGTTATCCTTTAAACGTAAAGCAGATAAATAATTGGTGCGATCAGATCAGTGATGGGACTGTCTGCATGATCAAAGAAAGGCAGGAATATCAATATGCACAGGACGCAACTGCGCAGTGGGAAGCGGAATATACAGACGATGAGGGAATTATACCGTTTTTAGAACAAGCGTTACAAAGTGTTTATCAGATGTTAATGAATCGAGATTATAAGACTACAGAAAATATAATCACACGCTTATTATCACTAGAGATTACATGCATAATAGATTCCGATCATGAATCTGCTTGTGAAAAATTGAGCGTTAAAGCATTAATTAAAGCAAAGCTGTTGAAAATAGATTTAAAAAGAACAGCATTGATCATGCTTTATGCCTGTTACCAAAACAATACGGGTCAAAAGCGCATTCATCAGTTATATCACTGCTTTAATCGAAAAGAATGCAGTGAGCTGGTGTTAAGCGATGTATTTGCTTTCGGACCGGCAAAAATCAAAGATGAAGCAGAGTTTATGAATCAATGGTGTACATACTTAAAGCAACAAAGAGATGAGCGTGCGGCATCGCTGTTGATTGACGCCTGTTTCTATATCGGCGGTGTCGATTATTTACTGAAATGCGCCGAGGAATGTGCGAAGATACACCCTTCTTTATATTTGGCATATTGTCAATACAGCTATCAAAATAATGCCGCTTTAAAGTGCATTGAGGCAGCCAAAACAGCATTGACATTGATTGAAACCGATAAAGCAATTCGCAGTGATATATGTGTGATTGCGGCATCGGCGTCTAAGCAAATTCATCATAAAGACAAAAAGCTGTTCTGTGCAGAAGCATTTTATGCAAAACCTGATTTAGAAAGCTTGTTTACACTCATTTCTTTCAATGATTCCACGATCAATCAAAAAGCATTTGAGATCATTAAAACAATGAAAGTATCGCATGATTTGAATGATCGATCCCAACACCGAAAAGCGACGATGCGCAGTGAAGCGCTGCGTACAGTATGCCGCTTTATGCTGGGGGACTATCGAGAGCTTATCCGTTTATGTAAACAAAATCATTTTGATCAAAATACTGATGCCAAGGACATCATTTCGGTCCTTTTACTGCTCGCCTTAAAGCAATCAAAAACAAGAACTCTGGCAGAAATTGCATTAATAAGACAACTGATCGCACGAATAAGTTATAAGGATACCTATGAAGCTTTTGAAACAACATTTTCTAAATGGCAAAACAGCTTTCAGCTCAGCGATACAGAAAAGCAAGCGGCAATCCGATGGCTTCATCAAGAAATAACAGATCGCGTAACGAACATATTGGCAGGAAACTATCGGCAAAGCTATTGGAAGGCAGCAGCACTGTTCATTGTGCTTGGAATTGTTGAAGAAGAATGCGGCGAAGTGCGGGCAAGCGAGTGCTTAAAGCAGGATTTGCAGATGCGGCATGCGAATCAAAGCGCATTTTGGAATGAAATGAAGGAATTGACAGAATTCGTAAAGCCGCAATATTCTGAGAGAGCATTATCGGCTGCGATGATTTAACAGAGAATGCATATCAAATTAGATGTTAGTTGCTCGACACGAATAAAGTAACCCACATTTCAGGCAAACAATCGGCATCAGATATGAGTAAAATGCGGTATATGGGGGAAGTATCCGAGATTTCGCTTGTGAGAACAGCTACTTTTTGGTATAGTATATAAGGAAAATCAAACCCTAAAACAGACCGAAAAGAAATAGTGTTTGACAAAAGAAGTGAAAGCGAGGAATGATTATGAGTATCATGATAGAACGATTAGAGGGAATGGTAAATCGCTACCATGAAATCACCGAAATGATGATGTCACCCGAGATTGTTTCAGATAATAAACAATTAGCGAAGTTAGGCAAAGAACAGGCAGATCTTACGCAGGTTGTAGAGACCTATACAGAATACAAACAGCTGATGCAGGATCTTGAGGATGCAAAGGCTCTGTTACAAGAAGAAGATAAAGAAATCAAGGAAATGGCAGAGCTTGAAATTGAATCAGGCAACAAACGAAAAGAAGAACTTTTAAATCGCTTAGAGATTTTGTTAATTCCAAAAGATCCTAACGACTCTCACAATGCGATTGTAGAAATACGCGGGGCAGCCGGCGGTGATGAAGGAAATATTTTTGCCGGTGACTTATTCAGGATGTACGTAAAATATGCCGAAAGCAAAGGATGGCGGATCGAAACGATTGAGATGGATGATTGTGAAGCGGGCGGCTTTGCGCTGGTCAGCTTTATGATCAAAGGGGACGGTGCCTACGGAACCTTTAAGTTTGAAAGCGGAAGCCATCGTGTACAGCGTGTTCCGAAAACCGAGAGTCAAGGTAGAATTCATACTTCCACAGCGACCGTTTTAGTATCGCCGGAAATTGAAGAAGAGGATTTCGATATCGACATGAACGATTTAGAGATTGAGACGATGCGATCTTCGGGTGCCGGCGGTCAGCATATTAATAAAACCGATTCTGCGGTGCGTATTGTGCATAAGCCGACAGGCATTGTCGTGAAATGTCAGGACGGACGCTCTCAGCATGAAAACCGCTTAACAGCGTTAATGACGATTCGTTCACGCGTTTATGAGGAACGTCAACGGGAGATTGAAGCACAGGCAGGGGCAGAGCGCCGATCAAAAATCGGTACAGGAGATCGATCTGAAAAGATCCGCACCTATAACTATCCGCAAAATCGTGTCACCGATCATCGCATCGGCTATAATGTAAATCAACTCGATCGCATTATGGAAGGACGCTTAGATGACATGTTCCAAGCACTTCAAAGTGCTGACCAACAAGCAAAACTGGCAGGAGAAAAAGCGTAATGGCTACTTATCGTGAAGTGTTAAGGCAGGCACAGAAGCAGCTGCGCGACAAAGATATGAATGAGCAGGAAGCACAGCTTTATATGGTAGAGTTATGCGCCTTAAAAGTACATGATCTTTATATGGAAATTGATCAAGAAATGGATGCGGAACTAAAGGATACTTATGAAGTGGGAATTGAGCGATTATTAAAAAACGAACCGTTGGCACATATTCTCGGATATGAATGGTTTTACGGGTATCGTTTTTCCGTCAATGAGGATGTGTTGATTCCACGTCCCGAAACAGAAGAATTGGTAGCCAATATTTTAGCTGAATATGATGAATATTTCCAAGATCAAGCAGATGTGACGCTTGTTGATGTCGGAACCGGAAGCGGTGCGATCGCTGTTTCATTAAAAAAAGAAGCAGAAGCGATAAATGTCATGGGTACAGATATTAGTGAAAAAGCAATTGCGGTAGCGTGTGAAAATGCGCGCAGTAATCAGGCAGCTGTACCGTTTATGGTCGGAGACATGCTGGAACCATTAATCGATCGTAATCTCAAGGTGGATATTTTAATCTCTAATCCGCCTTATATACCAATCCACGAAGAAATGGAGTCAAGCGTTGTGGATTATGAGCCGCATGTAGCGCTGTTCGGCGGTGACGACGGATTAAAGTTCTATCGTATTATTTTTGAAAACTGTCGTAAAGTACTGAAAGAAAAAGCCATGATGGCTTTTGAAATGGGTTGGAATCAAAAAGAAGCGATGATCAAGCTCGTTCAAACCTATTTTCCCAATGACCGCTATGAAATTATTAAGGATATGAGCGGCAAGGATCGCATGTTATTTATCTATATTAATTTATAATAGTGAAAAAATGAAATTTCTATCCTCTTTAACTGCATTTCCGTTTGAAGCGTTCAGTTATGTATAAAGAGGATATTTTTTATAAACAATAAGCATTTTTAATTTACTAACCGGGATATAACATCTTGTGTTGTTTCTAAGATCAATTCAGTATAAAGTGTCTTTGTAAATTATTATATATGTGATAATTTAATTTATCATGCTTATTTATCCTTTGACTTGCGTTTTTGGCTAGTTAATTCATGCGCGAATTGTGGAAATCGGATGTTGAAGTTGAATTTGAAATGTGAAAAAATAAACTGAATTAGATTGAAGCGGCAAATCACGCAATAAAATGTATGAAAAACTTGATAGTTAAGCTATCGATGGCATGAAATAATGTGTATAATATAGATAATAAGAAGGTGATGGAATGACTGATATTATTGTGATCGGCGGCGGACATGCAGGAGTTGAAGCAGCTTTAGCATGCGCAAGAAGCGGAAAACAGACAATTTTATATACAATGAATAAGGATATGATCGCAAGTATGCCCTGTAATCCGAGTATCGGTGGTCCCGCTAAGGGCATCGTGGTTCGTGAAATAGATGCACTCGGTGGTGAAATGGGCAAGGCTGCGGATGCGACAGCCCTGCAATTTAAGATGTTGAATACTACGAAAGGTCCGGGTGTTCAATGTCTGCGTGTGCAGTCCGATAAGCTTGCATATAAGCGCTATATGCAAAATGTATTAGCGAATCAGCCGAATTTAGAAATAAGAGAAATAATGGTTGTCAAGCTATTGGCACAAGACAATAAAATAATCGGAATCCTACAGGAAAACGGGGAGTGCGTTCACGCTGAAATTGTTATATTAACGACTGGTACATTTATGAGTTCTACTATTTTGGTCGGACATACTGCCACCGCAAGCGGACCCGAGGGCGAAAAAACCAACGATACACTTTCACAGTCGCTGCGGGATTTGGGACTGCGTACGTTTCGCTTAAAGACAGGAACACCGGCGCGTATACGAACTGATTCCATTGATTTCGACCAATGCGAGTATCAGGCAGGCACTGATGACTTTATTTGTTTTTCTTATGAAACTGAAGCGATCAGACCGTTTGAAAAACAATATCCTTGTTATTTGACGTATACGAACGCAAACACACATGAAATTATCAATCGCAATTTATCTAAATCGGCAATGTATTCCGGAATGGTAAAGGGCGTAGGTCCGCGATACTGTCCGAGTATAGAGGATAAGCTTGTGCGATTTGCGGATAAGCCGCGTCATCAGATTTTTTTAGAGCCGGAAAGTGAGGAACTGAACACAACCTATGTGCAAGGTTTTTCAACCTCGATGCCGCATGATGTGCAGGAACAGATGCTTCAAAGTTTACCGGGATTGGCGCACTGTGTCATTGAAAAATATGCGTATGCGATTGAATATGATGCGATTGATCCGCTTCAAATGAAACCGAGTTTAGAAAACAAGCTGATTGAAAATTTATTTACTGCGGGACAGATTAACGGCACCAGCGGCTATGAGGAAGCCGCAGGACAAGGACTTTTGGCAGGTATTAATGCAGTGAAAAAGCTGAATCATGAGGGACCGCTGGTTCTCAGACGTGATGAGGCATATCTTGGTGTGCTTGTGGATGATCTGGTGACAAAGGGAACGAGTGAGCCGTATCGACTGTTGACTTCACGCGCTGAATATCGCTTATTGTTGCGACACGATAATGCCGATGAGCGCTTATGTAATTATGGCTATCAAGCGGGTCTGATCAGTGAAGAACGCTATCAGAAATTCACTGAAAAGCAACATGCAATTCAAGCAGGAACAGAAAAGTTAAAGACAATTCGATTTACGCCGTCCTCATCGCTTGCGGCTTATTTACTACAGCTTGGTTTCGCACCGCTGAATGAAGGAATCACTGCATATGATCTGTTAAAGCGTCCTGAAATAACCTTGGCAAATTTACGACCGTATTTAGATACTGAATTTGCGAAAGATGTGGCAAAGCGCATCGAAATTGAGATCAAATATGCCGGCTATATTGAAAAAGCGAAGCGAGATGCAAAGCATCTGCAGCAGATGGAAGCAAAACGTATTCCGGAAGATATTGATTATACTGCTATTCAGCATCTGTCGCTGGAAGCGAAACAGAAATTAAATGAAATTAAGCCGCAGACAATCGGACAGGCAAGCAGAATATCCGGAGTGAATCCTGCCGATATTGCGGTACTGGCAGTGTATTTAAAGTCATAAATCATAGTCGAGTTATAGATCGATGCCGCTCTGTTTTCTAATCCAAAAAAATGAAAATATTTATTTTTTTGGGAATAAGAGAATATGTGTAATAGTCTATAAATTTGGTTTAATTATGAATTTCACTATCATAAAGCAAGAATCGCAGTAAAAAATAATAATATAAGTTGCATCTCCCATAATAATATGTTTTAATATATACAGCCTTTTTATCAAGAGATGGGTTAGAGAGTTAGCTCGTTTGATCCCACGCCAACCTGCATGTATGCAAGGTGGTAATGCTGACAGCGATAAGAGCAAGTAGGAAAACAGTGCCTTCTCTTATCAGAAGGCTTTTTTATAGGAGGAATTATTCATGAAAAATTATTTATTTACATCGGAAAGTATTACCGAAGGGCATCCCGATAAAATCTGCGATCAAATAGCAGACAGTATCTTAGATGCGGCACTGGCACAAGACGCGAACAGTAAAATGGCTGTAGAATGTACGATCAAAGACGATTTTGTGTTGATTTACGGTGAAGCGAATACGAATGCGATCATCGATTATGAAGCAATCGCATTACATGTGATTAAGGAAATTGGCTATACGGAAGAATATCATGTAACCGTTAAAGTAAACAAGCAGTCCAATGAAATCAATCATGCGGTAATGCATGAAGGAGAATCCATAGGAGCCGGTGATCAGGGATTGATGTTTGGATATGCATGTGATGATACAGAGAACTATATGCCGGCAGCGATCGATTATGCACATCAGCTGGCTAAGCGACTAAGTGATGTACGCAGAGCCAATTCGATCTTAAAACCAGACGGCAAAACACAGGTCAGTGTGGAATACGAAAATGATAAGGTGAAACGCATTGATACTGTCGTAGTATCGACGCAGCATACAGAAAATGCAAGTCAGGAAGAGATTGCCGATTTAGTGATGAAAGAAGTCATCTTAAAGGTGCTTGATCCAAATCTGTTAGATGAGAATACGAAATATTTCATCAACCCGAGCGGCAGTTTTGTGGTCGGCGGCAGCTTCGGCGACAGCGGCACAACCGGACGTAAAATTGTAGTAGATACTTACGGCGGCATGGGACGCATCGGCGGCGGCTGCTTCTCCAGCAAGGATCCCAGCAAGGTAGATCGCAGTGCTGCTTATTATTGCCGCTACGCAGCGAAAAATATTGTCGCTCATGGTTTGGCACGACGCTGTGAAATTCAGGTTGCCTATGCGATCGGTAAGGCGAAACCGGTATCGATAATGGTGGATACATTCGGAACGGGAATTAAAAGTGATGAGGAACTGTTGGAGATCATCAATAAAAACTTTAACTTTGAAGTTGCGAATATCATACGAGAATTAGATCTTTGCCGCCCAATTTATAAACAGACCGCCTGCTACGGACACTTTGGTAGAGACGAATTCACATGGGAAAAAATTAAGGAATTACAACTGTAATTTCATTGATGAACTAAATGAAAGAAGCATCTGTTAAAGAAATGACAGACACTTCTTTTGGTATAATAAAAGAGGTTGTAAGCACAAGGGTTTTACCGTATGCATTAGAACCTCATATTTATTTTTGTAATCCTTTAGATAGCCATATTGCCTTGAACGGAAAAAGGCAATATCAGATTACCGAAACTGTTTATCTTTGATAAGCCTTCTGCTTCATGACTTTACTTGTAGTAGTCAACACAAGATATAGCAGTGCTGCATCGATCGGAAACATCAGCACATTTTTTAACAGGCGCGCTGAAACCATCGCCCAAAAGGCATTTCCGTACATAACGTACAGCCAAAGCGGTGTAAGAAACAGATTGATTAAAAGGACGATTACCAATCTTGCACAAATGCATCTGCCTAAAGAGACCTTTGTACATTTATAAAAGAACAGTCCGTAAATAAAACCGGTTAAGAATTCATTTACGGTAAAGCAGATGAAAAACGGACCGTCCGGACGAACGACGTATTTAATGACATCGGCAACAGCTGCCATACAAGCACTCAACAGCGGTCCGCAAACCATAGCACATGATGCGACCGCCAACGATGCAAAGCTGATCGTTAAAATCTTCGGAATCAGAATGATCTTAAAATACCCCAACAGTGTATTTAAAGCCATCATCATCGCGGCAACAGTGATGCTTGTCACACGTTTAAACTCCTGTGCTGCATCAATCCAAAAAGACGTTGTTTGTTTCACAAAGTATTTT
This sequence comes from bacterium c-19, assembly GCA_009917405.1. Lineage (GTDB taxonomy): Bacteria > Bacillota_I > Bacilli_A > Erysipelotrichales > Erysipelotrichaceae > C-19. Next base: position 38,696 of record QZED01000009.1, on the reverse strand, counting down.
TCCATAAAAAAGTACCTCCTTTTCCATCATCGCATATGAAAAAAGAGGCTATACCTTTGTTCATAGGCAACAGTGGGATGCGAAATATGCACCGCAAACAATGAATGTTTTTCGCCAAACTGACAACTCCCCGTTCAGGATGTACTTGACGCGCATATTTCTACTCTGCTAACGGAAGTATTATAATATAAAAAGCGGTAAAATACTATAAAAAAATTGAGAAATTTTAGAGGCCCTTGAAAGACCGTTTACAATTCTGTTTATTTTAAATATATAAGGTTTGACCTAGAATATAAATTTTACGACATTACGAAAACTAGGCAAGTATGCTTTCTGAAAAAGGATAAAATGATGAATATACGCATACTGAAAAGTATAAGTACGCATATGTGGGTATGCATTTGTGAATATATATAAGTAAATATATACAGAACGGAGATCATGAGTAAATGAGAAAAACTAAATTATTTATTGTGATGAGTCTTGACGGATATATGACAGTCTAATTTATGAAAAAAAAGTAGTGTTCCTTCTATACAAAAAATCTCTTTGTAGTATAATATAAGTTGAGAAAGTTCTCACATGAGAGGTGAAGGCTTTGGAGACAAGCACTAGACATTTAAGTCGTCGTCAGTTGGCGAGTGTATATCGGCGAAAACAATCAAAATATTATCAACAGGAAGGCTATCGTTATGCGTTAAATGTATCTAATGCATTTTTGTTAGAGCGCATTTTTGCATTTGCGTTGGATACCTGTGTGATGTTTTTACCGATTGCGCTGTGGGAATTTTGCATGCTGCTGATGTTTGTCGGCGTAATACCGGTGATTTTATTAAATGGATTGGAATGGGCAACCTTAATAGCACTGGCTATCAGTATGTTTACATTTAATCCGCTGTTGAGTGCGAAATCGGGCGGACAGACATTGGGAAAATATTTTTATGATTTAAAAGTGGTGAAGAAAAATCATAAAGAAGCTTCTCACGTTACCTTGATAGCACGTGAAATATTCGGATTTACAATACCGGCACTACTGCTGTTTATCTTTTTCAATATTATCGGGGTGATTGCTTTCTGGATATTGAATTTTTTGTTTTTATTGATTCATCCTTATCATATATCTATTATTGATTTATTTTTAAATACGCGCATTGTTGTGCTTCGCACGAAAACAAAACAGCGAGTGAGAGAAACGACTCAAAAGCCGCAGCCGGAAACGGTGAAAAATACAATTGATTTGCATATGCATTCTAATTTCAGCGATGACGGAAGTTACAATGTTGAGGATCTGTTTCAAATGGCGGCGAAACGAGGCTTAAAGACTATTTCCATCTGTGATCATAACAGTGTAAAGGCGAATTTAAGTGCAAGACGCATGTCAGAACTGTATCATATTGAATATGTAAACGGTGTCGAACTAGACTGTCGTTATCAGGATGTGCATTTGCGCGTACTCGGGTATTATATCAATGCTTCTACCGAAATTTATAATCATTTGGAAAATGAAAGTCTGAAGCATGAGAAAAATGTCTCTTTACGCAGAGTGGAAGCATTCCGTCGCTATACCGGCATCCGTGTTGATGTAGATGCCCTGTTGACAAAAAATCGTTATCAGAATATCAGCGGTGAAATGATTGCCCAACAAGTATTGGCGAATCCTTCCTATCGGGATCATCCGATGCTGGCGCAATATCATTACGGTGAAAAGCGTGAGAACTCCGTTTATCATATGAATCAGGACTTCTTTGTAAAGGGTGCACCTTGTTATGTGGAGGTGCATCATCCTAAGCTTGAGGATATCTTAGATGTGATTCAATTGACCGGCGGAGTTGCCGTATTGTCAAAACCTTCAGCACTGTTGGAACAAGAAGGACTGCTTGAGGAAATCATTGCGAAAGGTATTGCCGGAATTGAGGTATTTACACCTTACCATGATGATCAAGAAATGGCGAAGCTGTTAAAATTTGCGAAGGAACATCAGTTATTTATCACTGCCGGAAGTGATTTCCACGGACAGATGAAGCCGGATCATCACCTCGGTGAAACAAATTGTCCACCGGCTGCGGAAAAACTGGTGAAGCAATTTTTAGATGCACATCGTAAGCCGATAACTGAATAGTCTAAAGTAAAACAGAAGCATATTACTGCTCAATAAGACTGAGAAAACAGACAAAAATAAAAAAAGCCTTGAAACAACATTCATTATTTTATATAATTGTATACAAAGGTAATGACAGGAAGAGTAGTCATAAAAGCTTTTACAGAGAGTCTGTGGTCGGTGAAAACAGATGAAGTAATTATGATGAAGATGGCCCTTGAACCGTTTTTCTGAAATCCGGTAGGAAAAAACGCGACACGGCGTTATGTGGAAGAGGCATACAGCGTATGCGAATAAAGGTGGTAACACGAAGCTTTCGTCCTTTGGCGAAGGCTTTTTTATAGGAGGAATTATTATGTGTGAACAATGTAAAAAACCGTATTATATTACAACGGCAATCGCTTATACTTCGGGAAAGCCGCATATCGGCAATACGTATGAAATTGTCCTGACAGATGCGATCGCGCGTTATAAAAGAGCGCAGGGCTATGATGTTTTCTTTCAAACCGGTACCGATGAACACGGTGTAAAGATTGAAGAAAAAGCCAAGGAAGCAGGAATTACACCAAAGGAATATGTGGATGGTGTAGCTAAGACCATTAAAGAAAATTTTGATTTAATGAACACTTCTTATGATTATTTTGTAAGAACTACCGATGACTATCATGAAGAGCAGATACAGAAAATATTCAAAAAGCTTTATGAGCAAGGAGATATTTATAAGAGTACCTATGAGGGAATGTATTGTACACCGTGTGAATCCTTTTGGACCGAGAGTCAATTGGTTGACGGAAAATGTCCCGACTGCGGCAGAGAAGTGAAAAAAGCGAGTGAAGAGGCTTATTTCTTTAAAATGCAGAAATATGCGGATCGCTTGATTCGGCACATCGAGGAACATCCGGAATTTATCCAGCCGGAAAGCCGTAAAAATGAAATGTTGAATAACTTTTTAAAGCCGGGTTTACAGGATCTCTGTGTATCAAGAACATCTTTCAAATGGGGTATACCAGTAGATTTTGACCCGAAGCATGTCGTTTATGTGTGGATTGATGCATTAAGCAACTATATTACTTCACTTGGTTTTGATGCCGACGGTAATCATAAGGAAGCATATCGCAAATATTGGCCGGCTGATGTACATATCATCGGAAAAGATATTTTGCGCTTTCATACAATTTATTGGCCGATTATGTTGATGGCATTGAATGAACCGCTTCCTAAGCAGGTGTTCGGGCATCCGTGGCTGTTAGTCGGTAACGGAAAAATGTCAAAATCCAAAGGAAATGCGATCTATGCCGAAGATCTTGTGCGTCATTTCGGTGTAGACGCAGTGCGCTATTTTTTGCTGCACGAAATGCCGTTTGCGCAAGACGGAGTGATCACATGGGATTTAATTGTCGAGCGCATTAATTCCGATCTTGCGAATATTCTCGGCAATTTAGTGAGCCGTACCTTATCCATGGTGAATAAGTACCAAGGCGGGCAAATTATCAATCCGAATGTTTGTGAACCAATTGATCAGGAATTAAAGGATTTAGCGAATGAGACTGTTCATAAGGTAGCAGCGCATATGAATGAATTAAAGGTAGGCGAAGCAATCGATGATATCTTTGCCTTGTTGCGCAGATCAAATAAATATATTGATGAAACACAGCCATGGGTATTAGGTAAAGATGCAACGAAAAAAGACCGTTTGGCAACCGTGCTTTATCATTTGATGGAGAGTATTCGCTATGCGGCTGTACTTTTGCAGAGTTTTATGCCGGAAAGTGCCGCAGCGATTCTTGCGGAATTAAAGACAGAACAAACAACGCTGTCCACACTACAGGAATTCGGGCAGTTGGAATGCGATCACTGTGTTTGTGAAAAACCGCAGATTCTGTTTGCCCGTATTGATGCGGAAGCCTTTATGAAAGAGCTGGAACAAGAACAGTCGAAACAGGAAGCAGTCAAGCAGGAACCTGAAATGGAAACAGTGAAAAAAGCAGAGATCACCTTTGATGACTTCGCGAAGATTGAATTGAAAATCGGAACGGTAATCGAATGCGAGAAGCATCCGAAGGCCGATCGTTTATTGGTGGAAAAAATCGATCTGGGGAACGGTGATGTCAGACAAATTGTCAGCGGTATTGCGCAACATTTCACCCCTGAGGAAATGGTCGGTCAAAAGGTTGTCGTTGTGTCTAATCTGAAAAGTACAAAGCTGCGAGGTGTTTTAAGCGAAGGTATGATTTTGTGTGCCGGAGATGAGGCCGGATTGGATTTAGTAACTATTAAAAAAGCATTAGGAAACGGAACAATTGTCAGCTGATGCAAAAACAAAAAATAGGTTGGCTTCAATGGATCTTAATCGGTTTATTCTTAGGCTATTTGGCGTTTGCGAACGGCAGTTTTAACGGCAACAGCTTATTGATTGCGGCAGCTTCTGTCGTTTGTTTGGCAATCGGCTTGTTACAGTGCGGTTGGATTCGTAAAAAAATTATGAAGCAGTCGGGCATCATTGAAATTGATCTTGAAAAAGATGATGTTCATGATCAATGATAGCGTATGATAGGTGCATAAGCTTAAGCATTTTTAGGAATGACTTTGAAATCACAAAATCAATTTGAAAGCATAGTATAACCTGAAGAATGTTTACTTAAACGGTGGTTTTTATTCGTATCGACTATGCGGTGGACAGGGATTGTAATTCAAAAGAAAGAAGAAGGTAATAACAATGATATTTAACCGCAAACACAATTTAGATACTAATAATCGAGAACAGCGTTTAAAGCTGCAATATCAGGCAATGATTCAACAGGGTTTAATGGCTGTGATCGGTATTGTACTGATGGTTATGGGTTTTCGTGAAGGAGCACAAGCATCAAACGGTGTCATTATGATATTATGCGGATGTTTGCTCGTGCTTATGGGAGTATTGCGACTGTATTTGTGTTATCGGCTGTTTCATGATGATTTCGATGAAAACGATCTAAACTAATTGCATTATTATGATTTAAGCACGTTAAAGCAATTAGGATACAGGGAACAGAAAAAGTACTGAATTTTACTCAGTGCTTTTTTAGTAAAATTATAGGCAGAAATTGCATTGTTTGTGCAAAGGCGGATGGTAAAAAATAAGACCTGTGTCTTTTAGGGTCGGAAATTGACGGACACCACAACTGCTCGGAAATTACGAATAGCTCAAATTAAGATAATCGACGGCAGCATCTAATGAGTGTATTTAGATCCATATTTGAATGTTTCTGAAAAAATATGAAAAAATTATTGACATGTTTTTTCAAAAGGTGTATTCTATAACCACAACCAATCATCAAGGAGATAAAACTGATTCAGTGCCGATAGAGAGTCGGGGATGCTGGAAACCTGACGGAGATGCGGATCAGACAAATGGACCTTGTAGGGCAAGGGGAAAGCAGAAATGCAAGTATCCGAGACGTATACCGGCGTTACACGGCAAGAGATGTTGTTGCATCTTAATGAGAGGGTGTTAGAAGCACCAATTCAGGTGGTACCGCAGATGATTCATCTGTCCTGTGTGTCAATTTTGACAGGACAGATGTTTTTTTATAAGGAGGTGGTTGTCATGTCGATAAGTGATTGGCATTGGCAATGCAAGGAGCGACAAAAAAACACATAGAATAATGAAAGGGCAGGAAAAGCAAATGAAAAAGATGAATAAAAAAATCAGTTTAATACTCGCATTATCCGCGATAATCTTCGGCGGATGCGCCAATGAAGGCGAAAAGACAAGTGACAAGGCAAACGTAACAATCGGTGTGGCGCAGATTGTAGATCATACGTCACTGAATATGATCCGCGATTCCTTTAAAGAAGAAATGATCGCGTTGGGTTATCCGGAATCATCGATGGATTTTCAAAATGCGGCGAATGATCCAAGCTATCTCAATTCGATTATGCAGAAATTTAACGGTGACAATAAAGACGTTATTGTCGCAATCGCAACACCGACGGCGCAGGCAGCCGCAAACTTTGCGAAAGAGCGCAGCGTTGTGTTTTCGGCAGTGTCCGATCCGATTGGTGCGGGACTATTGACCTCACTTGAAAAACCGGATAAGGGAATCACCGGTACTTCCGATGAAATTCAAGTAGATCAAATTTTAGATTTAGCTTTAATCATTAATCCAAAGATCCGAACACTGGGATTTATGTATAATCCGAGTGAAGCGAATTCTGTATCTAACTTAGAAAAAGCCAAAGCTTTCTGTGAAGAAAGAAATATTAAAATAATTGAAAGCGCAGTGACAACAATTTCCGATGTACAGACCAATGCACAGGTACTTGTGACCAAGGTTGACGCTGTCTTTGTGCCCAATGACAATACAGTCGCATCAGCGATGAGCGCGCTTGCCAATGAAGCAAATAAAGCAAAAATACCGGTATTTGTCGGTGCGGATTCTATGGTTAAGGACGGTGGTTTTGCGACAGTCGGCATTGACTACAAGGAATTAGGTAAGGAAACAGCACATATGGTAGATGATATGTTAAACGGTAAAAGTGCCGAAACGATTCCGGTAAAGGTATTTAAAGATGATTTAAACATTTATGTAAATGAAAAAGCATTGAACACGCTTGGTATTACCTTGCCGGACGTTATTTTAAACAACGAAAAGCTGCAAATGGTTCAATAGTATAGAGATTGAATTCAACCAATTAAAATAGACAGGAGTTGAAAGCATGGCATTATCCACCCTGCAAGGCGCACTGGAATTAGGATTGATTTATGCGATTTTGGCATTCGGAGTATATATATCCTTTCGTATTTTAGATATTCCCGATTTGAGTGTTGACGGAACCTTTATCACCGGCTGCGGAGCTGCGGCAATATGTACCTTGAACGGACACCCATATCTTGGCGTCTTTGCGGCATTGATTGCAGGGGCATTGGCAGGAGGTGTGACCGGATTTCTTCAAACAAAGTGTAAAATCCAGCCGATTTTATCAGGTATCCTTGTAATGAGCGGCCTGTATTCAATCAATTATAAAATTATGGGAAATACACCGAATATTTCACTGTTTGATAAAGAAACGATATTCACGCAGTTTTCTTCATGGAGTCAATCCAAACTGATGCCATTGATCTTATGCATTCTGATTGTTATAATGGTTTTCATCGTATTGTACGTGTTTTTAAAAACACAGCTCGGTATGTGTCTTAGGGCGACCGGTGATAATGAAGCAATGGTTCGAGCATCTTCGGTAAACAGTGATCGAATGAAAATTCTCGGTTTGGCACTGGCAAACGGACTGGTCGCTTTCAGCGGCGGTATTCTTGCACAGTATCAAAATTTTGCGGATGTGAATGATGGGATCGGAAAGCTGGTCATCGGCTTGGCTTCGATTATTGTCGGTGAGGCATTCTTCGGTAAGAAAACATTATTCAGAAGCTTTTTAGCAGTGGTCAGCGGTGCGATCGTGTATCGTTTCCTGTTGACCTTTGCGTTACAGCTCGGAGTAAATGCGACCGATCAGCGCTTGTTATCGGCACTTTTGGTAACCTTGGCAATTTCCTTCCCGGTGTTGAAAAAAGAGATCATGAAAAGGAGAAAGCGGACATGTTAAAAATAACCGATTTACACGTCACTTTTCATCAAGGGACTATTCATGAGCGAGTTGCTTTAGACGGTGTTAGTTATGAAGTACAAGCGGGTGACTTTATTACGATATTAGGAACCAACGGTGCAGGAAAATCTACTTTACTGAATTGCATTGCCGGAAACATTGAACCGGATCAAGGCAAAATTGTACTAGACGGCATCGACATCACATGGATGAAGGAATACAAACGGGCGAAAATGATCGGTCGACTGTTTCAGGATCCTTTGAAGGGAACTGCACCCAATATGACGATTTTGGAAAATCTCGGCTTGGCATACAGTCGCGGAAAGCGTTCTACCTTAAGCAAGGCGATTAAAAAGTCAGATATTCCTTATTTCAAGGAACAACTGGCAAAGCTGAATCTTGGCTTAGAAACACGCATGGACACCAAAGTCGGTTTATTGAGCGGTGGGCAAAGGCAGGCATTGACCTTGATGATGGCAACCTTAGTTACGCCTAAGCTGTTACTATTGGATGAGCATACCGCTGCCTTAGATCCGAAAACGGCAGATACAATTATGCGAGTAACGGAAACAATTGTAAAGGAAAACAATATTCCGACGATTATGATAACGCATAATATGAAACAGGCGCTTACCTACGGTAATAAGCTTTTAGTGATGAATGAAGGAAAAATAGTAAAGGAACTAAGCGGAACTGAAAAACAAAAGACTACGGTTGACCAGCTGTTAAATATGTATGATTTATCAGCTTAGGCTATTATATTATTCCGTAAACAGAAAATATACAGTTACCATCTATGTAGCTGTATATTTTCTTTTTTTTGTCTTATGTAATTAATTGTATATGTCTAAGACATATTTCTATTAAGTATATGAGATTTTAAATTGCTCTTTTCATTTTACATAAAATTATATTCGATAATTAATTCCTTGGTTATTATACCTGCTTTCCTGTAGATATGCTTTTTATTTCAGTATTAATTATAATCTTAGCAAATTCCAGTATTAATTGTTTTTGTTGGTCATCGCATTTTGAATAAATTGCCATCATTTCATTATCAAAATAGGTTGTTTCCAATTTGGAAATACCTGTAAGCAAACAAGTTAATTCAAGCTCTAGGTAATTCGCAATCTCCACCAAAGTTTCAAAGCTGGCAGAAACACGCGCATTTTCTATTTTTGAATAATGATATAAGCTGATATTTAAGTCATTACAGATTTTTTCTTGGGTAATGTCCAGTTTTTTTCGTTGTTGCTTGATTCGATTACCTATTTTTTTATAATCAATGATGTTGTTCATAATGCATCACCTCGGGTTATTATTATTGTACTTATTTTAAAAAAATATAACATTTATTGCATTTAGCAACTTGTCAAAATATGACAAGTATGTTATTATAAATATGCATAAAGGAGAATTAGTATGATAAAGAAATTGTTTTTCGTATTGTGTTTGTTGTGCGCTCTAAGCGGCTGTAAGATTGGTGAAAAGAGTATAAATGAACATGAATCCAATGTAGACACTGCTGAAGCTTTAGAACAGGTGATTAATAAACAAGAAGTACATATTGTAAAAACAAATTATATAGTGCAGGATACTAAAATTAAGATTCTATTTCCTGATACACTGCAAGCAGTTATTAAAAATAATTCCAAGGATAAAATCAAAAATGTTGTCGTTTCGTTTGCGGCTTGGGATGAAAACAATGAGCCGGTAAAGTTGAAAAGGAGTATTGATTTTACAGAAGGAGCATATGTTCGTGAAATCACGCTAAAAAATATTGATTTAGCATCAGGTGCAACTTTCGCCGAGGAAGATGGATTCGGTTTAAATGAGAAGTGTAGTGTTCACACTTTTAAAGCAATTGTAAAATCCTATGAGACGGATGAGGGAGCGATATGGGAAAATCCCCAGTATAACAATTGGGTTAATATGTACAGTGGGGTGAATTACAGCAGTTTTTCACTCAACGATTGATAAATGCTGGATATTTGAAAATTAATCATGTAAATGATAACTCAGTATGAATTATTTAAAGATAGGAGAGTTTCATAAGTGAAAGGAATATTGCAATCGCTGAAAATAGAACCAACCGCCATGAACGGAAAATGATATATAAAATCGAGAAATCATTGAAATGCTTTGTAAAAATGTCTTTACGTAAAAAATCGAATCCTCAAAAATATTTTATACTTTCGGATTATTTGTCCTCAACATTTAATCGAGCGGACATAGATACAAAGCAGATTTAAGATGAAAGTGGCGGTAGGTTCACTTTTATCTTTCTATAGGAGGATTTATGTATGTGTACATATATTAGTTAAGTTACAGCGGAATTAATATTAGGAATGATTTAATTCTAAAAAATCAAAATTAATAATACAGAGGTTTTAAATTTTAATCAATTAAAAAATTGAAAAGAATACGTCGTGCCAGGATAGAAAATAAAAAATTCGGAGGTTAGAGAAATGAATAAAATAGCCATGTTGTTCGTAAACTTGCTTGTACTGTTAAGTGTATTATCGGGATGTTCTTCGAATAAGTCTAAAGAGGTAAAGGCAGGCGAAGAATTTGTAGTAAAAGATTCATTAAGTTATGAGGTTAATCGACTTGAAACTTTAAAAAAGCTTGAGCCAAGTATTATAGATGGATATTATACTTATTATGAACCGAAAGATAAATCCAATGTTTTGCTCGATCTTGTATTAAATGTGAAAAATGAATCATCGACTCAGATAGATTTATCTAATTATATATCTTTAACATTCAACATTAACAAAAAGGAATACGAAGCTGGTCTAGTAATTGAGCAAGATGGCGGTAAAAAGTTATCCCCCTTTGGGGAACTTGATCCTATGCAATCGACATTGGTACACCTATTTACTGAAATATCAGAAGCAGTTATTCCAGATGAAGTGTTGTGTGAATTAACAGTTAATAACGAAAAAAGAGAGTTCAAATTAAGTCGAAAAGCCCTGGCTCCTACTAAGAAATATTTAAAATACGGTGAGGTTATTGACCAAAAGGATTTAGGATCTATTACAATAATAAAGAACTCAATAACAAAGAAATTATTACCACCGAATACTGACGGAGTATATAGCTATTATGAGGTGAAGGATAAAAATGATTCCTATTTAGTGTTAGAGGTGAAAATCCGAAACAACAGCGGTTCAAGTGTAGAACCTGAGGATCTAGTAAACTGTAGAGTAACAGTAGATAATAAGTATGAGTATACCGGATTTTTGGTATACACCGAAGGAGATGGGGATTTAACCAGTTATGGAAGTATATCTCCGTTAAAAGAAACCACAGGATTCTTTTTAATACAGATTCCTGATGAAATAATTAATAAAACAATAGAATTCAAACTTAATATTTTTGGTGATAATTATTATTTGAAAAAATGATTAAGAATGAAAAATATTTGGACATGGTTTAGAATCATGCCCTTTTATTTATCTACAAATGATTTCTCTTTTTGCTTTTATAGAAATCATTCATCTTTAATAATCAGCTCCTTTACGTAATATAATAGGAATGAATAAAGGGGAAAGGCAAAAGAAAGTCTTATAAAATGTCTAAAGTAGGTAACGATATAAAATTAATCCTTTTTATTATGACGATTTTTTGATAAAATATATACGGAGGTAAATTTACTATGAGATCTGCAATAGTGTTGGCTGCCGGTAAAGGCACCAGAATGAAATCTTCTTTATGTAAGGTAATGCACGAATGCGCACATAAGCCGATGATCGGACATATTGTAACCGCATTGAAAAAAGCGGGAGTTGATAAAATTGTCGTAGTTGTCGGACATGGAGCAGATAGTGTCAAGGAATATTTAAAAGATGATGTAACCTATGCGCTGCAAAGTCCGCAGTTAGGAACCGGACATGCGGTAATGCAGGCTGATTGCTTAAAGGACTTTGACGGAGATACGATTGTATTAAACGGTGATGGTCCCTGTATACAAAGTGAAACGATTGAAAAAGCTTTTGCGGCAAATGAATCACATGATTTAACTGTATTGAGTGCTGTGTTGGAACAAGGCGGCAGTTACGGCAGAATCATTCGTGAAGCTGACGGAAAGGTGAAAAAAATCGTTGAGGCAAAGGACTGCGATGCGCAGGAATTGGCTGTGAATGAAATCAATACCGGCTTGTTTGTATTCAAAACAAAGGCATTGTTTGAAGGCTTAAAGGAATTAAAAAACGATAATGCGCAAAGCGAATACTATTTAACCGATTTAGTGGAGATCTTCAATCAGAAGGGTTTGTCCGCAAATGCATTGATCGTAGAGGATCGTGATGAGCTAATGGGAGTCAATGACCGCGTCGATTTAGCAAAAGCTGAAAGCTGGATGAAAGCACATATTAACCGTAAGCATATGTTAAACGGCGTTACATTGCTTGATCCGATGAATACGTATATCGGTGCCGATGTAGAAATCGGAGAAGATACAATTATTTACCCTAATGTCGTAATATTCGGTAATACCAAGATCGGTAAGAATGTCCGAATTTTATCAAATAGCTTTCTACAGGATGCACAAATCGGTGATGATGTTATCATCGATTCAAGCAAGATTGTGGATTCACAAGTAGATGCACATACGACTGTAGGACCGATGACTCATCTGCGTGGTCATACGCACATTCATGAGAATTGCCGTATTGGAAACTTCGTTGAATTTAAAAATTCCGATTTTAACGATAACAGCAAATGCGCGCATTTAACCTATATCGGAGATAGTGATTTCGGCAAAGGAATTAATGTCGGATGCGGAGTTGTGACAGTGAATTATGACGGTAAAAACAAATATCGCACAACCGTGAAGGATGGAGCGTTTATCGGCAGTAACTGTAATTTAATCGCACCGGTAACGATTGGTGAAAATGCATTATTGGCAGCCGGTTCCACGATTACCGATTCAGTAGATGACGGTGATATGGGAATTGCCCGCGCCCGCCAGTCAAATAAAAAGGACTTCGGAATAAAATATAAAAATAAGTAAAAAAATCATTAGAAATAAATGACCCATACAAAAGTATCATAAATAGAAAAGAGGAAAAGGCAGAATGAAAAAAAAGACAGTGATTTTCGCATTAACTTCCAGCGTTGGTTTGGCAAATGAAATTGCGGCACGTTTAGGAATCCCTTTGGGACTTTGTGATGTAAAGCATTTCGCTGACGGTGAAATTATGGTTGAGTTAGGGGAAAGTGTACGCGGTAAGAATGTTTATATCGTACAGAGTACGTGTAATCCGGTTTCCAGCAATTTGATGGAAATCCTGATTGCGATTGATGCATGTAAGCGTGCCAGTGCAGAGCATATTGCGGTTGTTATGCCGTATTTCGGATATGCTCGTCAGGATCGCAAAGCGAAACCGCGTCAGCCGATCACATCTAAACTGGTTGCCGGTCTGTTGGAAAAAGCCGGAGCCGATCGCATTATCACTATGGAGCTTCATGCGACACAAATTCAAGGTTTCTTTGATATTCCTGCGGATGACATCTCCGCAATCAGCATTATCGGCAGCTATTTCAAAGAATTGAATCTACCTGAAGTTGTTGTTGTTTCACCGGATCACGGCGGTACGACAAGAGCCAGAAAGCTTGCGGAAATTCTACATGCGCCGTTGGCAATTATCGATAAGCGCCGCCCGAAACCGAATGTTGCGGAAGCGATGAATTTAATCGGTGATGTCAACGGAAAAACAGCGATCATGGTAGATGATATCGTAGACACTGCCGGTACATTAACTGCCGGAATCAAAATGCTTTACGATAAAGGTGCGACCGGAGTTTATGCTTCCTGTGTTCACGGAGTTCTTTCCGGACCGGCGATTGAACGCTTGAAGGCAAGCAATCTGAGCGGCTTTATTTGTACAAATACCATTTGTCAAGATGAAAAGGTACCGTCCTATCCGGAAATGCGTGTATTATCCGTAGGACCTGTACTCGGTGATGTCATTAAAGCAATGGAAGAAAGCAAGCCGGTCAGTGAAATTGTTGCGGTATACGCACAAGAGCGCTGATTGGGGTAAATCATGCTGGAACATTTGATTGAAACATGGCTGCCTGAGGTTTATGCGACGATTGAAATATTCGGTATCATCGTAATTGCCTTCGGCTCAGTAAAAGCATTTGCTTATTACTTTGCTTCACTGTTGAAAAAGGAACGCTATCCTATAAAAATCGAACTCGCAAATGCTCTGGCACTCGGCTTAGAATTTAAAATGGGCGCAGAGATTTTAAAAACAGTTCTGATTCATGAGATGAGTGAAATCTATGTGCTCGGTGCAATTATTCTGCTTCGTGCCATATTGACGATGTTGATCCACTTTGAATTAAAAGCGGAACAAAAGCATCATCCCGAGGAAGCAAACGTAAATAATTATTAATACATAAATAAAAAAAGGTGTATATGAAACGTCATACGTTATCAATTACACCTTTTCTTTGTATGAATCATCGATATTCGATCAAAATACTTTCCTTTGCCTTAACGTTTTCGTCGATATGATTGTTCAGAATCGAAAAGCAATGAGAATTGGTTATAATGACAGGAGTGATTAATCCATGTTCGAGTGCGGCAGGATTAATTTTAATGATTGGCGTACCTTTTTTCACATGTTCATGTTCCTTGACAAGTATTTCAAAGTCGCTGCATTGCGTATCATGTAAATTAATGCCGACATGTACAATCAATTCCATTTCGTTATCTAATATCATGCCAAATGCATGTTTTCGCTCTATCGTAACGGCAATTTCACCGTCTGCCGGTGCGTAAACCGTGTGACCACTTGCGATTATTGCCACACCTTCTCCCATTTTGCGCTTAGAAAAAATCGGATCATCTACATCATCCAATGAGATGACTTTTCCGTCGATCGGTGCATACAGCTGTTCGCTTTTTTGTTTAAAGAATGAAAACATGGCAAGTGCCTCCTTATCCGTACATTGGATATTAAGCTGATTGATCATGACATAGCAACATCATTGTAAGCATTGCCTTCTTAAATGTCAATGCCTTTTATTTGATTCTATATAAGAAAACAGTTACGTTGATCATAACTGAAAATATTTCATTTGATACTGCGTATTTTCATTGGTTACAGAGGAACAGTTTTCTTTTTACGCAATTTCACATAAACAAAAGACAGTACAAACGAATTTCACTGTTATACTGGAAGTATCTTAATCATAGTGTATTTTGAAAGGAATGTTGATATGTCAAATCGATGGAAACTAAAATATGAGGCAAAGCGTTGGCGCATTCATAATCAGAAAGGAAAAGATTTAAGCTATCATCCGAACAGCGGAATTCGGATATTAGTAGAAGACGGTTATGCCTTTAAGGATGTGAATCGAAACGGTGAAATAGATCCGTTTGAGGATTGGCGATTGCCGATGAAGCGAAGGATTCAGGATTTTACCGAACGTTATCAGCTTATTTCTAAAGGCAAACGGATTTATTATAAACAGGGTTTTGCGGAATTACCGCAGGATTTATTGACGCAGTTACAGGAAAGTGAACAAGTACAGGCATTGATGGAAGAAGATCGGGCATTTTTTCAGGAACATGCGGCGCTTACTGTATTATTGTTACTGTTTGATCAAGATGATTCTGTATTTACCGGCGATTATATTATACAGCTGTTTATTGATTCCTTGGATATGGGCGTATTGGATAAAGTCTTTTATACGATTAAAAAAGCTTTTCTTAACTATGTTTTACAAAATCGTTACGATGAACAAAAGAATGCGTTATCGATGACTTCTTAAGCAGTATTCGTATGAATACTGTTTTTTAATGCTTTGTAAAAACGATGAGTTTAGCCTATAGCGCTTAGGTAGATCCATCATAAAATGAGACAAAGGATGGGTGAGGATATGGTTGATATGTTGCTGCTGATCTGTGCAACCTGCTGTGATAGTTTTTTTATGAGTGTTGCGTACGGCGCGGAGCGCATTGACATTTCATGGAAAGCAACCTTGATTATCGCATTTTGCGGTACATCACTGCTCGGTGTTTCGATTGCTTTGGCGAAAAGCTTTTCCTCATTTTTGTCACCGCAGATCGGACGATGGATCAGCTTTTTAATTTTGACGGGATTGGGACTTACTCATTTGTTTCAGGCACAGGTGAAGCGCTATGTCAAAAAACAGAAACATAAACCGCTGATTATAAAAATGAAGGGAATTTCCTTTGTTATTGATATTTTTCTTGATGAAACCGAAGCCGACCAGGATCATTCTAAAGAGTTGAGTATCAGTGAGGCGCTCTATTTGGGAATTGCGCTGTCACTTGATTCTTTGGCAAGCGGATTGGCTTACGGTATCGGTGTAGTGAATTTCGGGCTGTTGCTGGGATGCAGCTTTGGCTTCGGTGTTGTGCTGATCGTTGTCGGCAGTGCGCTCGGAAAACGGTTGATGTGCCGCTTTACCGGTGATGTCTCTTGGCTGAGCGGCTGCTTACTGATGATTTTAGCACTGCTTCGCTTAGGCTAGAAGTGTGTTTATTCGACTTTAAGGGTGTTCTGCTTTTCTTAATGATCCTATCGTGCTTTTTTGAATCGATAAACATCTTTTGAAGCTTATCTGACTTTTCACATATCATAAAACGTGCTATAATAACCACGAACATAGGAGGTTAAGGTTATGAGTAAAAGACCTGTTGTATTAGTGGTTATGGACGGTGTCGGCATCAATGAATCAGAATTCGGAAATGCCGTAAAACACGCATATAAACCAACATTAGATCATTTGTGGGAAAACTGCCCTCACACTGAAATTAAAGCGCACGGCTTGGCTGTAGGATTGCCGAGTGATGGTGATATGGGTAACAGCGAGGTAGGTCATAATGCGCTTGGCTGCGGACAGATTTATTCTCAGGGAGCGAAACTTGTTAATGAGTCTATTGAGTCCGGTGATATTTTTACCTCTTCCACTTGGAAGGCGTTAGTGGAAAATTGCAAGGAAAAGGGTGTTATGCACTTCTTAGGCTTGTTGAGTGACGGTAATGTGCATTCTCATATTAAGCATTTAAAGGCTTTGATTGCACAGGCAAAGCAAGAGGGTGTGAAAGAAGTTCGCATTCATGCATTATTGGACGGTCGTGATGTTCCCGAAACAAGTGCATTGACTTATGTAGATGATATTGAAGCATTTATCACAGAATGCAATGATGATAACTTCCATGCATGTATTGCCAGTGGCGGCGGTCGTATGTGCATTACGATGGATCGTTATGAAGCGAACTGGGCAATGGTTGAAAAAGGCTGGAAAACGCATGTATTAGGGGAAGGTCGTACCTTTGCGAGTGCTAAGGAAGCGATTGAAACTTATCGAAATGAGCTTCAGGCAGTGGATCAGGATTTGCCGCCGTTCGTTATTGCGAAAGACGGTCAGCCAGTCGGTACGATTCATGACGGTGACAGTGTAATTCTGTTTAACTTCCGCGGCGATCGTGCGCAAGAAATCTCATTGGCTTTTGACGGCGATGAAAGCTTTGACAAGTTTGACCGTGTACGCAAACCGGATGTGATGTATGCCGGTATGCTTCAGTATGATGCAGATTTGAATATTCCGCATAACTTCTTGGCATTCCCGCCAAAGATCAAATATACATTATCAGAGGAACTCGTAAAGCACAACATTCGTCAGTATGCGATTTCCGAAACGCAGAAGTACGGGCATGTGACTTATTTCTGGAACGGAAATCGTTCCGAGAAATTCAATGAGGCATTAGAGGATTTTGTGGAAATTAAATCCGATGTTGTTCCGTTTGAACAGCGGCCTTGGATGAAATCCGCTGAAATCACCGATGTATTATGTGCAGCGATTACTTCCGGAAGCTATGACTTCTTAAGAACGAACTATCCGAACGGTGATATGGTCGGTCATACCGGTAACTTTGAAGCAACCGTAATCGGTGTTGAATCGGTTGATCTCCAGCTGGCTCGCATCATTAAGGCAGTTGATTCGGTAAACGGTATCTTAATTGTGACAGCCGATCACGGTAACGCTGATGAAATGTATGAAAAAGCGAAAAAGGCGGATGCGCCGATCAAGGCAAAAACTTCTCATACATTAAATAAGGTTCCGTTTATTGTGTACGGTGCCGATGTTGAATTAAAGCAGGATGATAATCTTGGCTTATCCAACGTAGCCGCAACAGTTTGCGACCTGTTGGAAATCGCTCCGAATGAAAATTGGAACGAAAGTATTATTAAAAAATAAGTATGATATCAGGGTACGATTCTTAAACGAGACTCGTGCCTTTTACTTTATTTAAAGTTTATAACTTTTTGAATGTTTTCCTTATTGACGGCTATGAAAGCTATGTTTGTGAGCAGTCTTTTTTCAGGTATAATTACCTGGTTGTATTCGTAATTTAAAGGAAAATGCTGTATAAAACCGCTTACATCGGGAAATATACAGTTATAGGCATATTTTAACGTGCATTTTATAAAAAATATGGTACAATAGTACAGGTTTATGTTTTTTTACATCATAGACATAGGGTAAGTCAATTAGGAAAGAAGGAAGTAAAATGAGTAATGCAGTGATAAGAATTATTGCGACACAGGACTATGAGGATATTTATGATCTGAATACAGAATTGGGATATGCTTATGAGAAGGACAAGGTGTATAACAAGATTATCGCTATTTTAGAAGCCGGTAATGATATTTTATTGGCTGCGGAAAAAGATGGTCATGTGGTTGCTTATGCACACGGTGCGCCGTATGAAACACTTTATGCGGATAACTTATTAAACACGGTTTGTTTCTGTGTGAAGGAAGATCTTGAAGACGGCGAAGCAATCGGCAACGCATTGTACGAGGCATTTGAATCGAGAGCGAAGAAATTCGGTTATAAGGGAATCCGCTTAGCGCTTGACTTAGATCGTGAAAAGGCACATGAATTATTTATTAAGCATGGCTTTGAAACAAGAAGATCGATGAATCACTATATTAAATATTTCTAAATGCTTGCCCGTATGGGCTTTTTTTGTATCAAAATCATGGGACATGCGTATTCTCTTATAGAATAACGTATTGACAAATGTCAAAATATCAGATTCTATATTTTGATATTTGTATTCTTTTTCAAAGAAATCAGTCAGTATATAGATTACGAATGTTAATAATTCTTTATAAAGTAAGAAAAAGACACCGAGAAAAGTATTTCTGCCTCACAAGGTGTCTTTGTTTTGCTTTGTGTTTTAAGATTAATTTCTTAACCTTGCCGGTGTTATTTCTTTCCTTTTTTTAGCTTCTTTAAATCATTAGAGCGTTGGATCGCGGCAAGCTTGCGGTAATTATCTGCCAGAACTTTCTCATAAGCGCTGTTTGCCTGCGGCTCATAAAAATGAACATCTTTTAAAAAATCCGGTAAATATTGAATTTGACTCCATAAATCACTGCGCAGATAATCATAAACTTCATCTTGATCCATTCCGACCGGTGTATAGCGTAAATAGGCAGGCACCTCATACGGATGTCGGTTTAACTCACGCAGAGCATTATCAATCGCGGTTTCAGCTGATTTGCTTTTCGGTGACAGACACAGATCAATAACAGCAACACTTAAAGGGATGCGGGCCTCGGGAAAGCCAATCCGCTTTGCGGCATCAATCGCTTGTGTGCAGCGTGCAAGCGCAGCCGGATTTCCTAATCCAATATCTTCATAGGCGCATACAAGCAATCTTCTTTCAATGGAATCCATATCGTTTGCCTGAATCATAACGCCCAAATAATATAATGCCGCATCGACATCACTGCCGCGGATCGATTTTTGAAATGCACTCAGCACATCATAGTAGCCGTCGCCGTCTTTGTCCATGTTTTTATTTTGAACCTGTGCATATTGAGTGACCAGCTGTTGATCAATTATTTTGTTTTCACATGCCAATGCGCAGATTTCCAAAACATTTAACGCAAAGCGCAGATCACCGTTACAGCAACGGGAAATATAGTTAAGCGCAGCTTCCTCGATTTCCACCTGATTGTTCAAGCCTCGTTCACTTTCTATCGCAAAACAAAGCGCTTTTTTTATATCATCTTGATTCAGCTTTTTGATTTCAAACAAATGGCAACGGGAACGAATAGCCGGATTGATCGCATGAAGCGGATTAGCAGTAGTCGCCCCGATTAAGGTAATAGAGCCGTTTTCAACATGCGGCAGTAATAAATCCTGCTTGTCTTTATTTAAACGATGTACTTCATCGATGATCAAGATTAAGCTGTTATAGTATTTCGCTTCCTCAAATATAGTATCTAAATCTTTTTTATTGCCGCTGACCGCATTGAATAACCGATAGGGAATATGCAGCTCATTGGCAATGACTCCTGCCAAGGTAGTTTTACCGGTACCCGGCGGACCGTAAAAGATCATCGAACAAACAGCTTTTTCTTCAATACAGCGACGAATGACTTTGCCTTTAGCCAGTAAGTGTTGTTGTCCGATTACTTCATTGATTGTCTGTGGGCGCATTCTGAAAGCCAACGGTTCTCTCATAATAGGTTTCCTTTATTTTTTAATTCGCACATAATACGTAGATTCATCTTCGTATTTAATATATCCGCCGTTATTCAACATCACTTTCAGTGAAGCGGGATTATCTTTATTAACACGCAAATATATTTCATCTTCGGGAATGATCGTTTTTGCGATTTGTAAGGTAAGACGCAGTCCTTCTTTTCCATATCCTTGCTTACGAAATTCTTTCTTAATAAAATAACCGATATGTCCCCCGCCTGTACGCAAGGATTCACAAAGGTAATGACGGATCCGAAACTGTCCTACTATTTCATCATCATTCCACAAAAACAAAACTGTTTCCGGTACAAAGCCATCGGGGAGATTTTCTCCTTTTGCGAATGCGATCATTTCCGGCATTGCCTTTTCTTTAAATTCATCATATGAAATACCGTGCCATTTATTAGTCAAACCGTTCTCATCGATAGGCATATCGCGCACAAAAAGATACTCTTTTTCAATATCTTCATAATTTATTTCTTTCAAATATAGCATATTACAGTCCTCTCAAAACATGGGTGATTTTATAAACAGAATTATAACATTTAGGGAGGTAGGAGTCAATCTATTTATGATTGTTGATTTATACCGGATACTGATATAATATGTAAGTATGAGGTGTAATCAAGCATATAACCTCTGTAATGTTAAAAGATCTGTGAACTGATTATATAGATCTTGATATATCGAAAAGATAGTGATTCATATGAAACTATTAAATTAACCGAAAGTCTATATGAAACAGAGAAAAATACTCTTGGTTCAAAACGAATAATAGTCAAACACCAGCTGTCGCAGATTAAACTTCAGCAAAAATGAATGTCATACAAATAAAAAGCTGTAGGATATACAGCTTCAAAAGATTATACTTTACTAAAGTTATAATTTGGTGTGAATGATATTGATTACAGCTTTGTCTCTTTAATGATATCTGTCATCGCATCATGCAGATCTGCGCGGGCTAAGGCAAAGTCAATTTGTGCTTGTAAAAAACCAACCTTATCACCAACATCATAGCGCTTGCCGACAAAATCACAGGCATAGACATTACGTTCTTTTGCCATACGGGCAATCGCATCGGTCAACTGGATTTCATTGCCGGCACCGGGCGCCTGATTTTCCAAGAACGCAAAGATTTCACTTTCCAATACATAGCGACCCATGACCGCAAGATTGCTTGGTGCATCTTTTAATGCCGGTTTTTCAACCATTGACGCAATCTTTACAATGCGCTCTTCAACGGTTGACGCAGGATCAACAATTCCGTACTTATGAACATTTTCATCCTTTACTTTTTGTACCCCGATTACCGATCCTTGATGCTTTTGTGCTGCTTCCATTAATTGACGGGTCGCACTTTTTTCTTTATTGACGACAATGTCATCACCGAGTAAAACGGCAAACGGTTCATCACCGACAAATGATTTCGCACACAAAACCGCATGTCCTAATCCGCGCGGTTTTTTTTGTCGGACCGCATAAATATTTGCCATATCAGCAATACGACAAACCATTTCAAAGCGTTCCTGATCCTTGCTTTGAAGCAGCTTTTGTTCTAATTCAAAATTATGATCGAAATGATTTTCAATACAAGCCTTATGTGCGTTGGTGATAATCAAGATATCCTCAATTCCGCTATTTACGGCTTCCTCAACAATATATTGAATCGTAGGGATATCGACGATCGGCAGCATTTCCTTCGGAATCGCTTTTGTGGCAGGAAGGAATCTGGTGCCGTAGCCGGCTGCCGGTATGATTGCTTTTCTGATCTTTTTCATATTGTATCCTCACTTTATTAATCATATTGTATCACAAAATAAGGGAAAGCAAAATGAGAGAATGCGGATAATAATAGAAAAGCATGCATATCGAATGATCATTGTAAAAACATTTTGCGATTGTGAACTGAAAATAAAAGCAATGACATTTTCATTGAGTTTATGTATAAGAACCTCTATAATATAAGTAATTATTCGCTGATGATTCTTAAAAAGCAGAAGCTTATGAAAAGGAGCCGCCTATGAAATACGATTGTCTGATTGTGGATGATGAAAAGCTGTTGGCAGATAGCACTCGAGAATATTTGAATCTTTTTGAAGTGAACACCGCAGTAGTATATGATGCACAAAGTTGCCGTGATTTTTTTAAGCAGCACAGCACGCAGCTCATTTTGTTGGATATTAATCTCGGTAACAGCAGCGGTTTTGCGCTCTGTAAGGAATTAAGAACAATTACGCAGGTACCGATTATTTTTATTTCGGCACGTACAAGCGATGATGATCAGGTAATCGCATTAAATATCGGCGGAGATGACTATATTCAAAAGCCTTATTCACTCAGCGTATTGTCGGCAAAGGTAAAGGCAGTATTAAAACGGTATGGTAAGTCGCAGGAAAATGCATATCGTGATGAACATCTGCATGTTGATTTTACCACTCATCAAGTATACGTGGAAAATCAGCTACAGCATCTTACGGCGCTGGAATATCGTTTGTTAGTGTACTTGATGGAAAGAGCGAATCAGCCGATTACCAAACAGGAATTATTCGAACAGGTGTGGAAAGATAAATATACTACAGATGGAACCCTAAATGTCCATATCCGTAAGCTGCGGCAAGTGATTGAAAAAGATCCTTCTCATCCGAAATATATCATAACAAAATGGGGCGAAGGTTATCAATTCAGCGGAGCCGTTTTATGAAAAGCAAAGGAATTGTTTGGCTGTATCTGCTTGTATTAACAATCGAGATTGTATGTCTTGTCACTCTATTTGATCAGGGAAGCGAATTAAGTACCGATACGGTGACAGTCAATGAAATCCTTTGGGAAGTAAAAAACGACTGGAACGCTTTAGATGATCATGTCAATCATACGAATCAGGAATACAGTGTGATTGATCAAAATGGCAATGTTCGCTATCAAAGCGATCCCTCTGTAAGTACCACAATCAATGAAGCGATTCACAATCAGGATACGATTCTCGATATTGAGATAGATGATCAAATACAGGGAAAGCTGATTGTTTCCAACCGCCTGAATCAACAGTATCAAACTCAGTTGCAGACAATGGTTTCCATCGTATTGATCATGATTATCATTCAAAGTATTATTGCCGTAATTTACTTTAGTTATTTACAGCGAACAATTATCTTGCCGTTTTCACAAATGCTGGCATTTGCGAAGCGAGTGGCTTACGGAGATTTAGATATTCCGCTGACGATGGACCGCAAGAATGCGTTCGGTGCATTCAGTGAAGCATTTGATCTAATGCGTTATGAGATTAAACAAGCGCGTATTGCCGAAGCGAAAGCCAATGAAAGTAAAAAAGAATTAATTGCGAAGCTTTCCCATGATATTAAGACACCGTTAGCCAGTATCAAAGCAGCATCAGAGGTAGGTGCTGCATTAAGCGACAATGAAAAAAATAAAGCTACCTATCATCAAATTATGCAGAAAAGTGATCAGATTGATAGGTTGGTCAATGATTTATTTACTTCATCATTGGAAGAATTAGAAGCCTTATCGGTAACTGTCACTGACTGTAAAAGCAGTGAGATTTTTAAGCTGCTGGAAAATGCCGATTATCAGCATAAGGCGGAATTATCTTCACTGCCGGAGTGTGTCGTTTGTGCGGATTTATTGCGTTTGCAGCAGGTGTTTGATAATATTTTTGCTAATTCATATAAATACGCAGATACAACAATTCTTGTTACACATACTCTTTCCGATCAATATTTGATCATATCAATTGAGGATTTCGGCGGCGGTGTCAGTGAACAGGAAATATTGCATATTAAAGAAAAATATGTAAGAGGTGAGCATACCGAAGCGATGGAAGGGGCAGGTCTGGGACTCTATATCACAGATTATTTAATGAAAATGATGCAGGGGGCATGCAGCGTGGAAAATGGGGAACACGGTCTTTTGGTGAACATATTTTTAAAACTTTGCGACTGAAGGACCATTGATCAAATTATAATTTAAAAAAATGCTTGATTAAAAAACAGAGGATGTTGTCTGAGGTTTTGTTTATTAATTTTCTTATATCAAAATTAAGGAAAATTTAAGAAACTGCTAAAGCCATTTAATATTTATTTTAATAAAATAAAAGTGTATAAGGAGGCTTTTATGAAACCTATAATCATTCAAACCGAAAAGTTAAGCAAATCCTTTTCCAATAAAGGAACGATTCAGCATGTATTAAAAAATATTGATTTAGAACTGTATCAAGGAGATTTCACAATTATTATGGGAGCGAGTGGAGCCGGGAAATCGACGCTTTTATATGCATTATCCGGTATGGATACACCGACACTGGGGACGATTCATTTTCAGAATCATTGTATCAGTGATTATAGTGCCGATGAACTGGCAGTATTTCGCCGTAAGCATTGCGGTTTTGTGTTTCAACAGATTTATTTAATGGATTCCATGAGCATTATGGATAATGTTTTGATGGCAGGCTTGCTTGTCACAAAGGATCGTAAGGCATTGATGAAAAAAGCCGAAAGCTTATTTGAAGCCGTCGGGATTGATGAGGCAACGCAGGCGAAATTTCCGACACAAATTTCCGGCGGAGAAGCACAGCGTGTCGGAATCGTCAGAGCATTGATCAATCACCCGCAGATATTGTTTGCGGATGAACCGACAGGCGCCTTAAATTCCAAAACCGGAACAGAGGTATTGGATACATTGAGTGAATTTCATCGACAGGGACAAAGCATTGTGATGGTGACTCATGATATTCAGTCGGCATTACGTGGCAATCGGATTCTATATCTGAAAGACGGCATTGTTTTGGGAGAATGTCAGCTTAAAGACTATGAAGAATCAGGAAGACGTCGTGAACAGCTTACAGCCTTTTTAAATGATATGGGGTGGTAGTATGAGAAAATATGCAATGCTTGCGGCAAGCAATATCCGCAAACGCAAAAAACAGACAATCGTAATTATCACCTTAATTATCGCAGCTGCCTGCATGATGAATATATGGCTGATTTTAGCTGGAGATTATAAAAATAATTTTGATACCCAGCACGACAGACTGCACAGTGAACATGTGACGATGGCAATAAGCAGTAATGATTCAAAGATGCGAGAGTTCTTGGATACAGCATTGAAAGAAGATCCTGACATCAGTGAATATCGTATGGACGATGGTTTATTGACTTTCGGGACATTTCAATATAACGGCGGTTCCATCAGTACAAATCTTATGTTTATGGATGAAAAAACTGCATTTTCACGCAGTATCGGAAAAAGTGAGTTGATTGAAAAAAAGCAAGGAGTTGAAGGTATCTATTTACCGATACTTTATGCAAATGATGAAAAACTAAAGCTCGGCAATGATTTTGAAGTCATTATCGGTGATCAGGTGCTTACATTTCCGATTGCCGGGTATACGAATCACATCATGAATGGTTCCCACAACTGTATGGTGATGATTTTGGCGTTAGACAGTGAGTTATATCAAGATATAAAAGATAAGCAACTGCCCGAATCGACATTTGTATCGGTGCGTTTACATGATAAACAAGCCGGAGAGATTGTGGAAACACGAATAAGTGAATTATTTTCCGAGCAATATCCGAATTTGCAAATGATCAGCGGTTCTTATCAGTTGGTTTCTTCCTCTCGCTATATTTCACAGATGATCGCTGCCGCAATCTTAAGTGCTATGGCATTTATTGTATTGTTAATTGTGATGATTGTCATCATTGCGAATGTCATCACGGATATTCAAGAAAATATGAAAAAGCTTGGTATTTTAAAGGCGATCGGATATCAAAGCCGTCAGATTATCCTGGCATATATGTTTCAGATGATGTTGCTCAGTGTATTAAGCAGTGCGTTTGGTGCCTTATTGACTTATAGCCTGTTTCCGTCAGTTAATGAAATGATGATTTCACAAACAGGCATTCCTTATCATATGCGTTTTTTACCGCTCCCGTTCCTAATAACGATTGCCTTTATTACCTCAATTGTGGTTATCGCTGTGTATTTATCCGTACATCGTATAAAACGCTATGAAGCAATTCGAGCGCTACGGCAAGGAATTCCGATTCATAATTTCCGTAAGAATCATGTACCGCTCTCAAATTCACGCATGCCGTTATTGCCGTGTTTATCTTTAAAAACAGCGACAGTACAGGCAAAACAGAATATTATTGTGTGTATAACGACGGTAATGTTGACACTGGTGTCGGCGTTTACTGCCGTTATGCTAAAAAATGTTATTTTAGACATTACGCCGATGATTGATATGGTCGCAGGAGAGACAGCGGATTCCAGTATCAGTATCGATACGGAAACGGAAGCTGAATTAAAAGATTATTTTCAACAGGATCCGCGCGTTGAAAAAAGCTATTTATTTCATTCCGGATCCCTGCGTCATGTGAACGGGGTATCACTGGTAGTTACGATTACCGATGGTTTCAATGATCTGAATAATCAAATGGTTTGTGTAGAAGGCAGGCTTCCTCGTTATAAAAACGAAACTGCTGTTGCGATTAAATATGCGAAAGATCAGGGAATTAAAATCGGTGATGAAATTACTTTCAGCACTGACGGCAAAGAGGCGTCTTATATTGTAAGTGGTTATTCTCAGATTGCTAATAATTTAGGTAAGGATTGTTTTTTAACAAGACAAGGCTATGAGCGAATGGGTAAGCTTGCCGAAGCAAGCTATTATTTGAATTTAAAACCGGGAACTGATATTGATGCTTTTAATGAAGATGTGCGAAATACCTTTCATGAACACGTGAAAGCATCGGTAAATATCGATACGGTGATTGACGCCACAAGCGGTGTCTATGTTGCGTTAATGAGTTTCATTGTGGTTGCGATCGTATTGTTGGGCAGTTTGATCGTGTTGTTAGTGCTGTATTTACTTGTTCGTACTTTATTGAATCAAAAACAGTATGAATACGGAATTATGAAAGCATTAGGCTTTACAACAGGGCAGCTCGTATTACAAACAGCGTTGAGTTTCATGCCAGTGGTGATCTGTTCCTGTGTGATCGGTCTGATTATCAATTCCTATCTGATAAACCCGTTGGCATCCTTGTTTTTAAGTAATGTCGGTATTGTAAAATGTATGTTTGAAATTCCGGTCGGATTGATTATCGTGTTCGGTGTCGGATTAATCATTTTCACTTTTGTGATTATTTGTATAATGTCACTGAGAATCAAGCGAATAACTCCGAAAGCATTGTTAAGCGGAGAATAGGTCGAAAGGATTGGACAAAAATTACGTAATTTAGTTTTTAAGAGGTCAAACATTGTATATCAGCCTTTAAGAGTAGTATGTGAAATATGAAATTAAAGGCTTTTTTTATAATCAAAAAGCCTTACTCAAGACTCAATGAACAATATGGCAAAGGCAGTGTGATTCAAACCCAAGGTCACTTTACGTTAATTATTTTTATAGTTTCATTGCTTTTGTTTGAAATGTCATGAAATATACAATGATTTATAGTTAAAATGTCATAAAATATATCGCGGTTTATCATAGAAGTGTCATTATTATTGCGCTATAAATGCATTTGAAAATTTTTAAAAGAGGGATTTTAATGCTATATAGAAAGATAGAATCGCTTATTGAAGATCATTTAAAATCGGATTCTAATAAGATTTTTTAATCGACGGCGCACGTCAGATCGGCAAATCGTTTTGATATGAATGATTTAAGTGTTTTTGAGAAGTATTTACCGCGGTTAATTGTTTATTGTATGTGAGAATCGTTTGTTAGAAAAGGGGATATTGTCAAGAGAACTAACCGACTGCTTAAACGAGTATGAAAGAATTTGAAGTTAGCTCACGAATGTACCAAAGAAGTAAACAATAAAAAAGCCTCTTTGAGAGGCAGTTAGAAAAAGAGCTGCGATTGTCATGTTTCGATGGTCGAAGGACCATACGCAATAACAGATATTTATAGGGCAAATTCATACCGCATCTTTTAGATATGGTATGAATCTGCGATATTTATCACTTTGGCGGAGACGGTGGGATTCGAACCCACGGACGCTTTCACGTCAACTGATTTCGAATCAGTCTCGTTACAGCCACTTCGATACGTCTCCGTAACTCAATCAATATTATAACGGATTTTTTATGAAAATAACAGTCCTTTCGTATGAAAACTGTAATCGTGTACGTGAAATATCATAAAAATCATGCTATACTATACAAAAGAATGAGAGGATATGAAATGGAAATAAAACGCAATACACTGTGTTGGTGCGGCAGTGGAAAGAAATACAAGCAATGTCATGAAAAATTCGATGAAAAATATCAAATGATGAAAATAAAAGGCTATCATATGCCGCATCGTGAATTAATCAAAAATCCGAAAGAAATCGTTGAAATCAAAAAAAGCGCACAAATAAACAACGGTGTCTTAGACTATGTTGCGCAGCATATTCGTGCCGGTATGAGTACGGAAGATATTGATAAGCTGGTTTATGAATACACTGTCTCGCACGGCGCAATTCCGGCTCCACTCGGCTATGAGGGATTCCCTAAAAGCTGCTGTACAAGTGTGAATGATGAGGTGTGTCACGGAATACCTGATCCCGATGTAATATTACAGGATGGCGATATTGTCAATGTAGATGTTTCGACGATCTATCATGGGTATTTTTCCGATGCCAGCCGCATGTTTATGATCGGCAATGTCAGTGAGGAAGCCAAGCGTCTTGTCGAAGTGACGAAAGAATGCATGGAAATCGGCATCAAAGCGATTAAACCGTGGGGATGTGTCGGCGATATCGGAGCTGCGATTGTTGAGCATGCACATAAAAACGGCTACAGTGTAGTACGAGATTATGCAGGTCATGGCGTAGGTAAAGAATTCCACGAAGATCCGATTGTATCTCATGTAGGAATTAAAAATACCGGAATGGTTTTGACACCGGGAATGATTATCACGGTAGAGCCGATGATCAATGCGGGTGACTGGCATTTATATATCGATGCGGATAACGGCTGGACCTCCTACAGTGAAGACGGAAGTCTGAGCGCACAATGGGAAAATATGATTCTCATCCGCGAACACGATATTGAAATACTTTCGGCATAAGACTTATTAAAGATAAAGCTTTGATACATTGTTTTCAAAGCTTTTTTTGTTTCTTTTGTATTTATTTCTTCATTATTTAAATATTAATAAAAACACAAAAAAGAGAAATAAATATTGACAATGATAAAAATAAACAATATGATTAAAAAAAGAAGGGATTGATTGATGTGAAAGAAGAAACCTGTAAATTAATCGAAGCAGTAAAAAAACATGAAGAAGGTGCCTTTGAACAATTATATAATGAATTTTATAAGCTGGCGTATTTCTTTGCGAATAAGCTGTGTCGTAATGAAGCAGATGCGAAAGATGCGGTACAAGACACCTTTATTGAAGTTCATCGATCAATCCATACATTAAAAGAAAATGCTTATTTTAAAGCATGGCTTTATAAAATCGTACTTTCTAAATGTAAGAAAATCTTTCGCAAGAATAAACATACTACAATTGATTTTGAAGATGAACCGCTGATCAATTCAATACAGGAAGAAAGAATAGAGTTCACACCTGAACGGTTGACAAATTTTACAAGCGATAAAGAAGTTTTAGAATCATTGATAGCTAAACTTCCGCCCTCTCAAGCTGCGATTATAACACTGTTTTATTTGGAACAGTTCAGCGTAAAAGAAATTGCAGAAATACTGGAAATACCGGTCGGCACGGTAAAGAGCAGACTGTCCTACGGCAGAACTTGTTTAAAACAAGCACTGGATGAATATGAGAAAGTACAGGGAATCACATTAACCTTTCGTGAATTCGATGCGCTTGTCGCAAGTGTATTGACGAGACAATTTTATGAATGTTGTAAAGAGCCTGCCGCAATGATTTCACCGAGGCGGATGCTTCATTTTACATTTACTCAAATCATTGCGGGTGTTACCGCAGTTGCCGTAATCATCACAGGTGCCGTGATGTTAAGCGATTCTCATTTTGGAAATGATTCGCAGGAAACAATCGTTCAACAGCGTGAATTTATTGAAAAACAGCTTGGAGATGATGTGATCGATAATGCGCAGGATGCGTATTTTACATTAATTGCTTGGGCATGTTGTGAAGATATGATCAATCAAAAAACAGATGCACAAATTCGTTTGATTCAACCGTTATACGAGGAATTAAAGCGCTACGGCGGAGCCTATTACGAGCAATTAAAAACTGATCTGTGGGCAGATGCTTTTGAAAGCAGACTTTATAAATAATTTATGAAAAGATATATTTTGTTTTAAAGGCTTATTTTTATAAGCTTTTATTTTTGCTTATTTTATATCTGAATTATATATAAATGATCTAATTTCCATAATTTACTTGATGATTTTGTGTAAAAATACTGATAATATTATTTTAAATAAGGGAAGTAAAAAAATTAAAATTTTTTCTGATATTTTTGAACCTTTTTTCTGAAAAGGGGAGCGCATAAGTGTATGAATGTCGCTGCGAAATGAAGCACCTTTTGATTTTTTATATAAAAACACCTGTTTCATAACGTCTACATTTGTAGACAAAAAGAAAGGAAAAATTTGTATGTGGAAAAGATTAATCATCGTATTAGTAACTTTAATAGGATTCTGCTCGATAGGCTATGTCTACAGCAATATGAATTTAGATGCTGCATCTGCTTATAATGTAGGCAGTTCTGTCACAATGAAATTAGGTGAAAAAGGGATAGGACCCGGCGGTCCAGGATCAATGGTAAAAGGTGATAAAGTATATGTAGGCTCTAATACTGCATCCGGTAATCCGATGTCTTTTATTCTGTTGTTGAAGGAAACCTATAAGACGTATCAACCACAGGTCGATGGTAGCGGAGTTTATTCATTAGATACATCTGTTCCTAATATCACAGGATGGTTTGCGATGCAAAATGAAGTATATACGAATACGCCTAGTTTCACCTCTTATCCATCGGTTCAGATGGTGGGTACCTATACTATGGTTGAGGATTATCTGACAAGTGAGCCTACTTCTGTTATAGCGTCAGAATTAAGAAATGTAAACACAAATATATCAAATAAAACAAAAAAAATTCTGATAAATCGAAATTTCGAATATTTACAACTTCTTTATAATGAAAGAAATTTTCAGCCGGGATTAGCAACACAATATGAAGAGTTTTTACATTATGGTCTTTTAAATCCGCAAAGTTTTTTTATTGGTGATCGTTTTACTTTATTATCTATTTCCGGATCTTCCAAGATAAACGTATCCGGAGGTTACCATTTATCTAATAATGATTTAGCGTTTGTTCAGGACTACTTTGTAGGAGAAACTTTATCAGCCGGATCCGATCTCAGTATAAATGCCGATTTAAGAGTTTTTGTGTTTTCTTCAGCAGGAAATGTTATATATGATACTGCTCCCAAATGTACTAAATCCGCTTGTTCTTCCAATACGACAAGTGGTTTACGATTAAGTGCGGAATTAGATTTAAACGATGTAGTATTCGCAACAGGTATGGGGTCAGGAAGTACGTATGCGAAAGTAAAAAATTCAAGTCCTGATTTAAGCGGCAGTTATTCTAACATTTATACAGCTACATCAGATTATGATAAATTAAAGCTTCGACTGCTTGATGATACAGGCGCTCATTCAATTATATTCAATGATATTGAAAATAAGAATACAACAACTATATCAAAGGCTGTTAAAGATTCGTCGATTTATCTTGATGCGAATGCGGCGGCAGGGTCGAGTGATGGTGATGTAAATACAGTCTCTGCATTATTCTTTAAAAATAATGAATTGGCATACTATATTCCGGTTGCGACAGCGAACGGTGCAGATAAATACGAATTGGATTTGTCAGGAATTGATGAAGGAAAATATAAAATCGCATTGGTGAATGAAGGGTATAACGAATCAAGCATGGCTCCGGCTGAATCATCAGCGTTGTCAGCCTATCAAGAATTAGAAATTGTAAAGACGCATAAGCTGACTTATACAAAGGCACCGCAAAGCGGAGCTTCTGCAGGAAATGATTATGAATTCAGTAAAAATGTGAATGCAGGTCAAACTGTAGGCAAGGTTACGATTAATCCGCAAGGTATAATGCCGCTTACTTATTCAGTAGAATCAAATGGTGATAATACGTATCAAAACTTCGAAATTGATGGATTAAATTCAAGCGGTGCTTCAAGCAGTACCTCACTGAATGTGAAAATCAAAAGTAATGCACCTGATTTAGTGAACGGTGGATTGAAGGCAGGAGATTATAAATTTTGTGTAAGTGCTGTAGATGCGAACGGTGATCCGACTGCGGCAACATCTGATTCTAAGGTATGTACCTCATTCACAGTGGAAAAGACAAACTTAACAGTGGCATTTGATGATTCCAATCAAACGAAGAAATCAATCACAGATGCAGCTACAGTTTGGAATGAAAGCGCAACAGCCACACCAAACAACAGTGATGTAAAGATTACGTATTCAAAGGTGGGCGGTGATATCGGACTGATTGATATTGATTCTGATACAGGAGCGATAACTTATAAAGGAAACGGTGCTTATGGAAAAGTGAAAATACGGGCAACCGCAGATGATGATCCAAGTAGCGGAAACAATAACTATAATTCAGCTTATGCAGAAAAAGAAATTGTAGTTTATGCAGAGGTAAACGGCAGTGTAACCCCTCATGCCAATTCAAGTGATATCAGTACACCGACCTTTAGTGCGAATGATCCTAACATTAAAATCAACGGAACGATAGGAACAATCAAAGGATCACCGGGAACGCCGGATGATGTAACAGGCAGTAGATTCACCTATACGTACGGATTAAAGACTGATGGAGACGGAAGCTTCTTTGCGGTAAATGCAAGCACAGGTGTAATCACCACAAAAGCGAATTTGGCAGTAGGAAGCTATACGATTACTGTAACAGTGAGTGATAAATGGAGTACGAAAGAAATACCGGTAACAATCAATGTCGGAATGGCAGCGGCAGAGGATTTGAAGTTCTATGAGAACAGCAGCTCCAATGTAGCGATAACGACAAAGAGTGCTAAAGCAACAGATACGAATGTGACAGTGTATGCGACAGTCAAAGGAAGCAGTAACAGTAACCCGGTGAAGTATAGTATCAAAGATGGCTCAACAAATATCATAGAGATAAATGAAGACAGCGGATCAATCACAATTCATGGAGTAGGAACGGTAACAATCGTTGCAGAAAAGCAGGGTGGAATAGGACAGGCAAACGCAACAGCGGAATTGACTTTCACGGTAACGGCAGGTTCACAAAACTTCATTTACACAGATAATGCAGGAAATGAGCTGCCAAAAGATGGAAGCAGCTATAAGGCATACAGTGAGGTATATGCGCCAAACAAAACCTTTCAGCTCTATACGGCAGGAAATCCTACAGGAAGTAGTGTAACGTATCAATTAAAAGCGGGAAGTCCTACAGATGTGATCTCAGTAGATGCCAATGGTTTGGTAACGATTCTGAATGCGAGTCTTAATAATCAAATGGGAAAAGTGATTGTACAAGCAACGAGTCATGATTCAAGTGGTAATTATAGTGATAAAACGATTGAATTACCGATTAATATAGAGAAAGGCACAAGAGTAATTACGTTTGCGGAAAATCCAATCTATGTTGTGAATGGTAAAGGAAAAGTTGAACCTGTAATTGAAGTAGACGGAGTTGTCGATACATCAGGAGATGTATTGATTGAAGTAGACAGTAATGAGGATCATACAATCGCATGGACGAATGATAATAAAGTAATTGATTATAACTATAGCGGAGAAACAGGAAAAGATATTAAGATCCATGCGACGAAACCGATGGATCGAAACTACAAAGTAGCGGAAGCCGACGGAACAATTCATATCATGGGGCCTGATGAAAATGTCTTAGCGATCACAAGTCCGGGGCAGATTATCTATGGTGATCACTTCACAATAAAGAGTACACAATATGATGCGGACAGTACGAATGTACAATATACGTTTGAGATTGACGATACAACTTATATATCGAACCCTACTGTCACAGGAAACAAGGCAGAATTTGATGCAATAAAAAACAGCGGAAGTAAGAAAACAACGATAACGGTAACGAGAACGGCAGACGGCGAATCACCGTTAAGCAAAAAAGTACAAGTAACGGTATTACCGAAACCGATTGAAATTACAATCGATGATCAAGAGAAATATAAGGGAGAACAAAATCCAAGTTTAACCTATCAAGATTTTAAGAATCAATTAGTCACATGGAATGGTGTACAGGATGTGATTCAAGCAAATGACATCAAGTTAAGCACAACGGCGAAGACCAACAGTAATGCAGGAAGCTATCCAATCAAGGGAGACAGTAATATATTAAATAAGACTTATCCAAACTACAGTTTTAAATTCAAAGAGGAGATAATGACCGTTAAGGAAGATAATATCGAGGATGATTGGTATCACTTAGAAATCAATGACGGTAATAACACTGCATATGAAGGCAAGTGGACGAATCAAGATGTAAATATCATCAGTGATCATCAAGAGTATATTCATTTATCCTTTGATCAAAGTACATGGAATCCGGCACAGCTCACTTTTACAAGAGAGGGTGAAACTGCGCAGAACTTTTGGATGAAAAAGGACAGTGGCGCAATCACAAAAGAGAAACAAGAAATTATCAAGATAGATAAAACTGCACCAAAGGTTAAAACGATAAAAGCAAAGGATACAAACAATAAGTTACAAGATATTATTAACAAACTCAGCGGTGGTATTTTCTTCAAGCCGGGAACATCATTTGAGATTACGACAAGTGATGCGAAAGATGACTTAAAGGTCAGCGGAACTAAAGAAATAAGTTATACAGTCTATAAGTTAGACACTACGGCTCGATCAGGTGAAGAATTGATCAAAGAGGGTAAACTGACAGTCACAAAAGAGAAAGCAATTATCACGATTAGTGAAACAACCGGAAAATACAAAGTATGCGTGATTCCGACAGACAATGCAGAAAATACAAACAAAGAAAGCTGTCATGAGTTGGAATTAAAGAAGATCGACGTTGATGTTGATAAAGACGGTAAACCTGATTTCAATGATCCGGATGGAGATGGATGTCCTGATCTAAACATCAAGTGGAAAGATCCAAACGATGAAAGTAAATGGATCGTGATTAATGGAGATCGCGACGGCGATGGAATCCCTGACTTAAATATTGACAGTGACGGTGACGGAGTGCCTGATTTGAATATCGATACCGATCATGACGGCAAGCCCGATCTGAATTTAGTGATTCTGAAGAAAACTGATTGGAAGCCGACAAAGTGTGTGAAGGCAGATCCTGAAAACAATATCCTTGAAGAATACTGTACAGGAACAAGTGTAAAAGCAGTCATTAATGTTGATACGGATGATGACGGTATTCCGAATATCAATATTGATACGAACGGTGACATGAAAGCAGATTTCAATATCGCAAAGGATCAAATGACGCCAAGTATCAATATCGGTACCGTTCATACGCCGTGGACGCCGAAAAAGGATTATGCATTCCAAGGCTTCAGCTATGATACGGATATTGAATGTAAACCGTATTTGAATATTGATACTAACGGAGACGGCAGTCCGGATGTCAATGTTGATATTGACGGTGATGGGAAACCGGATATTAATATCGATATTGATGGGGACGGAATCCCTGATACCAATATCGACGGAGATGGGGACGGCAAACCGGATATTAACGTAGACACCGACGGAGACGGTACTCCTGATGAAAACATTAAGGATATTACCGAGTGGAAACCGAATAAAAACGTCGATGGTGATGTACCGTATGATACAATGATTTTCGATGAGACAAAGGAACCCGATACACCGAATGAACCGAGTAAACCGACAAATCCGGATGATCCGAAACCCGAACAGCCTGATCAGTCAGGTAATGATACCGATGTAAAAGGTGTTTATTACCCGGGAAATTCGATCGGCGGTGCGCTTACCGCAGATTACACAGTAATAAACCACTATATCTTTGCATGTGTCTTTGGTTTGAATGTTATGTGCGTATTGTTATATAAGAAAAACAAAGATAAAGCAAAAACGAAATAAAATGCATACTAAAAAGTCGTACTTAAGCAAAAGCTGTACGGCTTTTATATGTTATTTGATTTATTTCATCTGACAAAACCGTTTTCCCACAAGTGAAATGCTTTGCGAAGTTGTTCATATATGATTATTGTATAATAGAATAAAATCTTTTAAACTTTAATGAATTGACTTTCTTATTTTTCCATAATACAATACTCAAGAAATGAGGTATGAATATGATTACATTTATAGCGCCGACAAAGAATATGAAGCCGAGAACATACGATCTTCCGATGACGCAGCCGCAATTTTGTGCGGAAGCCGAATGCTTGGCAGAATTGATTCAAACATATAATGATGAAGCGATTATGAATATTATGAATGTAAATGCAAAGATGGCATTACAGACACAAGGTCGCTTTCAAAAGCTGCGTTTTGATCTTTCAGGTACACCTGCTTTATTTACTTACAGCGGCTTAGTATTTCATTCGATGCATACGGATACGTGGGAAAAGGAAGCTGTACAATTTGCACAAGCTCATTTGCGGATTATCTCCGGATTATACGGTTGTCTGAGACCTTTAGACAGTATTTATCCGTATCGTCTAGAAATGCAGGCAAAAGGTCTTTCACAGCGTATTGATAATTTATATTCTTTTTGGAGTGATGCATTAATGCGTTCATTGCGGCAGGATAATGATGATCAGGTGTATATCAACCTTGCCAGTAAAGAATACAGTCAGGCAATCACCCCGTATTTAAACAAAAATGAGCGAATGATTACCGTTGATTTCCAAGTCATAAAAAGCGGTGTGCGCAAGACGATTACCACTTATGCCAAAACTGCACGTGGTAATATGACAGAATATATTATGAAGCATCGGATAAATACACCGGAACAGTTAAAGTGCTTTTCCGTTGATCAGTGGGAATACATGTCGGAGGAATCTAATGAAAAACGTTTTCTGTTTGTGAAAGAAATTGCCTGAATTTGAATAAGATAGATAATGAAGTTCTGACGGTAATTTCATAATAATATGAAAAAGCAGGACTTCACAAATCAGTATAAAACGCTTATAATTAAAAAGTAAAAAGGAGGACGAGAATATGTTAATTGTGACAACAGAAATGATTGCAGGAAAGGATTATGAAACGTTGGGATTGGTGAAAGGCAGTACCATCCAATCAAAGAACATCGGAAAGGATATTGGCAGCTCTTTCAAGACTTTAGTCGGTGGAGAGTTAAAGTCTTATACTAAAATGATGGATGAAGCAAGAGCATTGGCGACGAAACGCATGGTAGAGGAAGCGCAGGGAATCGGTGCAGATGCGATCGTTTCCTTCCGTTACGCAAACAGTTCGATCATGGCAGGCGCTGCCGAAGTAATTGCATACGGAACCGCTGTTAAATTAAAATAATGAACAGTGAGGTTATCATAGCCGTTACTGTTGTAAGTGTCTTGTTGATGATGGCAGCGACAGTTATATGGCTGCATCGCCGCTTTCCCGGCAGCTTCGGTATTGTCTTTGCGGGCGGGTTGGGATATTTCTTTTCTCAGGTACTGTTTCAACTGCCGCTGTTTTCGATGAGTCAGTTTTCTATGAATGATCACACCGCGATGTTAGTATTTGTCGGTGCGTTCAGCGCATTAGCCGCAAGTGCGGCACGTTATCTGATTGTGCGTTGGACCTTAAGTGACCGGCTGAGTTGGAGCGGGGCATTGAGTGCAGGCGCAGGACACGCCTTTTGTGAAATTTTATTTCAGTTTGTCTTATTCTATATGATTCAGCTGATGATTCTGCAAGTCGGTGATGAAACAGGAACGACAGTGACAGAACTGTTTTTTCATCGCTCCCTTGCCGATATGTTTGTCGATCTTGCGGCACAAATAAGCGCTGTCTGTTTCCATATCGCCTTGTATTTAATTATCGTAAGAGGTTTTGTGAAACAGAGGTTGATCAAACACCTTGTAATTACCGTAGCTTTACAGCTGTTATATACCTTCATCAGCTATCAGTTTTACTTTGCGAATCAAGATCTGTGGATGTATGCGGCGACAATGATACTAATCGCAATACTTGCTTGTATCCATATCCTTCAGACTTATCATGCGATGGCTGAGGATCATCAGATTGAGCTTGGTAAAAATGAAGGAGAACAGGCATTAGAAGAAGGCTATTAATGAAAAAGGTCGATTCAGAATTACTGTATCGCCTTTTTTATTGCGAAGCGAATACCACATGCTATGCATGTGGTAAAAGATGTTATACTGTAGAAAAAAACAAACCTCCTTCTGTACAATAAAGTTGGCCTGGCAGCTAACAAAAGTAAAGAAGGAGGTTTGT
>QZED01000099.1 GCA_009917405.1 bacterium c-19 | reverse complement strand
ATTTTCAAACCTAACCGCTCCGCAAACAACGAATAGTTTTCTAAAAATCGGCTGATATTTCCTTTTTCAACACTGATCAGTGAATTTTGAGCGCAAATATCTTTACAAAACTCGCTCTGAGTCCACTGATGCCTGTGTGTTAGCTGATGTTTTCTCTTTCTGTTGCATTTAATTGATAGGCCAAACTGCTTCAATCTTATCTTCGGTATATGATTCATCCACGCACACCCCTCAAATTTCCAATATTTTCCATTTTCATATGTATTATACCATTTTTATAATTTTTGTAAATTGCAATTTTCAAGATTTTTAATTTCTTTTCACACAAAGTAAGGATACCCAAATTCATATACACACGGACAACCGCAAACCCTCAAAAAAAGCACACATCATAAAAAAAGCAGAGATCTAAAATCAGATCACTGCTTTTCCATCCTTGTTCTCGTGCGAAGTTAAGCAGGAGTTACATACACTCAGTGATTATTTATTATTTGTTTCTGTATTTTTGCCGTTTAAGATGCAACGATTGTATTCCTCTATCATATGAAACAGAAATTCTCTATCATGACGGTCAGCATGAACCAACAGCTTCAATAGAATACTTAATTCTTCTTTAGTTAAACGCTGAAGTAAAACACGAGCAGCTTTTACGCTTTTCGGTCTTTTCAAAGCATAATCCAAGAAATCATCGATATCTTCATTGATCGCACTCATAATAATGATAAACTCTTGAAATGAAGTCTTTCTGGAATCTTTAGCAGTGATCTTATAAAGAATGCTGCGTTTAATACCGGTTATTTCACTTAACTTCTTGATGGAAAGATCCTTATCCTCAAGTTTCAATTTCAAGTAATTACCAAACTCACAATTTAATATTGTAATCATATCTTTATTATTCATAATAGTGTCACTCCTTCCTTTATTTTACATATTTTTTCACTGAATATATAAACTCCCGCCAAATGTTGCTGAGATCAAGAATTACCTATTGAATAATGCATATCACCCCCTTTTGTACATAACTATAACATTGATATCAAATACATCTTTTACTAACGTAAAATTTTGAATTAATTTTAAGTTTCTTATGATAAAAGAGATAAGAAAAAAGGACATTTCATATTCATTTCATTCATACATCCAAACTATAATCTAAATTAACTTTATTAGAAATTCATAGCATAAATTATATCCGAGAAACACTACCCTCACAATTTCAAGAGATCCAGTCATCTGAAACAATTAAAAGCAAGTTGTTCATTTATAAAAGAAGAAATAAAAAAATTTCCGCATAAAAAAACAGAATGAAAAAGAAAAAATATTTTCATTCCGTTCTTATTGATAATTACTTCACAATCAATCGTTTTGACACTTGGTCAAACTGTCAATCACACAGTTCATCATATCAAACAGCGCTTCTCTTTGATGAATCGGCATCTGTACTACTTTACTGATCGTACCTATTTCATTTACAGTAAGCCTTCTTCCCATATCACGCGCTGCCTTCGCGATTTTCGGTCGCTTCAATGCATAGTCTAAAAAATCATCAATATCCTCATTCAACGCCCACATAATAATCAAAAATTCTTGATATGTAGTTTTTCGCGGTTTTGATGCAGTAATTTTAGATAGGATTGTATAATCAATATTCGTAATAATGCTTAATTTACGTAATGACATATCATGTTCATCCAACCGCTCTTTTAAATAATCACCGAAATTATAATTCAGCAAATCTTGTATTTCATTTTTATTCATCTTTTACACCCCACATACTATTTGTATTAATTATTTTCTATTATTATATATAATTTCTAAATATTTATCTCAAAAAATAGACAAATTAGATAAATATTTTTTACATATTAATAGATATAACTACAAAATATGCTATTTTAGAAAACTTTAATTTCATACTTAGCAAAAATCCATTATATTTTTATCATTTCCCACACTGTTTTAAATGCCTATTTTTATAATAAACATTGCTATTATCATGAATTTTTGATTTACTCTATCTTTGTTTTGTTAAATCATAGATTAATGATACTTCATCATTCTCTTATTTTTTTAAATAATCGAAATAAACTTTTGTTTCAATGTTTAACTTATTGTTTTTAGAAGTATTTAGGATCTATAGCAGTTTATGAATCCCTTGATCAAGCTAATAGATAACATCATAATTCACAAAGAAAAATAAGCGTTTCTTATTACAAGTTTTCTGACTTACGGCAGATTATTATGAAATCTTACACATGAAGATCACTTCAGACGAATTTATTTGTCAGATACATTAATTATTAAAACTTATGGTACATAACGATGTCAAGCAAAAATGAAAATGTCTCAAAAAAAGTTAAACATTAGCACCAGATTGACGGTGCTTTTGTTTCGCAAGATAAGATTGAAAAGAGGCATGTTTCCACGGATGTGACATAGGTGGAATATAAATCTTTTTTTGCTTGTCACCTGTAACTATGTGATCAAATGTTTTTGATTTAGCTTCATGAGTCGCAACTTCTTCTAAAGCAAAGATATGA
>QZED01000098.1 GCA_009917405.1 bacterium c-19 | reverse complement strand
GTAATTGTTTACTTATATTATCGCTATCAGAAAAATACATTTCAATAAATCAAAGTCTCAATAGGTAGACAATTCTAAACAGGTGTTTTTAAAGTAAAAATACCTGTTTTTCTATTCAGAAACATATATTTCAATAACTTTTTCCTATCTCTATTAATGTCTACATTTATAGACATAAGAGAAAGGAGAAATGGTTATGAGGAAAAAACTAATGATAATATGTATCGCATTGATAGCTGTGTTTTCTATAGGTTATACGTATTTCAATTTGGATATGTATGCGGCAAGTGGCTTAAATACAATAAATGAAGGTGATCGTATTATCGTGGGAAAGGATAATACAGGTCATGAAATCGTTTGGACTGCCAGTAAGAAAAACACAGGCGAGCTTATTATGTATCATTCTTTGGGCAGTGCACAATTTTGTAATAGCAATACGAATAATATTGCATATACTTACGTTGCTGGTCAAATAACACGATGTGATTTCTATACAACAGCATCAGGGAAATCGCATTCACCTGTTTACTTGTTGGCTAAAAATTTTAATGATGCATATTCGACAAATCGAAGCGAAAATCAATTTGAAAATTCAGCTGTTCGATCTGTTTCTAATACGGTAGGTAATTTACAATATAGTTATGTTCCAAAGATAGCACAGATTGTATCAGGAGAACTGGGGAATATTGCTAATTTACCAGCAGCACCCTTTTATTTAAGTGATACAGGATATGTGAAACACAATCATAATCTTGTTTATGGCACGTTCTTTATAAAGGATGGTATCACTGAAAAAGTATATCCCTCTGCATCTTCTACAACTCCGCTTCCGGGGTATATAAGTTATTTTTGGGGATATCATCCCGATCAGCAAGGTAATGGTTGGGCAAACAGTGATGCGATGGTTTTTTCTCATTTAAATAATACAAATATTTTATATGCTTTAAATTATGATATTAATAAAAATGTTTTAACTTCAAAACCGAGAAGTGGAGTATTAAAGATTCGATATGCTGATCCGTCTTATATGATTACTTTTAATGATATGAAGTACAAAGGACAATCTGTTAGTGGAAACAAAATTCTAAAAGATCAGATAATACAATTAGATGCGATTGCCAGTGGAACACTATCAGTATTTGTGTATG
This sequence comes from bacterium c-19, assembly GCA_009917405.1. Lineage (GTDB taxonomy): Bacteria > Bacillota_I > Bacilli_A > Erysipelotrichales > Erysipelotrichaceae > C-19. Next base: position 1,402 of record QZED01000098.1, on the reverse strand, counting down.
ATGAAATGGGAAATGATTTATTGTATTACAAAGCATTAAATGATAATAATTTTGATTTGTCAGGTATTCCGGCAGGTAAGTATAAGATAGCGGTTGCGAATGAAGATTTTGATGACAGTACCGGCAGACCTGCAAAGTCTTCGCCAATTTCAAGTATGAAAAATATTGAGATTGTAGAACCACATAAGCTTACTTATACAAAGACACCGCAAAGCGGAGCTACTTCAGGAAATGATTATGAATTCAGTAAGAATGTGAATGCAGGTCAGGCAGTAGGTAAGATTACGGTGAATCCGCAAGGTGTCATGCCGCTTACTTATACAGTTGAATCAAACGGAGACACTACTTATCAAAATTTTGAATTAGATGGTTTAAATGGTAGTAATGCTTCAAGCAGTACGTCCTTAAATGTGAAAATCAAAGGGGATGCACCTGATTTAATGGATGGTGGGTTAAAGGCAGGTACTTATAAATTCTGTATTACTGCGGTAGATGCGAACGGTGACCCTGTAGATACAAACGGTGATCCGACAGAAAAAGTTTGTACAACATTTACAGTAGCGAAAACAAATCCGACAATCACTTTTGATGATCCGAATCAAACTAAGAAATCAGTGGCTGATGCGGCAACAGCGTGGAATGAAACTGCGACAGCGACTCCAAGTACAGGAACTAAAATAACTTACAGTGTGAGCGGCGGTGATGCGTATTTAATTGAAATCGATGAGGACAGCGGTGAAATTACTTATAAGGGTAACGGCGGCTTCGGTAAAGTAAAGATAAAGGCAACTGTGGATGATGATCCAAGCAGTGGAAATGATAATTATAATTCTGCATTTACGGAAAAAGAAATTGTAATCTACCAGGAAGTAGACGGACATGTGAATCCTGACGGTAATTCATCTAACACTACTGTGCCGACTTTCACTGCTTCGGATTCTAATATAAAGATTAATGGAATTATCGGAACGATTATCGGTACGAAAGGTACATCAACTTCACTTGATAACAGTCAACCGACTTATCGCTATGGTGTAAAGGCGGGAGAGGGAGATGCGAATTTCTTTAGCGTTGATTCAAACAGCGGTGTGATTAAAACAACAGCGAATCTCGGTGTTAAGAGTTATCATATTACTGTAACGGTATCGGATAGTTGGAGTACGAAAGAAATTCCAGTGATAATTAATGTCGGAGTAGCTGCGGCAGAGGATTTGAAGTTTTATGAGACAACAGCGGCAGTGAATGCGATTACGTCAAAGAGTGTAAAGGTTACAGATACAGGTGTTGTTGTGTTTGCGACGGTAAAGGGTAGTATGAATAACAATCCGGTGAAATACAAAATAAAAGATGGATCCACAAATGTAATTGAGATCAATGAAAACAGTGGTGCAGTGACAATACA
>QZED01000097.1 GCA_009917405.1 bacterium c-19 | reverse complement strand
CATAAGGGACAGCCTACTACATCAGTAAAAGGTCAATATAATCCTGCAACAAGCATCGGCGGAGCAAATACTGGAGATACCAGTGATCTGATGTTATATGTAGGTATATGTTGTATTACTATCGGAACTATATTTTATATGGTGTATAATAAGAAAATAAAATCTAACTAAAAGATACATTTTAATATTTAGAAATCTACAAATGTAGACATTCCTATACAGAGGAAATCACGATGATTTTCTCTGTTTTTCTATTCTGAAACATATATTTTAATATCTTTTTTTATCGTTTCTATTTGTCTACCTTTTTAGACATTATGGAGAGGATGAATCAAAGATGAAAAAATTGTTTACTTTAATGGCTTTATTATTAATTACTTCTACTTCAGCGTATACGTTTTACAGTGGAAGATTAAATGCCTCAAATCCATATGCGAGCGGAGGCAGTATCACAGGAAGAATTAACAAAAGTCCGGCAAACTTAATAGTACAAAATGAACATATGCGAAAAGGAGATCGTATATTAATGGGTGTGACAAATCCATATACAAATGATCCTTTAAGTTGGCAGTTGATCAGAAAACAGACATACAATGATTACGGTTGTTCTACACCCTCTGTCAGTTGTAATAATTCTAACACGATTAATGCATGGTTATCATTAACAAATAATCCAGTAGGATATATGAAAGCAGGATTTATCCCAAATGATTTTACTGTTGCAGGGGGTGCGATCGCAACTTCATTTACAGATCTTCAAGATCGCAGAGTTGCATTTACCTCTTACCGCAATGTTGTCTCATTATTAGACAGCTTAAATACGGATGTTAAAAATTCTAATGATAAAATGATATTGACCTATCGTGATTTAACTCTGATTCATAAAATATACAATGTCGAAGGTGGTGCTATAAATACTCGCAGTGCTGCCTCAATGAAACAATCTATTTTTGCGAGAACATCAGATCATATGGATTCCTTATTTTTACCCAATTCTTATGAGTTGATTCCTGAAGCTTTTAATACTGATGCATCTTTGGTGCCGCCTGCAAAGGATATAGCTTTCAGTAACAATTATATGTCATCAGCGGCAGGATGGGATAATACTAATTTAGCTTCTTGCATTTTAATTTTGGAATCCGGTACCAGAAACTTAAGTTTAATGGGCAATAACTGGGACAATGAAAATTTTATCAGATTAGAAGCGTTTTTGAATATGGAGAATGTTGTATTCGGTGTTTCAACCGGAAACACATCTACACTTGGAAATATTACAGTGCCTACTTTAAGCGGTTCTTATACTCGTTTGTATCAGGATGCAGTCGGAGAACCCATGAAAGTCAGAATAGAAAATTCTGTTTTATCTTCTTCAACATCTTTCCATCAAATAGAGAATGCAGCACAAAATGCAATCAGTAAGGCAGCTAAAAATGAATCAGTTTATCTAAATGTAGATGCACAGACAGGTAATGATGGTGCCGGCGGTATTTATACGGTTTCAGCCTTGATTTTCAATGAGAATGGAGACTTTTTGTACTATAAACCATTAGAAGCTGCGAAAGGCAGAGGACAGTATGAGTTAAACTTAACCGGAATTCCAATCGGCAAATATAAAATCGGTGTAGTGAATGAAGCTTATAATGAGAACAGTACAGCTCCTGCAGATTGTAGTGCAATTACAAATGTTCAAGCCTTAGAAATCGTAGAGCCGCATAAGATCACTTATACAAAGACACCACAAAGTGGTGCGAGTGCCGGTAAGGAATATGAATTCAGTAAAAATGTGAATGCAGGTCAGGCAGTAGGAAAAGTTACTGCGAATCCAACAGGAGTAACTCCATTAACGTATACACTGGAAACAAATGGCGATAATTCTTATTTGAACTTTGAAATTGATGGTTTAGATTCTAATAATGCTTCAAGCAGTACACCGCTTAATGTGAAAATCAAAAGTGGTGCGCCTGACTTAGTGAACGGGGGATTAAAAGCAGGAACTTATAAATTCTGCGTAAGTGCGAAGGATGCGAACGGTGATCCTGTCGATACAAATGGTGATCCGACAGAAAAGGTTTGTACATCCTTCACTGTAGAAAAGACAGATTTATCCATTGCGTTTAATGATCCGACACAGACAAAGAAATCAATTAGTGATGCGGCGACTTCGTGGAATGAGACAGCGACTGCGAATCCAAATACTGGAACGAAGATCACTTATAGTGTGAGTGGTGGAGATGTGTCTCTCATCAGTATTAATCCTGATACAGGAGCGATTACTTATACAGGAAGTAATGCATTCGGTAAAGTAAAGATCAAAGCAACGGTAGATGATGATCCGAGTACAGGACATGATAACTATAATTCTGCTTTTGTAGAAAAAGAGATCGTAATCTATCGTGAGGTAGACGGTAGTGTAACACCTGATTCTAATTCATCAGATACTACAACTCCAACCTTTACTGCTTCTGATTCCAATATCAGCACAGGCGGAATTATCGGTACGATCCACGGAACACTTGGTACACCTGATACAATCGGTGGTACTACCACAACTTATCACTATGGTTTAAAGCCGGGAGTAGGAAATGC
>QZED01000096.1 GCA_009917405.1 bacterium c-19 | reverse complement strand
AAAGCCGTCCAGAGGGCAAATAAAGGCGAAATAGAGGGTCAAGGAGTGTGCCATTACACCGCCACCCCTCTTTTTCTTTTTTACCGCTCCTATACTGTACATGACACGAAACGACAAAATATTACACGAAAACTTCAATTTCGGCATATTGAACAAGAAAACCCGCCGCGGCCCCGGCCAATCCGCTCCCCTGCAGAACGGTTTTGTTGTGAAAAATGACGAAAAAGCCGACTGTCACTATCTGTCCCGCCCGGTATCCCTGTCCCTGCCCTGCTGTCTCTGGAATGTCTGGAACAAGTCCCGCCACCGGGGGAAATGAGCGTCCAGAAACCGCTCCAACTGCTCCAAACGTGACAATTTTCTATCAATTTCGACTTGTTTCTTCACTTCGGCAAGGCTCCAACCGGGGGACTGGGCAAGCAGCTTGTCCCGGTTCTGCTCCAAGACGGCCACTTCCCGCTGCAAGCCCCCTACTTCGTCCCGCAGAGCGTCCCTGCGGCTCTCCAGTGCCTTTACTGCCCCCTGCTCTTGTGCCGCCCTCTGGTGGGCTTCTCCGGCTCTCTGGGAAGTCTCCGCAAGGTCAGCGGACAGCCGCTCCCGCTGTCCCTCTAAGGCTTTTACATCGCCTTGTAGGACGTGTACACGGCTATCAAGGGCTTGCGTAGCCCTCTGTGCCGTCTCTGCCCTCTGCCGGGCTTCTGCGAGTTCTGCGGCGTATGCCTTGTACTCTGCCGTCTCCATATGCTGTCTGCGCTTGCCGCTCCCCTTTGGCTCTCCCCTCTGTAAGCCGTACTTTGCCCCTACAGCTTCATGGAAAGCCGTCTGCTGTTCGGTCAGGCTCTGCTTCGTCAGCACGTCTTTGGCAGACAGCCGCCCATCAGGAGTAACCGGGACGAAATTGAAGTGCATGTGCGGAGTAGCTTCGTCCAGATGAACGGTAGCGGATATGACGTTCTCACGACCGTACCGCTCCGCCAGAAAGTCGTATGCGTCTTGAAAAAACTGCCGTGAGCGGTCAGCCTGCATTGGCGGCGAATCACTCAACCCCCCGATATAGTCCTCCGTGAAAGGAACGCCAGATATATATGCTTCATGGGAACAGCTTGCCCGCCGTTCAGCCCACGCATTGTAGGCATCTTCGTCAACGTCTTTCAGACCGTCAAAAAAAGCACCGTCAGAGGTCACTATAACTTGCGCCATCAGAACGGCATCTTTCCGCACCGCCCTTTTCAAATCAAGCTGTTCTATGCGTCTCTGGACGGCTTCGGAAAAGGATTCATTTTGGGCAGGGCATAAGTCGTAATTTTCCCCGGACTTTGAGAAGTCAATATCCGGGTTCGTCAGGCTATGGTCTTTCTCACGGCGGTCATGAATCTCTATGCCCTTGATTGCCCCTCTGGTCATCTTCTGCACCCTAACTACTGCGTAACTCATTCTTATTCAAGCCCCCTTGTCTTGTCCATGCTTTACTTGTAAAGTATAACACAGGATACTTTACTTCGTAAAGTCCTCTGTGGCAAAGGGGGTTCCCCCTCTGCACTTCTCCCCCCGCACCGGCCACGGTGTAACAGTACACCAGTACACACTGTATCGGTCAGACGGTACACCGCTACACCGCCCCGGCGCCGGATAAGCCAGGCACAAAATAGATAATATTATAATATATATTTTAATACATGATAAAATATGTATTAGAATATTTGAATATATATTATAATATGTATGAACATTGTATGTACAGCCAGGCATGATAAACGTATGTATTTTAATATATATTAAAATAAGGGGTAAAATTTTCTTAATGCCCTATTGACATCTGTATTATAATATGGTATATTATACATATAGAAACCCGAATTAAAATATATATTATAATACAGAAAGGAGAAATACACCATGGCAAGACCAAAGACCGGGCTACCCACCAAACAGAAAATGTGCCTTACCGTCAGTTCCGAGGTAAGGGACTGTCTGGAAAGAATATCCCAAGCACGGCAACAGTCCATCAGCGAGATTGTCAGCCAGTACGCCTTGCAGGAGGACAAGAAGCTGAACCGCAAGCAGAGCCGGGAGCAAACGAAAGGAGAGAAAGCATGAAAGAGGGAAGATTAGGGTACAATTCCGACAACAAACGCTATGGACTGCTAATTTCCGACCTTTGGGAGCGTGACGGCTTTCATTGTGGCGAGTGCATGGAAGTCATGGTTGAGGGGGAATGGGTTCCCACCAGAATCGAAATGGACTACAGCGGCCTCTGGTATCTGGTAGACACCCCCTATAGGGGAGACGGTTTAGAGTACGTCCGGGCAAGGATTCCAGAAAGGAACTGAATGGAAAACAGATATTTATTGAGCGACATAGTGATTGACGGCATAGAGCCGCCAGAGGACTGGAAAGAACTCATGGAACGGGAGCGGCGGGGCGAATTGACACCAGAGGAAATCGAGAAGATTGTCCGCCGCCCGTACCAGATACCGACCGACAAGTGACTGCTTTACTCACGGTGAGTAAAAGCCCGGAAAACCGCCATTTTCCGGGCTTATTCGTCATTCTCTATCATCTTTTTGACGTACAAAAATAGGTCTTTCGGGTGACGTGCCTTTGCCGTCAGGATTGTCTGCCGGAGATAGGCGGCTGTTGCATATTGGCAAGCGTCAGGAAAGCT
>QZED01000095.1 GCA_009917405.1 bacterium c-19 | reverse complement strand
GCTGTTGTCGAGGTGCTGTTTTCATAGAACTTCAAGTCCTCTGCCGCAGCTACTCCGACATTGATTGTCACAGGGATTTCTTTCGTACTCCAGTTATCCGATACTGTTACGGTGATATGATAACTGTTTACTCCTAAATTCGCTGTTGTTTTTATTACTCCTGTATTAGCATCGACACTGAAGAAGCTCGCATCTCCACCCGGCTTTAAGCCATAGTGATAAGTAGTGGTAGTACCACCGATTGTATCAGGTGTACCCAGTGTTCCATGAATTGTACCGATAATTCCCCCTGTTCTGATATTAGAATCAGAAGCAGTAAAGGTTGGAGTTGTCGTATCTGATGAATTAGCATCAGGTGTTACACTTCCATCTACTTCACGATAGATTACGATCTCTTTTTCTGCAAAGGCTGAATTATAATCATCATTTCCCGTTGTCGGATCATCATCCACTGTAGCCTTGATCTTTACTTTACCGTATGCATTGCTTCCCGTATAAGTAATCGCACCTGTATCAGGATTAATACTGATCAGTGATATATCACCGCCACTTACACTATAAGTGATCTTCGTTCCTGCATTCGGATTCGCTGTCGCTGTTTCATTCCAATTGGTTTTTGCTTCGTCAATCGTTTTCTTGGTTTGATTCGGCTGATCGAATGCAATTTGCGTATTCGTTTTTGAAACAACGATATGCACAACGGTCGACTCAACACCACCCACAGGATCACCGTTCGCATCAACAGCAGATACCTTAAAATAATAATCACCAGCATTTAATCCATCCGAAGTTTTAACAATCACCTTTCCGTTTGAAACATCAAACAGCATATAATCATTGTTATGTCCGCTTACACTTGAATCACTTATCACAGTATATGTGATAGGATCAACACCGCCTTTTTTACTGATAATTGCGACAATATCATTTTGATTTACATTCTTTTTCACTTCTAATCCTGTTTCCGGTGTTACACTGATAGTTAATGGTTCAACTATCTCTAAAGGCAATAAGCTTGTAATTAAACTTGAATCTGCCGCCGCATAACTTGTTTCATTATAAACTTCATTCACAATACCTATTTTATATTTTCCCACCGGAATTCCTGTTGTATCAAATTGATACAAATCATTTCCTTTAGCAGCCTCTATCGGTTTATAATAAACAAATTCATCGCTTTCATCAAATACTATAACTGATACAGTATTCACCCCCTTAGAACTGCTTCCTGCTTTCGCTGTCGCATTTAAATATACATTAGCGTTTTTAGTTACCTTTGATATTTGTTTGTGGTCACTGTTTTGTATATCGAATAATTGTGTAGTATTAGTAAGAACAGCATCTTTTACACGTGCCTTCATCGGTTCGTAATCTTGGGTTTCTGTATATATATTGCTGAAAACAGTCTTTTTATGATTTGTGACTGCACCGATTCCTGAATTGACTTTTGGCATTGAAACAGAAAATACAATATCCTCAACCTTTATATATGTCATGGGGCGCATTACCGATAAATTATTAAAATTTCTATTATAGCTATCATTATCTGTTCCGTTGCTTTGTATCGCTTGTGCATAGAAATTCGTAGGAAGTGTACCGCCGGTATTATAATTTGCGGGCCAAGCATTATCGATGAAGTACGGATCTGAAAAGCATAAATCGCCGGTGCTCAAATAAAGTCTGTCAATAAAGCTTAATGGATAGAGGTAGTGATTGATTGAATTAACGACACTTTCTGTGATAAGCAAATTCATCGCATAATTACCGGAACTCATATAGTAATTTCTCAGGTTAGTTAAGTCTCTCGGTGCCAGTATCTTTAAGTCATTTGCTTGAGAATTTGCTGCGTTCCGTACACCGGAATGTATAATATTAAAATTTGTCTTATCGCTTTTGTATATAAAATACAATATTTTTTTATCGATTATTGACATTATATAATAGCTCATATCACTGTCCCATACATTTGCATAGGTTGTAGGTACAGAAGTTGATTCACTTGCCAAACTTAGCCATGCACTTACAGGAGTATTGCTTGGTGCGCTCTTTAATGTACAATTATAGCCATTACATGTTATATTACCGTTGCTGTCAACCTCATTTATAATATTCGTATCATAATCAGTATAATTATTGTGAAATTCGATTAGCTGAAAGCTTAATGGTGAATTGTTCATAGGATTTTCAATACCAACATATAGTTTATCACCTTTTCTCAATCCATAACTACTTCCTGTCAAACCACTCGGGGCAATATTAATTCTGCCTGTAAGATTTCCGCCGACTGAATAAGCATTACCTGCTGCATCCGTTTGATAATTGACATAAGATTTGCTTATTGACAGCATCCCTAAAAGGGTTAATGAAATCACACATATTTTTTTCCACATAAAATTCTTTCCTTCCTTTCTCTTATGTCTATAAATGTAGACATTCTTATACAGAGGAAATCTTAATGATTTTCTCTGTTTTTCTTATCTGAAACATATATTTCAATAACATTTTCCTATCTCTCTTTAAGTCTACATAGTTAGACCTTTATTTATTGAAATGTATCTTTCTTATATCTATATAATAGATAACTGATAAAACCTATTCCTATTAATGTAACACCTAAATAAAGTATTAGGTTGGTTTCATCACCTGTTAACGCGCCACCGACTGAATCTCCCGGATAATATGCACCTTTGACATCAGTATCATTTCCTTGTTGATTAGGATC
>QZED01000094.1 GCA_009917405.1 bacterium c-19 | reverse complement strand
ATAACTCTTCACTCCAAGATTCGCTGTTGCCTTGATCACTCCTGTATTTGCGTCTACACTGAATAAACTCGCATCTCCACCAGTTTTCAATCCGTATTTATATGTTATTGTAGTTCCCCCGATTGTATCAGGTGTTCCCAAGGTTCCTTTAATTGTTCCGATGATACCGTTGACCTTTACATTTGTATCTGATGCGGTAAAGGTTGGAGTCGTAGTATCTGATGAATTAGAATGAGGTGTTACACTTCCGTCTACTTCTCGATAGATTACGATCTCTTTTTCTGCAAAGGCTGAATTATAATTATCGTTTCCCGTTGTCGGATCATCATCTACTGTTGCCTTGATCTTTACTTTACCGAAGCCGCCGTTACCCTTATAGGTAATTTCACCGCTGTCCTCATCGATTTCAATTAAGTATGCATCACCGCCACTCACACTGTAAGTAATCTTAGTTCCTGTACTTGGAGTCGCTGTTGCAGTTTCATTCCAATTTGTTGCCGCATCAGCCACGGATTTCTTAGTTTGATTCGGATCATCGAATTCTATTTCAGGAGTTGTCTTATCTACGGTAAATGATGTACAAACCTTTTCTGTCGGATCACCGTTTGTATCTACAGGATCACCATTCGCATCTACCGCAGTAATACAGAATTTATAAGTTCCTGCCTTTAATCCCCCGTTCACTAAATCAGGCGCTCCACTCTTGATTTTCACATTAAGCGGTGTACTGCTTGAAGCACTATTGGAATCTAAACCATCAATTTCAAAGTTCAAATAAGAATTATCACCATTTGTTTCCAGTGTATATGTTAATGGAGTTACACCTGTTGGATTCGCAGTAACTTTCCCTACTGCCTGACCTGCATTTACATTTTTACTGAATTCATATTCCTTACCGGCACTTGCACCACTCTGTGGTGTTTTTGTATAAGTAAGCTTATGCGGTTCAACAATTTCTAACGGCATTAAATTAGATATCGGCGAGCTTTCTACCGGCAGTTGTGAACCTGCATCATATTCCTCATTGATTACCGCAACCTGATATTTTCCAACCCCTATATTATTTAAGTCAACAATGTAGTGATTAGTCCCACCTCTTGTATTTTCTAACATTCTGTAATGAGATAGTTCAGTTCCTGCTTCATTATACAGAATAACTGATATTTTAGTATTTGTACCTGTATTGGCATTTACGTATAAATCAACACTTCCGTTTTTTATTACCTTACTGATACTTTTTGTTTTACTTTCATTTTTGATATCTTGTAAAGAAGCTGTTAATGATGATTGAATCCTTAACTTATTAGGATTCAATTCATTGTTTTGGTTCAAGTTCGCTGTATCGACTGTATACCTATGCCAATTTCCATCCGTATAAGAGGTATTTGCAGCAAAATTTATTTTTGTTTTGTCTAATATTGCGAAAGGACGCAGTGCCTTTTTTTCAGCTGCTCCCAGTGTAGTAGGCAGACCTTTGGTACAATTTACTGTAACTATTTTTTCACTTCTTGAAATAGCGATAGTAGGAGTATCAACATCATGCGGATCAGTGCTTACGACAGCAGCATCTAAAGGATTTTGAGCACTGTTTAAATATTTATTTCCTTGTGAAGAAACCGATAAATACCCATCCAACCAATACGCTGTACCATTTTTATATGCACGATCATTTAACGTTAAACCATAGCTTCCGGCATTCTTTATATCATTAAATTTAGGCAAAAAGGGAATCTCAGTCAAAATGCCACTTTCCAATACGCTTAATAAAACATTCCTTAATTCATTTTTTAACGGTGTGGTAGGACAAAACATCATTAATTCTCTATTGACGTCTTTCGATTTAATACAATAGTTATCTCTATCACTAACTGCGGGGGGAGTGTTTACCGTAAACGGCAGACTTGAATCATATGTTTGTATACTGTCAGCAATCGGCTTACTGCTCATTAACACATAATTACCGTTATTATTGTTGTTACCGATATCCCATACTATTTCTTTACTATTGTATTTACCTAACACAACCTTTGCCCCTTTCGGTAATTGAAATGCAGGTGCTGATTGCGCTTTTAAAGTATTCAACAAGCTGCTGTTAGCATAGATATAGGTTATTGTTGATAATCCTATTATCATTATTAATGCTGTGATTACTTTCTTTAACATATGGATACTTCCTTTCTCTTTTGTCTATAAATGTAGACTTAAAGAGAGATAGGAAAAAGTTATTGAAATATATGTTTCTGAATAGAAAAACAGGCATTTTTGATTAAAAAACACCTGTTTAGGATTGTCTACCTAACTAGACCTTTATTTATTGAAATGTATCTTTCTTATATTTAAAATATAAATAATTAATCAATCCAAATGCTGATAACATAACACTTGCCAAAAGTATTTTATTTGTTTCATCACCTGTTAAAGCACCGCCGACGCTGTCTCCAGGATAATAAGTACCTTTTACATCGGTATCATGTCCTTGTTGATCGGGATCTTTCGGTTCGTCAGGCTTATTTGGTTCCTCCGATTCATCAAATGTCATTGTGTCAAACGGAAATTCACCATCGACATTTTTATCAGGTTTCCATTCGGTGATTTCTTTGATATTTTCATCCGGTTTTCCATCTCCATCTGTATCGACATTCACATCCGGCTTACCATCTCCATCACTGTCGATATCAACATCAGGAATTCCATCTCCATTTACATCAATATTTATATCAGCTGT
>QZED01000093.1 GCA_009917405.1 bacterium c-19 | reverse complement strand
AAGGAAATCGTTTGACTTGCTTTTGTGATATTGATCGGAAGTTCGATTGTTTTATCTGCATAGTTTCCGCTTGGATCATGACTTGTCGCTTCGACAATCACTCTGCCGATTTGACTCGGTGAAATTGTCGCATTCAGAATCGTTACTAAACCACTTGCGTCTACCGAGATCACATCAGTAGGACTTCCTGCCTTTAACTGATACGTTACTGTAGTACCGGGTGGATTTCCCGTTGTATATAATTGGAATGTCTTGTTTCTTCCATACACTTCATCATAAGCATTGTAATTATTTGCCGTTTTAGGTAATTCATTTCCTGCATTATCTGTATAGATGAAGCTTTGTGATCCTGCCGTTACGGTGAAGGTCAAATAAGCAATCGCTTCTGCTTGTCCTGCCGCTCCTTGTTTCTTAGCTACAACTGTCACCGTTCCTACTCCGTGGATCGTGACTGCGCCACTGTTTTCATTCACTTCAATCACATTCGTTGATCCATCTTGGATACTGTATTTCACCGGATTGGTATTACTGCTTCCTCTGACTGTCGCATATACAACAACCCCTGTATCTGTTAAAGCTGCACTCTTGGTTGTGATCGCTGTTGTCGAGGTACTGTTCTCATAAAACTTCAAGTTTTCTGCGGCAGCTACTCCGACATTGATCGTTACCGGTATTTCCTTTGTACTCCAGTTATCCGATACTGTTACAGTAATATGATAGCTGTTTACTCCTAAATTCGCTGTTGTTTTGATTACTCCTGTATTAGCATCTACACTGAAGAAACTCGCATTTCCTACTCCCGGCTTTAAACCATAGTGATACGTTGTAGTAGATCCACCGATTGTATCAGGTGTACCCAGTGTTCCATGTATTGTACCGATAATTCCGCCTGTGCTGATATTGGAATCAGAAGCAGTAAAGGTTGGAATTGTAGTATCTGATGAATTAGAATGAGGTGTTACACTTCCGTCTACTTCTCGATAGATTACGATTTCTTTTTCTACAGAAGCAGAATTATAGTTATCATTTCCGGTACTCGGATCATCATCCACAGTTGCTTTGATCTTTACTTTGCCAAATGCATTGCTTCCCGTATAAGTAATCGCACCTGTATCGGGATGAATACTGATGAGAGACACATCTCCACCACTCACACTGTAAGTGATCTTCGTTCCTGTATTCGGATTCGCTGTCGCCGTCTCATTCCAAGAAGTAGCCGCATCACTGATTGATTTCTTTGTCTGCGCCGGATCATTGAAAGCAATGGTAGGAGTTGTTTTTTCTACAGTAAGCGAGGTACAAACCTTTGAATCAGAAGTAGCTGTTGTAGGATCACCGTTCGCATCCACTGCACTCACACAAAATTTATAAGTACCTGCTTTTAATCCCCCGTTTACTAAATCAGGCGCTCCGCTCTTAATTTTCACATTCAATGAAGTACTGCTTGAAGCACCACTACTGTTCAATCCATCTATTTCAAAGTTTTGATACGTATTATCACCGTTAGTTTCAACTGTATAAGTAAGTGGCATAACCCCTTGCGGATTGACTGTGATCTTTCCTACTGCCTGACCGGCATTCACATTCTTACTAAATTCATAATCATTACCGGCACTCGCGCCGCTCTGCGGTGTCTGTGTGTAAGTAAGTTTATGTGATTCTACGATTTCCAGCGGTAATAAATCAGAAATCGAAGAACTTTCCACCGCTAATTGTGAGGAAGCATCATATTCTTCATTAATGACAGCCACTTGATATTTACCTATCGGAATTCCTGTTAAGTCTAACGTATAATCATTTGTACCGCTTTGCGTAGTACTTCCTAACTTATAATACTGAATTTCTGTTCCTGCATCATCATATAGAATTACAGACATTTTTGTATTAGTACCGGTATTCGCATTTACGGTTAAGTCAACGCTTTGGTTTTTCACAACCTTTTGTATACTGTGATTGTTCCTTTTAATATCAAGTAAAGCAGCAGTCAATGATGATTGAATTCTTAATTTATTTGGATTCAATTCATTATTTTCGTTCAAGTTATCGGTATCAATCGTATAGCTATGCCAACTTCCGTCTGTATAAGAGGTGTTAGCCGCAAAATTTATTTTTGTTTTATCAAGTAAAGTGAAAGGGCGAATCGCATTTTTTGGTATAAACCCTCCACTACTATTCCATTGTCTACTATCATACCAAACAATTTTTTCGTTTCTAGAAATTGGACCGCCCGTAGTTTGGTCCACATAATCATAACTGGTTGCAGGAACGTTTACTGTTGATTGTGCCGCATTATTATAAAGATTCCTGTATGCTCCTGAGGCTGCAGTAGGAGAAGTAATGTAACCTTCAAGCCAGTAAACGACAGATTGATAGGCACGATCATTCAAAGATAATCCTAGATTTCCACCGGTTCGTACATCACTGATGGACGGTAAAAAAGGCGCTTTAGTAATGATTGTTGCTTCGTTACTGTTTGTTTGGATTTTTGCGACTTCAGTCTTTAGCGGTGTAACTGGGCAATACTTAATAGAATAATTACTGCCACTATTATACCTAAGACAATAATTCTCTCTGGTCGCTCCACTTTGAGGTGTTGTTGTCACCGGAATACTTCCGTTATACGTCTGTATACTATTCACTATTGGTTTACTGCTCATCAGTACATAGCTTCCGTTATTATCATTATTCCCAATATCCCATACAATTTCTTTATTGTTATACTTACCTAATATAACCTTCGAGCCTTTTGGAAGTTCAAA
>QZED01000092.1 GCA_009917405.1 bacterium c-19 | reverse complement strand
GATGGAGACGGTCTACCGGATATCAATGTTGATGTGGATGGTGATGGAACACCTGATAAAAATATTAAAGAGATCACGGAGTGGAAACCGAATAAAAATATTGACGGTGATTTTCCTTATGATACTATGGAATTTGATGAACCGGAGGAACCGAAAGATCCTGTAGTTGATGAGTCACCTACAGAGGATGTAAAACCCAATATTCGACCTAAAGATCCGGTAAAACCATCGGTACAAGGCTACTATAATCCGGCAACCAGTATCGGCGGAGCGAACACGGGTGATGATTCCGAATTAATGTTTTATATAAGTTTAATAATATTAAGCATAGGCTTTATAAGCTATACAGTATATAGCTATCAGAAAAATACATTTTAATAAGTAAGAGTCTAGTTAGGTAGACGATTCTAAACAGGTATTTTTATTACAAAAATGCCTGTTTTTCTATTCAGAAACATATATTTCAATAATATTTACCAATCTCTCTTTAAGTCTACATTTGTAGACTGTTGGGAAGGGAAAGATGAGTATGCGGAAAAAATTATTGATAACTGTTTTTATAAGCATAAGTGTGATCAGCTCAGTATATGGGTATCATCGCTTTAAATTAAACGCTGCCGGTTCATATACAGTCGCAGCACAATCTACCGGAAGAATAGGACTTTTAAAACAAGGGGATCGCATTTATATGGGTACCAAATACAATGGTACTAACTTAGAAATGCAATTGTTGAAATCTAACCCTAACGGCGGCGGAAATAATGTGTGGCTTACAATGAGCAAGCATTTTGAGAATGCTGTGATTCCGTATACGTATAATGAGTCAGAATGGACTAATTATACACATAACTATTCTAAGAGTTTGTTAAAAAATTATTATGCCACATTAAACGGTAATATTGTTCCGGGTAGTAAAGATGAAGCCATGATTATAGAGCGTTCTCCTTATTCAACAATAGAACAAAATTCAAATGTCACTGCTCTGGACTACATGCAGCCGTATATGGCAGAGAATCGCTTTTGGTGTTTAACCAATCCGGAAACACAATATAATGTTGATGGTATGAGCTATCAGCTGATTAACAGTCAAGAAGTGTTTTTGTTAAAATATGATCGTGATTATTGGGCAGGAAACGGTTCTTCTACGAAGCCTAATTGGATCTCTTTTATCGGTGCAACAGGCGTTGCTGCCGGACAGAGTGTCCTTACAAAACAATTGGCTTTGAGAGCAAGCGCCAAGTTGAATTTAGGTGATGTAGTTTTTGCTTTATCCATCGGCACAGGCAGTAATTATACTGCCAGTATCACCAATCCGGTTGCCAATACAACAAATATTTGGAATACCGCCGGTGATCCGATGAAAATAAGATTATTGAATCCTGATGCTATGAACGTTGATTTTAGCAGCATTAAAAACGATAATAATGACTCTATACAAAAAGCCATGAAAGGAACTCGAGTTAAAATATATTACGATAATGCGACTGTAGGCGGAAACAATACAATATCGCTATTACTATCGGATACATCAGGAAGTGAATTAAAATATTATGAGCCGTTAGAGCCTGCCGATAATTCAGGCATTATTAGTTTTGATACCGGTAATATTCCCATCGGAAAATATCAAGCCTACTTGGTGAATGAGGAGTATACCACCGATGCTGCGCCTGTATATTCTTCTCCGCTTTCAAATGCGATACCGTTTGAAATTACCGAACATAAAATCAGCTATACAAAGCAACTGCAAAGCGGAGCCACAGTCGGTGATTATGAATTCAGTAAGAATGTAAATGCAGGTCAGGCAGTAGGGAAGGTTACAGTCAATCCACAAGGGGTAATGCCACTAACTTATACAGTAGAAGCTAATGGAGATAATTCATATCTAAACTTTGAAATTGATGGTTTAGATTCCAATAATGCTTCAAGCAGTACACCGCTTAATGTAAAAATCAAGAGTGGTGCGCCTGATTTAGTGAACGGGGGATTAAAGGCAGGAACTTATAAATTTTGTGTGAGTGCTAAGGATGCGAATGGCTATCCTGCAACAGCTACATCTGATACTAAAGTTTGTACATCCTTCACTGTAGAAAAGACAGCTTTATCCATCGCTTTCAATGATCCATCGCAGACAAAGAAATCAATCAGTGCTGCCGCTACTTCTTGGAATGAAACAGCGACAGCGAATCCGAATACCGGAACAAAGATCACTTATAGTGTGAGTGGTGGAGATGTGTCTCTCATTAGTATTGATCCTGATACAGGAGCGATTACTTATACGGGAAGTAATGCATTCGGTAAAGTAAAGATCAAGGCTACAGTGGACGATGATCCGACAACGGGAAATGATAATTACAATTCAGCCTTTGTAGAAAAAGAGATCGTAATCTATCGTGAAGTAGATGGAAGTGTAACACCTGATGCTAATTCATCGGATACTACAACTCCAACCTTTACTGCTTCTGATTCTAATATCAGAACAGGGGGTATCATCGGTACAATTCATGGAACACTGGGTACACCTGATACAATCGGTGGATCTACCACTACTTATCACTATGGTTTAAAGCCGGGTGGAGATGCGAGCTTCTTCAGTGTAGACGCAAATACAGGAGTAATTAAAACAACAGCGAATTTAGGAGTAAACAGTTATCATATTACCGTAACAGTATCGGATAACTGGAGTACGAAAGAAATCCCAGTGACAATCAATGTCGGAGTAGCTGCGGCAGAGGACTTGAAGTTCTATGAAAACAGCACCTCGACAACAGC
>QZED01000091.1 GCA_009917405.1 bacterium c-19 | reverse complement strand
TGACATAATGATACTATTTCTACGGACTTTTTTCATCTTTTCTTAATTCCACTTTCATTTTACAATGAGCACAGCCATGTAAAATGAAAAAAACAGTTGTAAAGAAAATGATTTTATGGTAATATATTACGTGTTGTATGTCCTTTCGGACTTACAACCGCACATAATACGGGCAGTAAGCATGAGCAATCATCTCCGTATATGGCGAGTCTTAAGCAAAAGAAGGAGGTGCGACAAATGTACGCAATTATTGAAACAGGCGGAAAACAGATCCGTGTTGAAGAAGGTGCAACAATTTTCGTTGAGAAATTGAATGTACAGGAAGGCGAAGAAGTTGTGTTTGACAAAGTTGTTGTTTACGCAAACAGAACGACTCGTGTAGGTACACCTTATGTAAAGGGTGTTAAGGTAAATGCCAAGGTTGAAAAACAGGGTAAAGGTAAGAAAATTACTATTTTTAAATACAAGGCAAAAAAAGGCAGCAGCCGTCGTAAACAAGGTCATCGTCAGCCATATACAAAACTGACTGTTACTTCAATCGAGGCTTAGTCTGATATGATCAGGATTGACATTGAGCGCAAGCAGAAAATGATATTAAAAATTACAATATCAGGTCATGCGAATGCAGATGTCAAAGGCAAGGATTTGGTTTGTGCCGGAGTATCCTGTATCGCAGTCGGTGCATTAAATGCGCTGAGTGAACAATGTCCAAACTGTGATTTACGAATGAAGAAAGGTTTCATCGAAATCACAAACAACTTGCTAAGTGATCATGATGCACAAGTGATGTTGGAAATGCTACGTGTGCAATTGGTGACGATGCAGGAGTCTTATAAAAACTATATTCAAGTAACAGATCAGGAGGTGTGATTATGAAATTTGTATTAGATATTCAGTTATTCGCTTCTAAAAAGGGAGTAGGTTCTACAAAAAACGGTCGTGATTCTCATTCCAAGCGTTTGGGAGCAAAACTTGCAGATGGACAGAAATGTCATGCCGGCAGTATCATTTATCGTCAGCGTGGGACTAAGATTCATCCGGGTACGAATGTAAAACGTGGCGGTGATGATACCTTATTCGCAACCGTAAGCGGTGTTGTGAAATATGAGCGTATGGGTAAGGATCGTAAAAAGGTTTCCGTTTATCCGGTAATGTAATAGAAATCCCCGTATCGGGGATTTTATTTTTGGAAATGAGGTGCCAAGCATGTTTATAGATCGTGTAAAGCTGCATATTAAGGCAGGAAAAGGCGGAGACGGCATTGTCGCATTTCGTCATGAGAAATACGTCGCATACGGCGGACCCAGCGGCGGAGACGGCGGTCGCGGCGGAAATGTGATTTTTGAAGCTGATTCACATAAGTCTACTTTGTTGGATCTGCGTTTTCAGCGTAAGCTGAAGGCAGATGACGGCGGTAAAGGAAAAACAAAGAAAATGCACGGAGCAGACGGTGAAGACTTTATTATAAAGGTACCGATTGGTACCTTAGTAAAGGACAGTGAAACCGGTGCAATTATAGCAGATTTAACAAAGAATCATCAACAGGAAGTTATTGCGAAGGGCGGTAAAGGCGGTCGCGGTAATTGGCATTTCCGCACGAGTAAAAATACAGCACCGCAATACAGTGAGTTGGGTGAGCCGGGAGTAGAACGTGATATTGATGTGGAATTAAAGCTGTTGGCAGATGTAGGCTTAGTCGGCTTTCCGTCGGTCGGTAAATCGACATTGTTGTCTGTTGTAAGCAAGGCAAAGCCGGAGATTGCCGATTATCATTTTACGACGATTACACCGAATTTAGGTGTCGTGCAGGTACCTGACGGACGCAGCTTTGTAATGGCTGATCTGCCCGGATTGATTGCCGGCGCGGCTCAGGGAAAAGGGTTAGGACACCAATTTCTGCGCCATATCGAACGATGTCGTGTTATTATTCATGTGATTGATATGGGAGCGAATGACGGTCGTGATCCGTTGGAAGATTATCGCACGATTAACGAAGAGTTAAAACAATATGAATATCGTTTGTTGGAGCGCCCGCAGATCGTGATTGCGAATAAAATGGATTTAGATGACGCTACGAATAATTTAAGTAGATTTCGCAAGGAGTTTCCAGATGTAGAAGTTTTTGAAGCGACGACGATTATCGCAGAAGGCTTGGAACCGATCTTATATCGAGCCGCTGATTTGCTTGAGGTAACGGAACAATTCCCGCTATACCAGGAAACAGATCAAGAGAGTGAAGGTGTACTGTATCAATTCAAGCCGGAGGAAGCACCATTTACCATTCAAAAACTTGCCGAGCATGAATGGGAGGTCAGCGGTTCTTTAATCGAACGCAATTTTTCTGCATCTAAGCTCACCAATGATGAAGATATCATGCGGTTTGCTCGCAGAATGCGCAAGCTGAATGTGGATCAGTCACTTCGTGATGCAGGCTGTGTCAACGGTGATACCGTAGTTATCTGTAATGTTGAATTTATATTTGAGGATGAATAAATTATTGATCGAAGTAATTATACTTCATTTTATCGATAAGGCTATAAATGAATGAAAAATGCAAAAATACGTAAAAAAAAGAGTGGTTTAGATAATAATTTATTATAATCACTTTTTTTATAAGAATTGCCAAATATTCTTGAAGATATTCACTTTTTTTTAAAGAAACTCCGCTTTTAATTTTAAAGGTGTTTATAAATTATAAAAAGTCCTATAAATATTGACTCCACTACAAATATCCTTGTTTCTTAGTGCAGTTTTTATGCAATTTAACTGATAAAACAGACTCCTGCATATGTGATTATCCAAATATAACGGATGCTTCCTTTTATACTGAAATAACGCTAAATATCCTTGTAAATAGTGCGTTGCTACATTTCGTTTACCA
>QZED01000090.1 GCA_009917405.1 bacterium c-19 | reverse complement strand
TCTGCTTGTCCTGCCGCTCCTTGTTTCTTAGCGACGATTGTTACTGTTCCTACTCCGTGTATTGTCACTGCCCCACTGTTTTCATTTACTTCAATCACATTCGTTGATCCATCTTGGATACTGTACTTTACCGGATTGGTATTACTGCTTCCTCTGACTGTCGCATATACCACTACTCCTGTATCTGTTAAAGCTGCACTCTTTGTCGTGATCGCTGTTGTCGAGGTGCTGTTTTCATAGAACTTCAAGTCTTCTGCCGCAGCTACTCCGACATTGATTGTCACTGGGATTTCCTTTCTACTCCAATTATCCGATACTGTTACGGTAATATGATAACTGTTTACTCCTAAATTCGCTGTTGTTTTGATCACTCCTGTATTTGCGTCTACACTGAAGAAACTTGCATTTCCTACTCCCGGCTTTAAACCATAGTGATATGTCGTAGTAGTTCCGCCGATTGTATCAGGTGTACCCAGTGTTCCGTGAATTGTACCGATAATTCCCCCTGTGCTGATATTGGAATCAGAAGCTGTAAAAGTTGGAGTTGTAGTATCCGATGAATTAGAATGAGGTGTTACACTTCCGTCTACTTCTCGATAGATTACAATCTCTTTTTCTACAAAGGCAGAATTATAATTATCATCTCCGGTAGTTGGATCATCATCCACTGTTGCTTTAATCTTTACTTTACCCAATGCATTACTTCCCGTATAAGTAATCGCACCTGTATCAGGATTAATACTAATCAGTGATATATCACCACCACTCACACTATAGGTGATCTTTGTTCCGGTGCTTGGAGTCGCACTCGCCGTTTCACTCCACGCCGTTGCCGCATCACTAATTGATTTCTTTGTCTGTGTCGGATCATTGAAAGCAATGGATAGATCTGTCTTTTCTACAGTAAACGATGTACAAACCTTTGAATCTGATGTAGCTGTCGTAGGATCACCGTTCGCATCCTTAGCACTTACACAGAATTTATAAGTCCCTGCCTTTAATCCCCCATTTACTAAATCAGGCGCTGCACTCTTTATTTTCACATTCAACGAAGTACTGCTTGAAGCACCGCTACTGTTCAATCCGTCTACTTCAAAGTTTTGATACGTATTATCACCATTTGTTTCTACTGTATAAGTTAATGGCATTACCCCTTGTGGATTGACTGTAATCTTGCCTACTGCCTGACCTGCGTTCACATTCTTACTGAATTCATAATCATTTCCGGCACTCGCACCGCTCTGCGGTGTCTTTGTATAAGTGAGTTTATGTGGTTCTACGATTTCTAAAGGCATTAAATCTGAAATAGCTGAGCTTTCTACAGGTAAGTTAGAGGAAGCATCATATTCTTCATTAATCACTGCCACTTGATACTTACCTATCGGTATTCCTGTTAAATCTAACGTGTAATCATTTGTACCGTTTTGAGTATTACTTCCTAACTTATAATACTGAATTTGTGTCCCTGCATCATCATATAAGATTACAGACATTTTTGTATTAGTACCGGTATTCGCATTTATGGATAAGTCAACATTTTGGTTTTTAGCAACCTTTTGTATACTGTGATTATTTCTTTTGATATCCAGTAAAGATGCAGTCAATGATGATTGAATTCTAAGTTTATTAGGGTTCAATTCATTGTTTTCATTTAGGTTTGCAGTATCGATTGTATAGCTATGCCAGCTTCCGTCAGTATAGGAGGTATTTGCGGCAAACATTATTTTTGTATTATCAGCCATGGCAAATGGTCTTATCGCGTAAGTTTCTTGATAAATAGTCATCTGGCATTCCGACCACATAATATTTTCACTTTGTGGTATTATTTCACCGGTATCGAAATCACGAACATCACGATCATTTAAATTATAATCAGCTGGTTTTTGTGATGCATTGTGGTATGCTGACATATATGCCGTCCCACCAAGGTAAAGACCTTTGAGGTATCCATCTATCCAATAGGTAATACTACTCGAATAAGCACGATCTGAAAGAGATAACCCTAAATTACCACCGTTCTTTACATCGTGAACCGACGGCAAAAACGGAATTCTAATCAATATAATAGCGTCATTTCTGTTCAATGAAATCTGATTAATTTTATTTTTTATCGGTGTTACAGGACAATAGGAGTGGGAAGTACTTTTCATTTTTAAGATCGCATTTTCCCTATCCGCTAATGCTGCAGGTGATGTAATTACCGGCAAACCACTATCAGTTGCAAAAAGATTCATCGCATCATCTATGGGCTTACTGCTCATCAATACATAGCTTCCGTTATTATCATTATTACCAATATCCCATACAACTTCTTTACTGTTATATTTACCTAATACAACTTTGGATCCTTTCGGCATTCGGAAAGCAGGTGCTGATTGAGCATTTATGATATTTTTCATAATACCTTTCGAGCTTATCATCATCAATATGGAGCTGACTAAACATATTGATATAATTAATATTTTCTTTCTCATAACCATCATCCTTTCTCTTTTGTCTCTAAATGTAGACATAAATAGAGATAGGAAAAAGTTATTGAAATATATGTTTCTGAATAGAAAAACAGGCATTTTTGATTAAAAAACACCTGTTTCGTATCGTCTACCTATTGAGACTTTGATTTATTGAAATGTATCTTTCTTATATTTAAAACATAAATAATTAATCAATCCAAATGCTGATAACATAACACTTGCTAAAAGTATTTTATTTGTTTCATCACCGGTATTCGCTCCGCCCATACTTGTTGCGGGATTGTATTGACCTTTTACTGATGTATTTGAGTTTCCGTCATCATTCTTTGGATGATCAGAAACAGGTTCATCAACTGTAGGGTTGTTTGGTTCCTCCGATTCATCAAATGTCATTGTATCAAACGGAAATTCACCATCGACATTTTTATCAGGTTTCCATTCAGTGATTTCTTTGATATTTTCATCAGGTTTTCCATCTCCGTCAGTATCGATATTCACATCCGGCTTTCCATCTCCATCACTGTCGATATCAACATCAGGAATTCCATCTCCATTTACATCAATATTTATATCAGCTGT
>QZED01000008.1 GCA_009917405.1 bacterium c-19 | reverse complement strand
GTTGATATAGCTGTTTCTCGTTCCATAAATCGGCAGATTAACAATAAGAAAAGAAAGATTCTTGGCTACATTTCCGCCGAACAATCTTTCTTACATGAATTAACTAACATTGGTTTCTATGATGATTCTTGCTTCTATGTTTAATCTCTTATCTTATTTCCACTTTCTACTTGCAATTCAGGTAAAAAATTATTCTTATTTTGTATTATCAGCGATCCTTTCGTATTAACATTGAAAAAAGCCGCTTAACTTTTAAAATGATGTCTCCAGCCAAAGATACGCTATGGAAAATTTGTCTTAAAGTGAAGTCTTCTTAACCACTTGAGAATATCCTTGCTCCTAAACCGCATAAACATTGCTTAAATACAGAAAATATCATATAATGATAGAAGTAAAGAAAAGAGGTTAAGCTATGAACATAAAAGCGGTTAAGATCCTATTGTTGTCATTGCTTCTTGCCTTACCGTTAAGCGGGTGCGGTGAAAGTAAACAGGATGACGCAGAAGTGCAGAAGCAATTCGATGAATTTATTAAAAATGATTTTATTTCAGATATGGAAAACGATTACTTAAGTCTACATATCTTATTAGAACATCCGGAAAATTTCGGTGTTGATCCTAAAGAAGTTAAAATTCAAATCGGAGAGACGTTTTCAGAAGAAAATGCAGCACAAGATCGCAAAGAAGTCGCAGAAACGATCGAAGCGTTCAAAGCGTTTGATCGAGACCTTTTAACTGAAGAGCAAAAAGATACCTATGACTGCTATGCATACATGTTAGATATAGCTGAAGATGCTAGTGATGAAAAGTTTGACTATATGGGTTCCGTATTTAATACCATGAGCGGAGACCATACTCAGCTTCCGACCTTATTTGCGGATATTGTAATGCGGAATGAAGAGGATGTTAAAAATGTGATTACATTATTAAAGAATGTAAAGCCTTATATGGACGGCAATCTTGCATATACGAAAAAGCAAGCTGAACTGGGGATGACGAGCATCAGTATTGATGAAGTGATTAATCGCTGTCAAGAAATAGTCGATGCCGGTATGGGCGGAAGTACACTTGCATCCATGAAAAAACATGTAGATGAAATGGATTTAAACAGTGATGCTAAAACGAATTATAAAAAGCAAATGGAAGAAGCTTATCAAAGTTCTTTCTTACCTGCTTATCAAAACGTCATCGACACAATGACAGAACTAAAAAAGGCTGAAAACCATACAAGCGGTTTGGCAAATATGAAAAACGGCAAGGAATTTTACGAAATATTGTTCCGCCGTGCTACAGGCAGCGATGATACAATACAGGAAATTAAAAAGCGCTTAGAAAATACCGAACAAAATGCTTTACAAAAAGCACAAGAAATTCTGGTGGGTAATTTTGAAGTCTATCAAACTTATGCAGAAAATAAAACACGTACCGGCTATAAGGAATACAAAGCTATATTGGGATATTTAGAAAATCAATATAAAAAGGATTTTCCGGATATCGGTAAGCTGACTTATAACATTCAGCCGCTTCCTGCGGATTTATCAACAGGCGGGGTGATGGCTTACTTTAATATACCGGCAATCGATGGTACAACACCGAAAGAAATCAGAGTAAATAATACTGCCAAGTCAGATATTGATACAATCGATACCTTTACCACGGTGGCACATGAAGGAATTCCAGGACATATGTATCAAATCCAATATGCGTATAACAATATAAAAAATCCATGGCGTTTGGCATGTGCGAATTTCTCTGGCTATACAGAAGGTTATGCAACTTATGTGGAACTGTACTCATTAAATTATATCGATGCGGATGAAGAAATCAGAGAATTGAGTGAAACCATGAGTGTATATGAGCATGCGGTTATCGCATTGATTGATATCGGAATCCACTATGAAGGATGGAGTGTTGAGGATCTTGAAAAATTCTGTAATGAAAAAGGCTTAGACGGCTCACAGGCACAAGCAATCTACGATCAGATATGTTATAATCCTACCTCATTCTTATCTTACTATGTCGGTTATCAAGAAATAATTGATTTAAAAGCGGAGGCTCAGGAAGCATTGGGTGATAAATTTACTGACTTAGGATTCCATACGGCACTGTTAGAGAGCGGACAGGCACCATTCTCTGTTGTAGAACGTCATATCAACGCTTATGTAGATGCCAATAAATAATTGATAAATAATTTAGATATTCTAAATATACGAATGGACATATGTGTATGTGTCCGTTTTTATTTTGTTATCGAATGATATGCTGTTCATCTTGTACTTCCTATATCTCTTGAGTTTAAAATATTAAACATTTTGTTTAAAACCTATTGCATAAATTAAAGAATCATGTATAATAATGTTGTTTGAAATACTATACTTAAAGTTTAGTAATACTAAACAGGAGGGCGCATATGGATATCGGTCGAAAGCTTAAGCAGCTGCGTATTCGCAATGATCTGACACTGGAAGAACTTGCGAGCCGCAGCGAGCTGACAAAAGGATTTTTAAGTCAAGTGGAGCGAAATCTGACTTCTCCGTCGGTTTCTACGTTGGAAGATATTTTAGAAGCGTTGGGAACCGATCTAGCTACTTTTTTTAAAGAGAGCAGAGAGGAACAGATCGTCTTTCATACAGACGATTTTTTTATTGATGAGCAGGAAGATTTTACGATTTACTGGATCATTCCCAATGCACAGAAAAATGAAATGGAACCGATGATTCTGAGTCTGAAGCCGAACGGAACTTCACAGATTGTCGATCCGCATATCGGTGAGGAATTCGGTTATGTACTGCAAGGGAAGATTACATTAGTAAACGGTGATAAAGAGTATACATTGAAAAAGGGTGAAACTTTTTATATCAGTGGGCGCAATACGCATTATTTAAAAAACAGCGGTAAGCACGATGCATCGCTGTTATGGGTAAGTACACCACCGATGTTCTAGGAGGATAGTGATGGAAATGAATGAAGCAAAGCGATTAATTGAATTTAAAAATATTGTTAAGGATTTTGACGGGCAGATTGTTTTAAAGGGAATATCCCTCGACATTTATGAAAATGAGTTTGTGACCTTATTAGGACCGAGCGGCTGCGGCAAGACAACCTTGTTGAGAATACTGGCAGGCTTTCTGAAACAAAATGAAGGCAGAGTCATCTTTGATGGTGAGGAGATCAGTGATCTGCCGCCGTATAAGCGAGAATTAAATACAGTGTTTCAAAAATATGCTTTATTTCCGCATATGAATGTTTATGAAAATATTGCTTTCGGTTTAAAAATCAAAAAAATGAGCAAGGATGTCATCGAACAGAAAGTAATGAAAATGTTGAAACTGATCAATTTAGAAGGTTTTGAACAGCGTAATGTTACACTGCTTTCCGGCGGTCAGCAACAGCGTATTGCGATTGCACGAGCGCTTGTGAATGAGCCGAAGGTTTTACTGTTGGATGAGCCGTTGGCAGCGCTTGATTTGAAGCTCAGAAAAGAAATGCAATATGAGTTAAAACGTATTCAGCAGGAAGTCGGGATTACTTTTATCTATGTGACGCATGATCAAGAGGAAGCCTTGACGATGAGTGATAAAATCGTTGTCATGAAGGATGGCGAAATTCAACAGGTAGGATCGCCGACCGATATTTACAATGAACCGCAGAATCGCTATGTGGCAAATTTTATCGGTGAATCTAATATCATTCCGGGCATCATGCTCGAGGATAAACGCGTGCGTTTTGATGATATAGATTTTGACTGTGTTGATGTCGGTTTTAAGGAACATGAACCAGTTGATGTTGTTATTCGTCCCGAGGATCTAGATATCGTTGCACAAGACAGCGGAAAAATGAACGGTGTTGTGAAATCAGTATTGTTTAAAGGTGTTCATTATGAAATTATGGTTGAAACAGTTCCCGGCACTACGGTCAGCGTGAAAATGAACGTGACTAAGGAACATGATGTCGCTTCCAGTGATGCCAAGGAGCGAATCTCAGCCAATCACTTCTTTGTGGATTTAGAAGATGTAAAAGAATTGAATGATGCGGAAATTATTGCGCGTGCCGACGCGCAGGCATGGGATCCGGAAAATGATGAATATTTATCAATTTCTAAAATTGAATATGAATTAAAAGAAGAAGTCGGTAATTATCCGGTAACCTTTTCCACTGCCGGCGGTACAGCTGTAACCGTTAATATTATGGTAGTAGAGCAGAAATATGTAGAGAATCCGAAAAAGAATGAAGCAATCTCCGCATTCAACTTCTTTAAAAGTGTTGACGAAATCAAAGAAAGCGTTGCTTTGGATACGGATTTAAAGACATGGGCAAATGCACAGGGATGGAAATTAAGCGATGAAAGCATTGTGGAAATCGAGGATGTAGAATATGATTTCGATCCGGATACGATCAGTCCTGGGGTTTATCAAGTGACATTCTCAACCAAAGGGCGTGTATTTAAGGTGCATACGACGGATATGAGCGAAGAAGGAGCGGAAATCGCATTGAATTTCTATCCTGAGGATATTCATGTGATGAGTAAAATAGGGTATTAATATGAAGACTTTCAAGCGTTTGACTTATCCGTATATTTTATGGATTGCGGCAATGATCGTGATTCCGATGTTGCTGATTGTACTCTATGCACTTACCAAGCAAGGAAATGATGTCGCAACCTTGCAATTTACTTTAGAGAATTTTATCCGTTTTTTCACTGATGTTGATTTCTTAAGTACCTTGTGGATTTCGTTAAAAATTGCTTTTTTAACTACCATATTATGTATTTTAATCGGTTATCCGATTGCGTATTTGATTGCTAATAGCAAGCCCAAACAACGAAATTTGTATATTCTGCTGATCACTTTGCCAATGTGGATCAATATGCTGGTGCGCACTTATGCGTGGATCGGTATTTTATCCGATAACGGCTTGATCAATTATGTGCTGCAACTGCTTGGTTTTGAGCCGCAAAAGCTGCTGTATACGGATTTTGCTGTCGTACTCGGTATGGTTTATAATTTTATCCCCTTTATGATTTTACAGATTGAATCCTCACTTGCCAAGCTGGACAATTCGCTGTTGGATGCGGCAAATGATTTAGGTGCTGATCGCTTTCACCGTTTCATGAAGGTGACTCTGCCGCTTTCTTTGCCGGGGGTAATTTCCGGGATAACCCTGGTGTTTTTACCGGCTGTTTCCAGCTTTGTCATTCCTAAGCTTATGGGCGGAGGCGGATATATGCTGATCGGAAATGTGATCGAGAATCAATTTATTACTGTAGGTGAATGGAATTTCGGCAGCGCAATTTCAATGATTATGGCATGCATTATTATGATTTCAATGTATATTACAAGAAAGCTGGATAAGAGTGATGATGCTATGGCAAGAAAGCGAGGTAAGGCATAATGAATCGCCGTAAGTTACTACGCCGTTTTTTACTCGGTGCCATATTGCTGTTTTTCTACTTTCCGATTTTATATATGCTGATCTTTTCATTTAACGATTCACGTTCTTTGACAAGCTTTGACGGCTTCTCTTTGCGATGGTATGAGAAAATGCTTCATGATCCAAACATGTTGGAAGCAATTTATTATACACTTGTGACTGCAGTAATTGCGACTGTTGTTTCTACCGCAGTCGGAACAATTACGGCAATCGGTTTAAGTAAATCACGGCGCATTGTGCGTGAGGTTGTATCTCAGATCAACAATCTGCCGATTATGAATCCGGAAATCGTAACGGCAGTTGGTTTTATGTTGTTCTATGTGTCGCTGCGAATCGAAAAAGGTTTCTTGACAATGCTGCTTGCTCACATCGCCTTTTGTATTCCGTATGTAATATTAAGCGTAATGCCGAAACTGCGCTCTCTCGATGATAATTTGGCTGAAGCTGCTATGGATTTAGGCGCAACTCCGTGGCAGGCTATGACGAAGGTTATAGTACCACAAATTTTACCCGGTATTATCTCCGGCGCATTGATTGCTTTTACAATGTCATTTGATGATTTTACCATTTCATATTTTGTGACCGGTAATGGGGTAAAAAACATCTCAACGCTCGTTTGGACGATGAGTAAGCGTATCAATCCGAGTATTAATGCATTGTCGACGATCATTGTATTAATGATTACAATTACTTTGTTGTTAGTGAATTTATTGCCGATCATTAAAGAAAAAACCAAAACAAAGACAAATCGTATATCCAAACACGCAACAGGTATTGTCGCATTGTGCTTTGCTTTATTTATCACCGGCGGTTTGTATTGGCTGAAAAGCGGTACCAAATCGCAGATGAGCAGTGAGGACGCAATCGCACGCTTCGGCAGTGACACTTTAAAAATATATAATGTCGGTGAATATATTGATCCAGAGATTAATACTGCTTTTGAAGCACAATATGGTGTAAAAATCATTTATGATACGTTTGATTCTAATGAACTGATGTATACAAAGCTGCAGGGTGGAGAGCGTTATGATATACTTGTGCCTAGTGATTATATGATCGAGCGCTTATTGAAAGAAGAATTTTTACAGCCGCTGAATCATGATCAGATACCAAATATAATCAATTTGGCTGAACCGCTTAATGCCTTATCCTATGATCCCGATCATATCTACAGTGTTCCGTATTTTTGGGGAACTGTCGGAATTGTTTATAATAAAAACAATGTAGATATTGAAGATTTAGAAAAAGAGGGTTACAATATATTCAAGAATCAAAAATATAAAGGTCATATTTATATGTATGATTCGGAACGTGATTCCTTTATGATGGCTTTAAAGGCGTTAGGTTATTCAATGAATACCGATTATGAGGATCAGCTTAGGGAAGCGTATGAATGGCTGAAAGAGGCTGTATCAACCATGGAACCGGAAATAGTTACCGATGAGGTTATTGATGCGATGGCAAACGGTAATAAGGATATGGCGCTTGTTTACAGCGGTGATGCGACTTATATCCTTTCTGAAAATGAAGACATGGGTTATTTTATGCCGAAGGAAGGTACGAACTTGTGGAGTGATGCAATGGTGATTCCGAAAAATGCGCCGAATCCAAAACTGGCAAACGAATATATCAACTTTATTTTAGAGTATGAAAACAGTATGAAGAATACGGAATTTGTCGGTTATGCATCAACGAATGATGAGGTGCTGGAAGAATGTAGCGGTTCGGAAGGAATTTATGCCGATAATGAAGCATACTTACCGCGTACCGGTTATGAGAAAGATGAAATATTCCATTATAATGAAAAATCACGTAAGCTGATCTCGGAATTATGGACAAAAGTAAAGATTGCAAAGTAAAGGTGGTAGTAAAATGAGCGCAAAAAGTGAAGCAAAGCAGAAACAAAAATGGAAGCTCTATGTATATCGGGTAGTCATTGTTTCCATTATTGTGGTAATGTTGATTTTAAGTATATTGCAGTTTTAAGGCAAGGGTTTTCCCTTGCTTTTTTACAATTATTTGATGTAATTGATAAATATCGGTAATTCATAAAATGTAAAAGCTGTGCAGTACAATAATAAAAATAAAAATTGAAATTGAAACACTGTGGTATCTATGCTATAATATGAAAGATAATCAGCAGTCAAAGAAACGGATGTAGTATTTATCAAACTCATGCAAGAGAATAGGCGGTCGGTGCGAGCCTTGATGAGTGATAAAGAACGCTGTCGGGGAGATTGCTGCGTGTGAAAAATCGACGATACAGATGCAAAGGTGTACTTCTGTTGGAAGTAAATCGGGATGGTACCGCGGAAATTGCTTTCGTTCCTGAATTTCAGGGACGTTTTTTTTATACAAGGAGGAAATTATGAAACAGTTGACAGGAAATCAAGTAAGACAGATGTTTTTGGATTATTTTGCAAGTAAGGACCATATGATTGAACCGGGTGCTTCATTGGTTCCGCATAATGATCCGACCCTTTTATGGATCAATGCTGGAGTTGCTGCGTTAAAAAAATACTTTGACGGAACACTAAAACCGGATAAACCGCGTATTGCGAATGCGCAGAAATCCATTCGTACTAATGATATTGAAAATGTCGGAAAAACAGCACGTCATCATACCTTCTTTGAAATGCTCGGGAATTTTTCCATCGGTGATTACTTTAAGCGCGATGCAATTCATTTTGCGTGGGAATTTTTAACTGATGAAAAATGGATCGCATTTCCTAAAGATAAGCTGTATATCTCCGTCTATGAAGACGATGAGGAAGCGTATCGAGTATGGAGTGAAGAGTGCGGGGTATCACCGTCGCATATTTTAAAGACAAAGGATAACTTTTGGGAGATTGGTGAAGGACCGGGAGGACCTGATTCGGAAATATTCTATGATCGTGGAGAAGCCTATGATCCTGAAGGATTGGGCGAGCGTCTGTTCTTTGAAGAATCGGAAAATGACCGCTATATCGAAGTATGGAATGTTGTCTTCTCTCAATATGACTGTAAGCCGGAGCTACCGCGCAGTGAATATCAGGAACTGCCACAGAAAAATATTGATACCGGTATGGGATTAGAGCGTCTTGTATCATTGATACAAGGCGGTGAAACTAATTTTGATACCGACTTATTCTTACCGATTATTGAAGCGACTAAGCAATTTTCCAAGCATCCTTATGAGAATGAATATAAAATGGCATATCGTGTAATCGCCGATCATATCAGAACGGTAAGTTTCGCCCTTGCGGACGGTGCCTTGTTTGCGAATGAGGGCAGAGGGTATGTGCTTCGTCGTGTACTGAGACGTGCCGTTCGCTTTGCTCGTAAGCTGGAAATCGAGCAGGCGTTCCTTTATCGCTTGGTGCCGGTTGTAGTTGAAATTATGAAAGATTTCTATCCGTATTTAGAAGCTAAACAGGACACAATTATGAAGTTGGTAAAGGCAGAGGAAGAACGCTTCTCCGCTACCTTAGCTGACGGAGAGCGTTTGTTGATGGACGTGATGAAAGAGCGTACGGATCATATGCTAGACGGTAAAACGGCATTCCAATTATATGATACATACGGCTTCCCGTTTGAATTGACATTGGAGATTGCTGCTGAAAACGGTTATCAGGTAGATGAACAAGGCTTTCATGCGGAAATGGAAAAGCAGCGGGAGCGCGCACGCAATGCACGTGATCAAGCGCAGTCTATGTCTTCTCAGTCTGCCGATTTAATGAACTTCACGGAAAAGAGTGAATTCATCGGCTATGATCAAGCACAATGTGAAGCGAAGGTCATCGCATTGTTTAAAGATGGCAAGGCAGTGGATGAATTAACTGACAGCGGTGAGGTTATATTAGATCAAACAGTCTGTTACGCAGAGAGCGGCGGTCAGGTTGCCGACAGCGGCTTGTTGAAAAATGCGCAGATGAGTGCAGTGGTGGAAAAGGTTGTGAAAGCACCGCATAAGCAGCATCTGCACAGTATTACTTTGCAGAGCGGAACTTTATCCTTACATGACTATGTGACAGTCATGATCGATGAAAGAAAGCGCAATATTATCACCAATAATCACTCTTGTACGCATTTATTACAGAGTGCATTAAAACAAGTGGTCGGAAATCATATTCAACAGGCAGGCTCCTTTGTATCTGAGGAATATTTACGCTTTGACTTCACTCACTTTGAGAAAGTAAGTGATGCACAACTTCAGGAAATTGAGCAGTTAGTCAATCGTTATATTTGCTCAGCCTATCCGGTACAGAAAGAATATATGCCGATTGAGGAAGCGAAGCAAAGCGGAGCCACTGCACTGTTTGATGAAAAATACGGCGATATTGTGCGTGTGGTAACGATGGGCGATGTTTCAAAGGAATTCTGCGGTGGATGTCATGTGAATAATACACAGGAAATCGGCATCTGCAAGATTATCGCGGAAGAAAGTATCGGTTCCGGTATTCGACGAATTACCGCAAAAAGCGGTTATGATGCGTATATGGAATTTGCGGGTGCGCAGCAGTCTTTAAAAAATATTGCCGGTTCATTAAAATTAAAGGGTCTGCATCATGTAGAGGAAAAAGTTTCACAAATGCTTCAGGAAGCAGAACAGATGAAAAAGGAACTGAACGCTTTACATAATCAGATGTTCGTATTAAAGGCAAAGGAATTGATGGAACAGAAACAAACAGTCAATCAGCTCGATGTCATTATTGAACAGCTGGATGGTGCCGATGCGAACGCATTAAAGGATATTGCGACGACCATTAAAGGACAACTGCCGAATTCTGTCGTTTTCTTGGCTTCTAAACTGGAAGACAAGGCAATATTTGTAGCGGGAGCCGGCAAAGCAGCGGTAGAAAGCGGCATTAAATGCGGTGATTTAGTAAAAGAAGCGGCACTTATCTGTGACGGCAAAGGCGGTGGTCGTCCTGATTTAGCACAGTCCGGTGCTAAAAATACTGCCAAAATTGCTGAGGCAATCATCTTTATTAAAAATAAACTGGGATTCGCTCTTTAAATTTTGCGAATAATACGGTAAAATAATAGGTAAGCATATAGAAAAGGAGGTAATACCATGAACGATATTACTGAAACTATGTCATTTAAATCAGATGAACTGCGCAGAGATAATATTAAGCACATCCTACGCATCGTAAAGGAAGCACTGGATGAGCGCGGTTATAATTCTGTCAATCAACTGGCGGGATATTTGATTTCTAATGATCCTGCTTATATTTCTTCCCATAATAATGCTCGTACACTGATTCAAACAGTGGAACGCTATGAAATCATTGAGGAATTAGTGCGTGCGTATTTAAAGGACGAAAAATAGTGATGCGTATTTTAGGTCTTGATTTAGGATCCGTCACATGCGGAGTAAGTGTTTCGGATGCACTCGGGATGATTGCCCGTGCATATAAAACCGTTCGTTTTGCAGAAGAAGACTATGATTCTGCCTATGAACAAATTACCTCAATCATGGAAGAACTTCAAGTACATAAAGTCGTATTGGGATTGCCGAAGCATATGAACGGTGATGTCGGAATACGTGGTGAAATCTCTATTGCTTTTAAGGAGAGATTAGAACAAACAGGGGTTGAAGTGGTTCTGTGGGACGAGCGTTTAACAACGGTCGCTGCGGAAAAAATTCTGATTGCCGCTGATGTATCACGTAAAAAACGCAAAAAAGTGATCGATCAGATGGCATCCGTGCAGATTTTACAAAGCTATTTAGACAGTCAAAATTAAGGGGCGTCATGCCCCTTGCTTTATAATAGTAAAGCGATATAAAAATCGTATAGAAAAGCGATGCGCGTTTGGAATACATATCGGTGAAATAAAATAAATGAATCAATAATGAGCATAAATAGGAGGTATCTCATGTTAGAATCAAATACGTTGTATGTGCATGATGAAAACGGAAAAGAAATGCAAATGGAAATTCTGTTTACATTTGAAAATGAAGAAAAGGGCAAGAAATATGTGGTCTTTGCCGATCCGCAGGATGAAAGCGGGGAAGTGTACGCTTCTGCTTATGATGATGCGGGTAATTTACTGCCGATTGAAACCGATGAAGAGTGGTCTATGGTAGAAGAAGTATTAGGAGCCTTCAGTCAGGATGAAGAAAACGATACAGAATAAGAAAGTATTGATCTCCTTAATTGCGGCAGTTTCCGTCTTGATTATCTTTTTAGGTACATTTTTATTTTATCAAATGAATTTGCAGCCGATAAGTGATCAAAGCGAAATTGTCGATTTTGAGGTTATCGAGGGAGACAGTGCTTCTAGTGTTATTGATCGCTTAGCTGAAGAAGATATTATTAAAAATGCAGCGATTGCTAAAATTTATGCGCGGCTTCACGGTTTGAATCAGATGAAAGCCGGACATTTTCAATTAGATCGTGCATGGAATACAAACGAGCTTTTGTCTTATATGAATGATTCCGCAAATGCATCCGGAAAACAGATTCGTATTACGGTAATAGAAGGCATGTGGGCTAAGGATATCGCAGCTGAGATTGAGAAAAAGCTCGGCATAAAAGCATCGGAATTATTGGCTTTATGGAATGATGAAGCTTATTTGCGTTCATTAATCGATCATTATGAATTTTTGGATGAAAGCATTTTGAATGATCAGACAAGAGTGCGTTTGGAAGGCTATTTATATCCTGAAACATACAGCTTTGATGCGGATGCGACAAAAGAGGAAATCACAGAGACTTTTTTAAATCAGTTTGCGAATATTTATCAAAAGCTGAAAGGTGATATTAGCACAAACGGACGCAGTCTTCACGATATTATCACCTTGGCTTCTTTGGTTCAGTATGAAGCGAAAACCGAGGAAGATATGGGCTTGATTGCACAGGTGTTTGAAAACCGCCTTGCGATTGATATGAAACTGCAGTCCAGTGTAACAATTTGTTATGCACTATATGAAGAATATAAAAAAGCAATCGATTGTGAAATCAATTCTGATATCGATTCACCGTACAATACGTATTTACATGAAGGTCTTCCAATCGGTCCGATATTGAATCCGGGGGAAGCGGCGATCCGTGCCGTTTTGCATCCGACTGCGAATGATTATCTGTATTTTATGGCTGATATTTACGGAGACGGCAAGGTATATTATGCAAATACCTTGGAAGAACATGAAGCTAATGTAGAGCGTTATCTTCGTTGAGCGATAGCTTTGTAATGCAGATGAGAAAGAATTTTGTCAATCAGATCGCAATAAAAAATAATAGTATTTAAAAGAGAAACATGCTATAATAAGGCACGAATAGGAGTGAATAACATGGCTCAAGAGAAATTTTTAGTTACCCAAGCAGGTTTAGATGAATTAAAACGGGAACAGGATGAGTTAATCCATGTCGTACGTAAAGAAGTAATACGAGAGCTTCAGGAAGCACGCGCTCAAGGCGATTTAAGTGAAAATGCCGATTATGATGCGGCGAGAGATCATCAGGCACGTGTTGAGGCACGTATTCGTGATTTAGAAGCGATGATTGCGAATGCGGAGATCATTGAAGAGGATAAAGGGTCTTCTTCCTCTAAAACAGTGACACTGGGATCTACTGTGACGATTTTAGATCTTTCCTCCGACGAGGAAGAAACATATACGATCGTCGGTTCTATCGAGGCGGATCCGTTGAACGGAAAGCTGTCTAATATTACACCGTTGGCGGTTGCGTTAATGGATCATAAAGTAGGCGATAAGATCACCGTATCCGGTGCTGAAGTGCCTTATGATGTGAAAATCACGGCATTACATTAAAAAAAATCAATAAATTTTTGTAAAGTCACCTTTTATCTTGTATATAAAGATAGGAGGTGTTTTTTATGCGTAAATGGTGGTATTGTTTAATTGTACTGATTCCGATTTATTTTTGCTTGGGGGTGTCGAATCCAACCTTTGAAATAGTCAGCGAGCGTGCAGAAAAAAAGATGGTGGAAATAAAAGGCGAGGTGATGAACCCTGGGGTTTATGAACTGGCATGGGAAGCGACAATCGCTGATGCTTTGCATGCGGCGGGCGGAGTATGTGAAACCGGAGATACGGCAGGTATCAATCAAACTCAACAGATGCAGCACGGCGATGTATTGATTATTCCTGCCAAACGAAAACAAACATGTATATCAATTAATACCGCAACGGCAGAACAACTGGACACATTACCCGGCATCGGAGCAAAAATGGCACAACGAATTATTGCGGAAAGAGAACAGGCGCCCTTTGTTTCATTAGAGGATATCAAACGCGTAAAGGGAATCGGCGATAAGCTGTTTGAACGAATGAAAAGTGAAATTTGCTTATGAGATATACTTGGCTTTATTGCGCCCTGTGTGCGATCCTCTTATGTCTTGTGCCTTATCCGCTTTCATGGTGGTTATGGCTGTTTTTGATTCCGTTTTTAATAAAGCGACAGGGCTTTTACTGTCTGATCGCTTTTGCGTTATTGTTTATTCTGATGATCCGGATCAAACCGACCGTAGCTGATATTCCCGATCGTCGTACCGAACTGCACATCGTTGAAATTCATTCAAGCTATGCAATCGCAGATTACGGACAAGGCAGAATCTTATTGTATGAGGCTGCGGATTATGGATTGGATGATGTGGTTTCTGCCGATATTAGCTGCGAAAAATTAAGTTCTTTGAAGAATTTCGGTTTATTTGATTTCTCGGCGTATATGAAAAAACGTGGAATTACTCAAAGCTGTCAACTGAATAAAGGCAGACTGACAGCACAGGGTAATACATGGAGAGCTCGCATGTGGCAGCGAGTACAGAGTTATGATGATTCGCTTAAGTCATGGTTGAAGCAGACGTTTTATCATATCGAAGATGCGGACGCACCATCCTTTGAATTGATCGGTTCTACCGGTATTCATTTAAGTTTGTTGTTACACTGTCTTACGGTTGTATTTTCTCTGTGGGTATCAAAGCGCAGCGCCCAATCGGTGTGCCTTTGCATAATTGTATTGATTGCGCATCTGACGTCATGGCGTGATTCTTTACTGCGCATTTTCTGTTTCCGCCTTGTCCATTTTCTTTTTCCGCATATGGATATGAGCGATCGACTGGGAATTTCGGTATTGATATTGTTAATACTGCGTCCATATATTGTAAATGAGCTTGTTTTTGTACTGCCGTTTTTATTTCGTTTTCTGCTGCTGTTTCAAAAAAATTCTGTTCCTCGTTTACTTTATACTTGCGCTGTTTTAATCCCGTTGCAATTCTATTATTTTCATGAGGTTGATGTAATCTCATTACTGATGTTCTCAATTCTTCGTTTTTTCTATATGATAAATTACGGTTGTGCATTAATTACTTTGCTTTTTCCGTTCGCATTAATGCAGGAGATTGGAACCGCAGTGCTGAGCATCGTTTCATCGATTGAAGCATTTCATCTGTCCTTTTATTATCAGGCGTCGCTCTGCTTTATTTTGCTATGGCTGTCTGCTTTACTAAAGCTACTTCAACGTCGCAATATAAAAGCAATGTGCGCGCTTGTCATGCTGCTTCTTTATTCTCAAACGGCGCCGTATTTGCGTCCGTATGCACAGGTGTTAATGCTGGATGTGGGACAAGGGGATTGTACCTTGATTTCACTGCCGTTTCATCAGGGCAATATTCTGATAGATGTCGCAGGCAGCGAATCAAGAAATATACCGAAGGAAATTATCGTACCCGCGCTGCATGCACAAGGTATTACAAGCATTGATCTGCTTATCATCACTCATGATGATTTAGATCACAGCGGCGGTTTGGAACAGCTTCAGGAATTAATGGAAGTAAAACGGGTGATAACAGCGAAACAAAATGATGTGACATTTGGCAGCTTTCACTTTCAGTTTTTGTTGGCTGAGAAAGAATTTAGCGATAAAAATGAAAACAGTTTGATTACCTACAGCGATTTATTCGGACTGCGCTTCTTATTTATGGGAGATGCCGGTAAACAGGCGGAAACTGCCTTGATGAAACTATATCCAAATCTAAGAGCCGATATTTTAAAGGTTGGGCATCATGGTTCAAAAAGTGCTTCTTCACCGCTGTTTCTGCATTCTCTGCATCCGTTCATCGGCTTAATCTCCTGCGGTGCGCATAATTTCTATGGTCATCCGCATCAAGAGGTGCTTACTGCACTGGCTAATACGAAAGTAAAGGTCCTCGATACGCCGCATTATGGAGCAGTCAGTATAAAAATTACAAATATCTTTCAGATATACAAGACGGCAACGCATGATTTTGGTATAATTAAGCTTAGGTGATATTTTTATGAATTATGTCATACATGGCGAGGAAGCTTATCAAATAAAAAATGCGATCAATGCCGTTGTTCAAAAAGAAATCGGAATTCGCGATGAAATGAACACAGTGGTATATTCTGCGTTAGATGTCGGTTTAGATGTGATACTCGCCGATGCGCAGACAATCAGCTTTTTCAGTGAAAAGAAATGTATTATTATTGAAGACAGTGAATTTTTAAGCGCAAAGGATTCCACCGGCTATACATTAGAGCCTTTATTGGAATATTTAAAACAGCCGATGGATTCTACAGTACTTATTTTTACCGGTTCTTTTGCGAAAGCAGATATGCGCAAAAAAGCCGTAAAGCAGATATTATCTTTTTGTAAGGTGAGCGTATGCAATCGTTTAGATAAGCATTCATTACCGTCCTTTGTTAAGGAACAGCTTCAAAAAAGACAGCTTCAATTATCACATTC
The DNA here is from genome assembly GCA_009917405.1 of bacterium c-19. Taxonomy (GTDB): domain Bacteria; phylum Bacillota_I; class Bacilli_A; order Erysipelotrichales; family Erysipelotrichaceae; genus C-19. The sequence continues at coordinate 35,583 of QZED01000008.1, read as the reverse complement.
ATGCTTTCAGAGTTTATGTGAACGCTTGCCGTATGATATTGGTATGATTCAAAATGAGTTGGATAAACTTGCCTTATACGGAGATACAATTGATGAACAGCTGATTGCACAGCTGATTACCAGATCTTTGGAAGATGATGTCTTCGCATTAGTCAATGCCGTTGTAAATCAAGATCGAAAGAAATGCTTTCAGATTTGGAATGATCTACAAGTGCTGAATAAAGATCCGATTTATTTAATTGCTTTAATATCATCCCAATTTCATTTACTGTATCAAGTAAGATGTGCTATGCAAAGAGGTATGAATCGTCAAGATGAAATTGCCTCTCAGCTGGGGGTACATCCATATCGAGTCAAACTGGCACTCGGTATTTGCCATCGGTTCAGTGCCGATGATTTATTAGCGACATTGAATCGCTTGGCTGAACTGGATCAGTCGATTAAGTCAGGAAAGGTGGATAAAACCTTAGGCTTAGAATTGTTTTTACTGAGAGGTGATCACGCATGAAATCATTAAAGGAACTCTATAGGATTGGTCCGGGTCCTTCATCTTCGCATACCTTAGGGCCGCAGCGAGCAGCAAAGCTGTTTCAAGATGCGTTTCCGCAAGCACAGCGCTATGAGGTGGAATTGTTCGGATCATTGGCTTTGACCGGCAAAGGTCATATGAGTGATAGGATTATTGAAAAAACTTTCGCACCGATTCCTTGTCAGATTCATTTTAAGATCGGAGAAGAACTGAAGCATCCCAACACGATGATACTGTATGCTTATGATGGGGCAGATACTGAATTGGGTCAATGGACGGTATACTCCGTCGGCGGCGGTGCGATTGTGATCGAAGGTCAGGAAAGTGATGAGGGGAGAGAAATATATCCGCATCATTCAATGATGGAGATCAGCGCATACTGTAAACAGGAAAATATTAGTCTATGGGAGTATGTCGATCGTTTTGAAAATGTAAATGAGTATCTAAATGAGATTTTGTTGCAAATGTGCAGTACTGTAGATAACGGATTAAATACGAAGGGAATACTTCCCGGTAAGCTGAAGTTGGAGCGGATCGCAAGAAAACTGTTGGATAAGGCAAATGTATGTGAGCATCCGGCAGAAAAGGAAAAACTGCTGCTCAGCGCTTATGCATACAGTGCCAGCGAGGAAAATGCGGCAGGCGGGATTACGGTAACAGCTCCGACACTAGGCAGCAGCGGTGTACTTCCGGCACTGATCTACTACTATTATTATGATCGCAAGTTGCAGCGTGAGGAATTGATCAAGGGATTGAAAATTGCCGGTTTGGTCGGTAATCTGATTAAACAAAATGCGACCATTTCCGGCGCACAGGGCGGATGTCAGGCGGAAATCGGTGCTGCTTGTGCAATGGGAGCGGCTATGGTAGCGTATTTGCGCGGATTGAACCAGCATCAGATTGAATATGCGGCAGAAATGGGAATCGAACATCATCTTGGTTTAACCTGTGATCCGGTTGGTGGTTATGTCATGATACCTTGCATTGAACGAAATGCAGTGGCAGCATTAAGAGCGATGGACGCAGCGATTTTGGCGGAATTTATCTCTAAGGTAAAACAAAATCGAGTGAGCTTTGATATGATTGTCAATACCATGAATTATACCGGAAAAAAACTGCCGATGGAACTCAGAGAAACCTCGTTGGGCGGCTTAGCCACAGTGGTACCGCTGGAATCATGCTGACACTCCCTAAACAGCCTGGGGCATATGTATATATTTTGGAATGCATCGATCATTCCTATTATACCGGTTGGACAACGAACTTATATGATCGCTTTCAGGCACATTTACAAGGCAAAGGTGCCAAATATACAAAAGCGCATAAACCACTTGCATGTGTATATTTTGAAGTTCACAGCGATAAACAAAGTGCTATGAAAAGAGAATATGAAATTAAGCAATTAAGCAGAAGCGATAAGATTAAACTGGTTCAAAGCATGGACAAATAATTTGAAACACACGGTTTTATAAGCGATTAGTCTGCTTCCCTTATCTATTTATACGTTTCATACAAGTTTACCCTTGCTTCGATTTCTCATAAAGACAAATGTAAGGGCAGGAAATCTCATAACAAGATTAACAAAGTGCGGCAATCGGAAAACCTTGCCTATGTGCGAATATATTATACTGAAGAATTTCATGGTGGACTAATACATAAGTCTATATAAAAACAAGTTGGCAGGAAATTTTCTTGCCAGCTTGTTTTTATGAGTTTTGATTTAACCCTGAGGTAATTGTGTCGTTAATATGTTTTTGGATCTGTTCGGGCGTTTCATCAAAGTCATATTTTATCCATTGATAGATGATTCCGAAGTATCCATAGATAAAAAAAGACATAAGATACGAGGCTTGCTTATCGTAGATTTCCTCGTCGGGGATTAGCTTTTCCATTGCTTGCATAACGGTTGTTATAAGTCCATGCTTATTCAGGAGAGAAAACAGCTTTCTGTTTTCATATATAAAATTGGTGAGAAGTTTGCCTTTATCTTTTGCAGCATCTTCTTCGTGTTCATCAGCATATCGCTCCCATTCATAGTCAATCTTGAAAATAAGCAAATTCTCTTTGTTGTTTTTCCTATCAAAGTGACGATAAAATGTTGTGCGTCCAATATCTGCTTTTTCACAAATTGCATTTACATTGATTTCATCAAAAGATTGTGACTGCATAAGTTTAATAAGAGCGTCGGCAAGGCACAGCTTCATAAATAGAGTTTGATTCTTTTTCATGAGGTACAAAACCCTCCTTTTTGTTCCGCATAGCGCTTAGAAATATTTTTTCACATTTGTATCTGTTGACATGGCTATATTTTTTGAGTACATTAATGCCAATCAGGAACAAATGTACTTTATAAGTATTTTTGTTTATGACGATTTGATTCTAACACTCAGAAACAAATTTGTCAATAAGAAAGGAATTAATGGAGAATGAAAAAGGTTATGTACATTTTGGGAATTGTTGTTTTATGTATTATTGCCCTTGTTGCAGCGCTTATGGTCAAGAATTATTTTGATTCTAAAAAACCGCTTTTGTCAGATGATTATTATACAGTCTTCAAGTCGGATTCAAAACTGGAGAAAAAGTATTCGGGCAAGGGTGACTTTACTGTTTCAAGCGTTAAATATAAATCGGATAATAAATCTATCGGAAACTTTCGTATTTGGTATTGTTGCAAACGGCAGCAATACGCCCGCATTGATCTATCAACCTTACTTTGAGCGTTTAGCGTCATGGGGATTTGTGGTAATCGGGAACGATGATAAACAGAACGGAACAGGCGATACCACTTCTGAAACCTTAGATTATATGATCTCTTTGAATAAAGACACGAACAGTATTTTCTGCGGCAGGATTGATGAAGATAAAATAGGCATTGCAGGTTACTCACAAGGCGGTGCGGCAATCCGTGCGGTAACGGAATTTGAGAACAGCGATAAATACAAAGCTATTTTTACAGGCAGCGCTGCCTATGCCTTACTCGCAAAGAACATGGGCTGGGAATATGATATATTAAAAGTGACGATCCCTTACTTTATGACAGGCGGAACAGGCGCATCCGACGACTCCGGTAAGTATGGAGATGATGAATTTGCAGGTGTTGCCCCGCTGTTTTCTCTGAAAGACAATTACAACGGAATGCGGGGTGATATTGAGAAGCTTCATGCCAGAGTGACAGGAGCCGAGCATTTTGAAATGCAGTTAAGGACAGACGGCTATATGACCGCATGGATGTTGTATCATCTGTATGGGGATGAGGAAGCTGCCAAAGCATTTGTTGGAGATGAGGCAGAAATCCTACATAATACTAATTGGCAAGATATTGAGAAAAATAAGTAAGGATTATACATGCAAACTGAATGGATAATCTATTCCATCTACGGCAGAAATACACACAATAAAATATAGGAAGATACCGTATTGAAAAACTATCCTCTGTACTGTAATCAGAATCAAATCTTGAAAAAGATCAAGCAAGCAAAAAATAAAGAACATCAAGATTGCGTTTATAAAAGTGAATAAAAAAGATCCGCATTTCTGCGGATCGAATTTTTTAAGCGATAGTATTGATCGCTTTGGCCAAACGAGATTTTTGACGACTTGCGTAGTTCTTGTGATGAATCCCTTTGACTACTGCTTTATCTAATTTAGAACAAGCATCATTATATGCGCTTGCGGCAGCTTCTTTGTCTTTTGCATCAACAGAGGCAATTACTTTTTTAATTGCTGTTTTTAATGCGGATTTCTGAGAAGCAACTGCTAAGGTTCTTTTGTTATTGGTTTTCACACGTTTTTTCTGAGATTTGATCTGCGGCATATCTACACCTCCTAATTTTCAATGCCTACAAATTATACCAAACCAAAACTAAAAAAGCAATAATTACCTTTAAAAATTCCATACTAATCATTGAATGAGGTGATGAAAATGGAAAAGCATTATCAAATACGCACTGATTTTGCCGATGAAGCCGAGGGTTGTACCTTAAAACATGATACGTTTACGCATGAAAAAACAGTTCACGGCAATATTCAAAGCAGCTATATTAAGGTGTTACAGGAAGAAAATGCATTGGGGAAGGAAATTGGTGATTATGTAACCGTACAGTTCAGTGAATTATATGATCATGAAGAGCGTGAAGATACGATCAAAGAGGTACTCGAGCAGCTTCAAAAAATGTTAAGATCAATGAAAATAAAGGTCAAAAAAGCATTGGTGGTTGGACTGGGTAATCGCTTTATTACATCAGATGCCCTCGGACCTGAAGTAAGTGATGATATTATGGTAACTTCTCATTATTATGCAAACGAGGATAAAGAAATGCTGAAGGGGACTCGCAATGTGGCAGTGATTCAACCAGGAGTAATGGGACAGACCGGATTAGAATCGTTTGCTATCGTAAAGTCGGTATGCCAAGAATTTCAGCCGGATCTGATCATTGCTGTGGATGCATTAGCAACGCGCAGTATATCTCGAATCAATCGCGTGATTCAAATTAATAATACGGGCATTCAACCGGGCAGCGGAGTAGGTAATCATCGCAGTGCTTTAACAGAAGAAAGTCTCGGTATTCCCGTTATTGCGGTCGGTGTGGCAACCGTAACAAGCATCGGAGCGATTGTATCCGATCTGTTTTCAGAACATGCAGATCATGAAGCGATCCTCGATGAGCTGTCACAGCGCCAACAGCTGGATCTTGTTGTAACACCCAAAGCTATGGACGATGAATTAAAACAGCTTGTCTATCTTGTATCGGAAAGCATTAATCGCTTTCTTCATCCGCAGTATTTGAAGCTGTAAAACGGTATATTATTTCAATCATGAACTTATCGGAAATGAATAGGCGTATTTCTGTATGACAAACATAAAAGCACTCTCTGTATCATATGCTATTTTGAGGGGGTGCTTTTATTTGCGAACCAACGGAAAAATCATTTTGAAGTTAGGATTATTAATTGCTTTTTTATTCATTACACCGTTTTTCAGCGGAATCGGTGAAATTATGAAGCACAACGGTTTTTTAGATGCTTTTGTATATCGGCAACATTCATTTGATGAAAGCATCTCAATTAAAGATGAGATGAATTTATTTTCACATAATGCCAATTTAACAATTCAAGACGACTTTAAATTTCAAACCACACAAGAAGATCCGGAAATAAAGCAAGATGCAGAACCTGATCAATCTAAAGGTGATACTACTAAACAAGATGAAGAGAAAAAGGAAACGAATCAATCCAAGCAAGAGAATGAACCTCAAACAGATGATAAAAAAGAACCGCAAAAACCGAAAGATACAGGTAAAAAAGTCTACATCTATAATACGCATCAATCGGAAACCTATGCCGGCGGAGAAACAGTAATGGATGCAGCGGCTGTTTTAGGCAATGAATTAGAGGAGCGAGGAATCCATGTAGTGTTGGAAACTGCGAATTTCTCGGAGTATTTGAAAGCGAGAGGACTTGACTATAATCAAAGTTATCAGGCATCAAAGAACTTTATGAATGATGCATTGGTAAATTATGGCGGATTTGATTTGATTATTGATTTTCATCGTGATGCGATCCCACGAGATGCGAGCTATTTAGAAGCGAACGGAAAAACCTATGCGAAATTAATGCCGGTGGTTGGCGGTTTAAGTACGAATGCCGAAGTGATAAAAAAGAATTCATCGACACTGTCTGACATAATTGACAAGAAGGTTCATGGTATTATGCGTTCGGTAATGGTACGGGAGGCATATTACAACCAGTCGGTAAGCGACCGCATGATGCTCATTGAATGCGGCGGCGATGTAAATCCGTTTGATGAGGTGAAAAACTCAATGGATGTATTGGCTGACGGTATTTATGATTACTTGATGAGGTGATGAGATGAAACGCTTTGTGGTCGATGCTTTGTTTGTTTGGCTGATTATATCGTTGATGATGTATATTACTGAGCCGAAGCAGTCAACCGGAATTAATGATAAAATTAATGAGTTTGAGGATGAAGTTGCCCGTCATGAGTATGTACAACAGAAGGTGAAGGGTACGCGCCTGAATGATATTGATGAGAATACCGCGGCTCGTTTGGCTCAGGCAGGAAGTGATTTTGTCATCAGTGTTATGGACAGCGGCGTAAATGTGCTGTCGCGCTTTGTTCAAAGCTTTTCTAAATAAAGGGTGAAAAGGCAGAATTCATTGTTCTGCCTTTTGTATGCACAAGCTTTGTAAGATTACTTCAGTGAAAAAATTTTGTCTTTTTAGGATATACTAGATGAAATCGCAATAATATTTTAGCTATATATTTTCAATTCGCCTTGTTTTTGATATAATTACACAGCGATAGATAAATAAGAGATGAGGTGCAGGGCATGGATCAAAAATACATTCGTAATTTTTCAATCATTGCGCATATTGATCATGGAAAATCAACCCTTGCTGACCGTATTTTAGAATTGACAGAAACGGTAGAGGCAAGAGAGATGAAGGAACAGCTGCTTGATACAATGGATTTAGAGCGTGAGCGCGGAATTACGATAAAATTGAATGCGGTGCAGTTAAAATATACGGCATTAGATGGACAGGATTATATTCTGCATCTGATTGATACACCGGGACATGTAGATTTTACTTATGAGGTGTCACGTTCCTTGGCAGCCTGTGAAGGAGCGGTGCTTGTCGTTGACGCAGCACAGGGAATTGAGGCACAGACATTGGCAAATGTGTATTTGGCGCTTGATAATGACTTAGAGATATTACCGGTCATCAATAAGATTGATCTACCTAGCGCACAACCCGATGTGGTAAAGCAAGAAATCGAGGATGTCATTGGCTTAGATGCACAAAACGCACCGTTAATATCAGCGAAAAATGGTCTAAATGTCCGTGATGTTTTAGAGGCAATCGTGCATGATGTTCCGGCGCCGAGCGGTTCAAGCACTAATCCGCTTCAGGCACTTGTATTTGATTCCTTCTATGATGCATATCGCGGCGTTGTGGCTTTCGTGCGCGTGAAAGAGGGAAGTATACGCGTCGGCGATCATATACGCTTTATGGCAAGTGGTGCCGAATATGAGGTGCTTGAGGTAGGAATTCGTAATCCGAAAGAAATCAAGCGTGATGTGCTACATTGCGGTGAGGTCGGATGGCTTTGCGGCAGTATTAAATCAATTCAGGATGTGCGGGTCGGCGATACGATTACCCATGTTCAAAACGGGGCAAAGGAACCGCTGGCAGGATATCAAATCATGAATCCGATGGTTTACTGCGGTCTGTATCCGATTGATTCCGCAAAATACAATGATTTACGTGACGCACTTGAAAAATTGCGTTTAAATGACGCTTCGCTGCAGTTTGAAGCAGAAACCTCTCAAGCTTTGGGCTTTGGTTTTCGCTGCGGTTTTCTAGGTCTTTTACATATGGATGTGGTACAGGAGCGCATTGAACGTGAATATAAAATTGATTTGATTTTAACGGCACCGTCGGTTGTATATCATGCGTATTTAAGTGACGGAACCATAATGAAAATCGATAATCCGAGCATGCTTCCGGAAGTTCAGCGCATTGATCATATCGAGGAACCGTTTGTCAAAGCAAGCATTATGACTCCAAATGATTATGTCGGCGCAATTATGGAATTATGTCAGAAAAAACGTGGTATTTATAAAGATATGGTGTATATCGATAATAACCGTATGGATATTATTTATGAATTGCCGTTAGGGGAAATCGTATACGATTTTTTCGATCGTCTGAAATCTTGTTCTAAGGGGTATGCTTCCTTAAATTATGAACTGATCGGCTATCAGACAAGCAAGCTGGCAAAGATGGATATCCTTTTGAACGGGGAAAGCGTAGATGCGCTGTCGTTGATTGTCCATAAAGATTTTGCGGCTCCGAGAGGCAGAGCCATCTGTGAAAAACTGAAAACGCTGATTCCCAGACAGCAGTTTGAAATTCCCGTACAGGCAGCTTTAGGCGGAAAAATCATCGCACGGACCGATATTAAGTCACTGCGTAAAAACGTCCTTGCAAAGTGCTATGGCGGTGATATTTCACGTAAGAAAAAGCTGTTAGAGAAACAAAAGGAAGGTAAAAAGCGTATGAAAGCGGTAGGCTCCGTAGAAGTACCGCAGGAAGCTTTTATGGCTGTTTTATCCATGGATGATGACAAATAACGAAATAAGCTTGTGAAGAATCATAAGCTTTTTTACTTTCTGTCATTGTTTTGTCAAGTTTCTTCTATCTTTGTCGAATTTCTTTTACAGGTACCAATCTCATGCTAAAATAAGACGATGGAAAGGAAGCAGAAATTAAGGCTTTAATGGGTGATAAAATGTTTGAAACAGCGAAAAAATACAGTGAACAAGTATACTATAATAAAGCAGATTTAGAAAAAGAAATGGATTTTTATTTAGTAGATCCGCTGTGGCAGGAAATTATACAGTATCGTTCGTTATTTCGTCATGATTTTCCGATCAAAGACAAAAAAACATATTTGATCAGAAATCCGTATGTTAACGATCAAATGGCACTGACACAGGATCTAATGTTTGAGTGGCTTTTGGCACACAAGGATGATCCCGATAAAGAATATGATTTATTTTGGTTAAAGGAAGAAGAACAATTACGCTTTTTGCGGTTATTGGTAAAAATGCGCTATGATCATTTTGTGAATGCACAAAGCTTGTTTCAGGAAATCACAGACAGCTTTGAACTGCATACAGAGATAAGCAGCACAACCCTGAAATATTTAACTGATGCACAAAAGCCGTTATTACTGAAGCTTTTTCTGTTATGTACGGATACTGATAAGCGAACGGCATTTTTACTATTGTTTCCTACTTTGTATCTGCATCATTGCTTAAAAGCAGCTGATATTATTGATATGGAACAATTGACTGACAAAATCAATCTTTCTGTCAATGACCTTGATGTCACCTCAGCATTTTTGTCGCATCTTGTTATATTGCGGTTGAAATTCTCTGATGAAATGATATCATTAAAAAGAAATGAGCAAATATCGCCTTTGCATCAGGATGAAATTGATCTTTGTGAGCGATATCCTATGCTTCAAAAGGAAAGTATCGCATTTTATGTCCGTCATCGAAAGCTGCATCACTATTATACATTGCAGGATTATATGCAGGAAGCGGGAGTCTGTTATGAAACAGCACGCTATTCGATGGAAAAATTAGTTGAGTTGAAGTGGTATCAAAAACAAAAAGTCGGGAAGAAATTTGTTTATTTTATCATCTGAAGGGAGCGGAAAACATGTATAGAAGTGAAAGCCATATGATTCTGGTATGAGAATTCTTGCTTGCCTGCGTGATTTAGAATTACTGAAAGTGTTAATGAATAAAATTCAATATGATCCTAATACGGTGTTGATCGCAGTTTCCGTTTTTCCCTCTGATATAGATTTGATCGATGTGTTGGATATTGATGTATGTCTTCTCGATTATGAATCATTTTCTAATGTTTATTACATGAATCATCTCAGTCAGTATGAGGTTCATATCTTATGTTTGTTAAAGGAATCGCAGCGAGCTTTCGTGAAAACAATTACCGCAAAAACAATGGCGTTTATGACTGCACCTTATACGGCTGATGAAGTATTGAAGCGGTTGATGAACATTAAAGAAGGAGTTTCGCAGCGTGCGGCGATATCCGATTACAATGCCTATGTTGCCCGATATATTCAACAGCTGGGAATACCGGTTCATCTCAAAGGGTATCATTTTATAAAAAGTGGAGCAACGACTATTTATAAGCATGGCGGAGAGATTATGAGTATGGTACAATTATATAAAGAAATTGCCCGAATTCATAAAACAACGTCATCACGTGTAGAAAAGGCAATTCGCGATGCGATAGAGTATGCATACCGTAAGACTAAAGACAGACTCTGTGCAAACGGATGCAAGCCGACCAATTCACAGCTGATTTATCATGTGTATGAGCATGTGACGATTGAGATAACGGAAGTAAGGGACACGAAGATAGGAGTTTGATACCGTGAAGGCATTGTATGTGCACGTGCCGTTTTGTGATCATATTTGCGCATATTGCGATTTTATGCGCTGTGGCTATTATGAACCGCTGGCTGAAAAATGGCTGCTTGCCGTGAAGCGCGAGATACAGGAAAAGAAGATCGAAGAATGCAAAACGGTATATATCGGCGGCGGTACTCCGAGTTCCTTATCGACGTCTTTATTGGAGCAGCTGTTAGAGCTGTTACAGCCGTATCTGAAGAAAAGCGATGAAGCAAGTATTGAAGTAAATGCGGATTCCTTCAGCGATGAGAAGCTTGCTCTATGTAAGCGATATGGAATCAATCGTATTTCTATGGGAGCGCAGACCTTTCAAACGGATTTACTGAAAATTATTGATCGTAAGGCTGATTATGCGACAGTAAAAGATGCGATTATGCGTATTCATGAACACGGTATTCATGATATTTCACTTGATCTTATGTATGGGCTTCCGAGTCAAACGATGAAGATGTGGTTGGATGATTTAAGTAAAGCAGCTTCATTACCGATTACCCATTTATCTTTATATGCTTTAACGATTGAGGAACATTCGCGTTTCGGCAGAGTTGGGATTCAACCGTGTGATCCCGATAAGGAAGCTGATTTTTATGAAAAGGCGATTGCGTATTTACAAAAGCAGGGTTTTGAACATTATGAAATCAGCAATTTTGCTAAAAACGGCTGTTATGCCAAGCATAATTTAATGTATTGGCACTATGAGGATTTTTACGGAATCGGTTGCGGCGCAAGCGGTAAGTCGGATCATATGCGCTATGATAATACACGCAATCTGCATACATATCTTACCAAAGGGGCATGTCCGAATCGGTATTTGTTAAACAGGAAAGATGAAATGTTTGAAACGGTGATGATGGGTCTTCGTTTAAGGAAAGGAATTCATAAGCAGACATTTTATCAGTGCTTTAAAAGTGATATTCATGATATATACCGAGATGCGATACAGAAGCACATTCAGCTTGGAAATCTGCAGGAAACGGCGAATGAGTTGCGAACAACTTATCAGGGGATGTTGATACTGCATGATATCTTGATTGATTTTCTGTAAAATACTTGCATCAAATCATAGTGTGTGATAGAATATAAAAGCTTTTGTACTGGGTATTCACGTACACTCTGACGGTTTACGCGGTAGAAAAGGACAATTTATACAGGAGGAAAAAATTATGTTATTAAAATCAGAGAAACAAGCAATTATGAAGGAATATGCTCGTTTTGAAGGAGATACAGGTTCTCCGGAAGTACAGGTTGCCGTATTAACAGAAAAGATCAACCGATTAACTGAGCATATGAAAGAACACAAGCATGATTATCATTCTCATCGTGGATTGATGAAAATGATCGGTCATCGTCGTAATCTGCTTGTATATTTGAAGAACAAAGATTTGAATCGCTATAAAGATTTAATTCGTCGTCTTGGATTACGTAAATAAAAAGAACAGCTGTGGCTGTTTTTTTTGTATTTGGACGATAGCTGTTAAGTCAATGATGCCGATCATTAATTGCAAGAATACGAATTATTTTGTGAGTGACGGATCTGATTATAGCGTATAAAATCTATGCTTTTATACTTTGAAAAGCTAATTTTTTGAAAAAGCCGGCTTTGATCGATATTTTATATGTCTTTTCTCGCTGAAATATGATATTATTATAAAGTAAAATAAAATAGAGGTGAAAGAATGAGTAGACAAACATTCAGTTTGGATTTTTGCGGACGTAATTTAACCGTAGAAACAGGTGAAATCGCAAAACAAGCCGGAGGTTCGGCATTGATTCGATATAATGATACGGTTGTACTTTCGGCAGCAACAGCCAGTAAGCAAGCAAAAGAAGGAATTGATTTCTTTCCTTTGACCGTATCCTTTGAGGAAAAATTATATTCAGTAGGTAAAATACCAGGCGGTTTTTTACGTCGAGAGGGCAGACCGAGTGAACATGCGACGCTGACGGCGCGAATGATTGACCGTCCAATTCGTCCGTTATTTGCGGATGGATTTCGTAATGAAGTACAAGTTGTAAATACCGTTTTATCGGTAGATCAGGAATGTTCGGCAGAGATGGCGGCGATGTTCGGTGCTTCTTTGGCGCTTTGCGTTTCCGATATTCCTTTTAACGGACCGATTGCCGGGGTAATTGTTGGCAGAATCAACGGTGAATATGTGATCAATCCGACTCCGGAGCAATTGGAGAAGGAAAGTGACATCCATTTAACAGTTGCAGGTACGAAATATGCGGTAAATATGGTCGAAGCAGGCGCAAAGGAAGTCAGTGAAGAAGCGATGCTCGGTGCGATCATGTTCGGACATGCGCATATTAAACAGCTGGTTGCGTTCCAAGAGGAAATCGCGGCTGCCGTCGGTAAGGAAAAGATGGAAGTTACACTGTATACGCCTGATGAAGCAATTGTATCGGCAGTGAAGGAAGGCTATGAGACGGAGATCCGCAAAGCTGTTTCAATTGAGAAAAAATTGGAGCGCTATGGTAAAATTGATGAATTGACTGCCGCAGCAGTAGCTGAATTTGAAGCAAAGGAATATGAAAACGATAAGGCAAAGGATAAAGCTTTGAAGCAGGTCAAGGAAATTTGCCACGGCATTGAGGCTGATGAAGTACGCCGTTTAATCATTGAAGATAAGGTGCGCCCTGATGGACGCAAGATTGATGAGATTCGTCCTTTGGATTCTCAAGTAGATTTATTACCTCGCACCCACGGCAGTGCGATGTTTACGCGCGGTGAGACGCAAGTATTGAGTGTGACTACATTAGGTCCGTTGAATGATCATCAAATAATTGATGACGTTACTGAGGTAGAAGAAAAGCGCTTTATGCATCACTATAATTTTCCGCCATATTCAGTAGGTGAAACAGGACGCATGGGCAGTCCGGGACGTCGTGAAATTGGACATGGTGCATTGGGTGAGCGTGCGCTTTCTCAAGTGCTGCCGAGTGTCGAAGAATTCCCTTATACGATTCGGACTGTAGCTGAGGTATTGGAATCCAACGGTTCCTCATCACAAGCTTCCATCTGTGCCGGCACAATGTCCTTAATGGCAGCCGGTGTACCGATCAAAGCACCTGTAGCAGGTATTGCCATGGGTCTGATTATGGATGAAAATAATGAGAATTATACCGTTCTAACCGATATTCAAGGTATGGAAGATCATTTTGGCGATATGGACTTTAAAGTTGCTGGAACCAAAGACGGTATTACGGCATTGCAGATGGATATCAAGGTGACCGGTATTACCGAAGCAATCTTTAAAGAAGCATTGGCACAGGCGAAAAAGGCGCGTAGCGAGATTTTAGCTAATATGATGAATGCGATCAGTGAACCGCGCAGCGATGTCGGAAAATATGCACCGAAGCTGGCAAGCTTCATGATTGATCCAGAAAAGATTCGTGAGGTTATCGGACCGAACGGTAAGATGATTAATAAAATCATTGAAGCCTGTGATGACGTACAGATCGATATTGAAGATGACGGACAGGTTATCGTATATCATATGAATCGTGATGCGATCAATAAAGCAACAGCGATGATTCAGGATATTGTAAAGGTTGCGCAAGTCGGTGAAATCTATGATGCAAAGGTTGTCAGAATTGAAAAATATGGTGCTTTTGTGAACTTGTTTGCACAAACCGACGGTCTTTTACATATTTCCAAAATCGCCCATGAGCGTATTGAAAAGGTGGAGGACGTTTTGAAGCTTGGTGATACGATCAAGGTTAAGGTAACAGAAATTGATGATCACGGTAAAATCAACGTATCTGCAAAAGTGTTGTTGCCAAAGCCGAAAAAAGAAGCGGATGAAAAAGAGCCAGAAAAAGAAGTGCGCCGTAAATCACGCTTCCAACAAGAAGATTTAAAAGCGAAAGATGAATAATCGATCAGAGGTGAAATGAAAATTTCACTTCTTTTTTTCTGTTCTTCCAAGCATAGTGTCAGAATCTTTGTTAAGATGTGCTTGAGGTGATAGGATGGAATATTTAACTTTTGTTGCCTACTTAAGCAAGGCAAAGCGCAGTTTTATTAAAAAGCGTTATGAACATGATTGCCATTACCGCAGTGTATTATTTCATCAGTTCGGTGAAAGCTATCGCTGGTATTGTAAAACGAACGGGATAGCAGATGAATACGATCAGCTGTTTTTTGATGTCCTACAATATGAGCAGCGTATTCAACAATATCGGGAATGCTTAAAGTAAGGAAAGGATATGCGATTTCCTTAATTTATGGTAAAATAAAGATGAGGTGATCTCATGAACTGGTTAGAAAAATGCAGAGCGCATCAAGCGCAGCTGTTAGAAGATTTAAGCGGCTTGATTGCGATTCCTTCCGTGCGCACTGCGGCACAACCGCAAAACAATGCACCGTTCGGTAAGGAATGTCGCAAAGCACTGGATTATATGATGGAATTAGGTCGGCGGGAAGGCTTCACGGTAACTGATATTGATGGATATGCATGCGTTCTTTCTTACGGTGAAGGAACAGAAAGTATCGGCGTTTTAGGACATTTAGATGTAGTACCGGCAGGAAGCGGATGGACAAAGGAGCCGTTTGCGTTGACCAAATGCGATGATGTTTTGTTCGGTCGTGGTGTATCTGATGATAAAGGTCCGGGTATTGCGGCTTTTTATGCGATGAAAATGATAAAAGAAGCACAGCTGCCGTTATCAAAAAAAGTGATGTTGATCTATGGCTGTGATGAAGAAAGCGGCATGGAATGCATGGATTATTATGTGAAGCACGGAGAAATACCGCAAATGGGGTTTGTTCCCGATGCCGATTTCCCGGTGATCTACGGTGAAAAAGGAGCTGTGGGAATCGAATTAAACGGTACTTGCGAGAGTGTGATTAGAAGCATGTCAGCCGGTGAGCGAGCGAATATTGTAATCGAACATGCAGAAGCGACACTATCACAGTGGGATAGTGAAAAAAGTCAACTGTTTGATTTTTATTTACAATCCAATCAATTGCAGGGAAGTATTGATTATCAAGGCAGCTACGTAACGATTATGATGCGCGGTAAATCTGCACATGCGGCAACCCCTTATGAAGGCGTGAATGCAGCACTGCATATGTTAAATTTTATCGGCAGTGCCTTTGCGGATGAATTTGCTCAAAAAACCTATGCGCTGCTTTCTGACTGGAGAGGAAGCGGAATTCGATGTGCTTCAGAAGGCGCCTATATGGGGTTTCTTACCTTAAATACCGGCATTATAAACATAAAAGATTCTGAAGCGAACATTTTATTGGATATTCGCTATCCGAATGATCTCACTGCGGATGAAATTATACAAAATGTAAAAGAAGCGATCAGCGAATGTAATTATCCGCTGTATCCGCTTGTGAAAAAGCAGGTTGAACCGTTATTTGTCGATCCGAACAGTGAACTTGTCACAACATTGATGGATGTGTATCGAACTTACAGCAATGATCACTTTCATCCTGCAAAAACGATCGGTGGCGGTACTTATGCAAAAAAGCTGGCCAATTTTGTTGCATACGGTCCCGAATTCCCGCGTCATAATCATGATGCAGAGGGTATCGGCGGTGTTCATCAACCGGATGAGGGAATATATTTTACTAATTTACAAACAGCTGCCGCAATATATGCGGAAGCAATTTATCGCTTAGCGAAATAGGAGAATGATATGCGAATGAGAAAATTGCCTTGGGCGGAAGAATATATTGCTCAGGCTGATGTGATTATAAAGGATCAAACCAAAAATAAAGGGAAATGGAAACAGATGTTCGGATGCACTTCGCTGCATGTGGAAATTGGCTGCGGAAAGGGCGATTACCTGTTGCATATGAGTGAAAAGGACTTAGAAAGCGGTTGGATCGGAATCGAAAAGGACAGCAATGTTATGGCGATAGCGGCGCGAAAATATGACCAACAGGAGCAGCACGGATGTAACATTGCTTTTCTGCTAGGTGATGCTTTGGCTTTAAAGGAGTGGTTTGCCCAAGGTGAAATCGATGTGTTGCATTTGAATTTCTCTGATCCTTGGCCGAAAAAGCGTGCGCATAAAAAACGCCTGTCACATGCTTCTTTTATTGAAATCTATCGAGAAGTGATCAGTGAAACCGGTGAAATTCAAATGAAAACCGATAATGCTTCCTTGTTTGAATTTTCTTTGCTGCAATTTCAGGAAGGTGGCTGGTATCTCCATGATATTAGTGTGGATTTTCGCCGTAATGTTCATGATGAAGATGCGATCAGTGAATATGAACAGCGTTTTATGAATTTAGGTCAACCGATTTATCGTGCAGTTTGGAAAAAAACGCCTTACATTAATACCGATAAGAAAAAAAGATAATAAATAGAAAAAATAATAACTGCAAGTTCACTGCTTTTACAGAAGTAAAAGTGTCATCTTTGATTTAAAAAGACTAAAAAATCAGTTCTCGTACATAAAAGACTGTTCTTTACCCATAATTACATGATATAATAAATAAGAATGTAAAGATAGGAGGACGATCATGAAAAAAGTTTTTGCGGCTATATTATGCTTTCTTGTATTATGTGGCTGTGAAAGCCAAGAGGCTGATTTGAGGCAGCGAATCTATGACGAATTGGGAAGCTTGACGACAGAGCTGCAAAGTCCTGGCAGCAATCGCATGAAAAGCTATTACTCCTATTATTTACCGCAGGGACTTAAGCAGCGGGACGCCAACAGTTTAAGTGAGGTATTTGTGAAAGACGGTTATCGTCTGATCATGAACTTTGATCCCAGTGCGGTCGTGATTAAGAATTATTATACCGAAACGAAACAGGGAACCGATGCGGATACAGGTGCGAGTATCGATAAGGAAAAGGCGGCTGAATTAAGCGCTGTTCATATGGAAGAACAGGAAAATAAAACATTGTATACTGCTAATTATATGAATGCCGATCGTGAGCTGTTTCCTTATACGCTTCAGCTGATGAAAAGTGAAGGTGCTTACTTGGTATATTTAGACGGTTCCTTGGTAAAACTTTATACATATCTGCCGGCAGCGGCTGTACCTTCCGCATTAAAGTCCATGTTCTTATTGATGACATCGATTTCTTATGATAAAGAGAAGGTGCTGGAGGATTTCTCGCTGAAATCATTGACGGCGGCCAAAAAACAAAATTTAGACTATCTGCAATCGCATTTGCCTCCCAGCGGAAGCTTAGATGAATTATTGAATCCTAAAGCTGATGAGAGCGGCAGCGGTGATGTGATTAAAGAAGAACAGACACAAAATAAACAACAGGAGGAATAAGCATGAGTTTAAAAGATCATATGAGAGCGTTAGAAACAGCGGAACAATTTTCCGAGGCTAAGGAACAAGACGGTATCAGTGTGTTTGTATTCAGTGCGAATTGGTGTCCAGATTGTCGTTTTATTGAACCGTTTATGCCAAGACTGATCGAAAAATACAGCGATTATAACTTTTATTATGTAGATCGTGATCAATGGATCTCATTGGCTCAGGAACAGATGGTCATGGGAATTCCGAGCTTTATCGGGGTAGGACAAGGGAAAGAACTGGGACGCTTTGTTTCAAAGCTGAGAAAGAGTGAGGCGGAAATTGATGCTTTTTTTGCTTCATTAAACAATAATTAGAGAGGATGAGCGTTGTGAGCGTATTCAAAAAATTAGTGGGATTTTTATTTGAGGAAGAAGAAGAAATTGAAGATGAAGGCGAATTAGAGGAAATTTCCTTTCGTGAACCTAGTGTAAAAAGAAGTAAGCCGAAAATGAATGAGGCGAATGAATTAAAGCATGCGCCTACGTATCATAAACCGCGCGTAGAAACCGTTGAGAAAAAGCCGAGTGCCGCATTGCCGAAGCCGGAAGTGGTAAAAGAAAAGAAATTCACTTCAATCGAAATCAGTGCCGAGCAGCCAAAGCCGGCAGTGAGAAGCACACGCACTGTGCAGAATTCAAGAAGCGTGAAGCGCAGCGAACCGCTGAAGCAGCCGGAATATACGTTCACACCGGTAATTTCACCGATTTTCGGTATGGATGAGACTACGGAGCCGAAGCATGCCAAAAAAAGCCAAGAGGCTGTGCCGCAAATACGTAAAACTATATCGGTTGCGCCGAAGAAAAATCCGTTGGGAACCGTGCTTTCTCCGATGTACGGAGCCACGGAGTTAGAGGAATTTGAAGAAGAGGCGAAGCTGCGTCTTGAAACAGAAGATGAAAACATCTATGAGGATACTGCGACAGCGGAACCGGTTGAAGAAATCACAGAAGAAGTGATTACTTATGACGCTGACAATGATGAAGATGAAATTGTTCGTGTTCCTTTAGAAGAGCTGTTAAGCAATGATGAGAATGCTGATTTGAATGATGATTTGTTGCAATTCAGCTTATTCGGTGATGATGAGGTAGTCAGTACAGAAAAAAGTGAAGCTTCATATACTATAAAAGAGTAAAAAAGAGGTGTTTACAGCTATGTTGTATCATTTTATCGGCATCAAAGGATCCGGAATGGCTTCCTTAGCGACAATTCTTGCAGATCGCGGCGAACAGGTACAAGGTTCGGATATTGAGAAGTTTATATTTACACAACAGGCACTAGAAGATCGAAATATTCCGATTTTGTCGTTTAATGCGAATAATATTAAAGAGCATATGACGGTGATTATCGGCAATGCGTTCGGCGAGGATCATCCAGAAGTGCAAAAAGCACGAACAACATCTTCCGTTACCTGTTATCGCTATCATGAATTTCTCGGTGAATTGATGAAGCATTATTGTACAATATCGGTTGCCGGAACACACGGAAAAACGACGACGACCGGTATGTTGGCACATGTGATGGAAGCGCAGAAACCATGTGGTTATCTAATCGGTGACGGCAGCGGTTCAATGCCTAAAGATGCACATTACTTCGTTGTGGAATCGTGTGAATTTCAGCGCCATTTTTTGGCATATTACCCGGAATACGCAATTATAACCAATATGGAATTAGATCACGTAGATTATTATCGTGATATGAATGATTATTGTAATGCCTTTGAAGCGTTTGCCAAACAAGTGAGCAAGGGCATCGTATTGTTCGGTGATGATGAATATGTGCGCAAGCTTCCTGTTGAAAAGCCGCATTTATATTACGGACTCGCTGAAAACAATGATGTTCGTGCTGTCAATATCTGTCAAGACAACAGAGGTATGCGTTTTGATGTATTATATCACGGGGAATTGTTCGGTCATTTTGAGCTGCCTTTTGTCGGTATGCCTTTTTTATGGAACAGCTTAGGGGTAATTGCCGTAGGGATTATGGAAGGATTGGAATATGCATTGTTAAAGGATGCACTTGCTTCTTTTCCTGGGGTAAAGCGCCGATTTAATGAAGAATTTTCAGGTGATAATGTATATATCGATGATTATGCACATCATCCGACAGCAATTCGCTTAACGATCGATGCTGCTAAAACAAAATATCCGGATCACAAGGTGATTGCGATTTTCAAGCCGGATCGTTATTCACGCATCGCTTATTTTATCGATGATTTTGCGGATGCTTTAAGCAGTGCAGATAAAGTATTCCTTTGTGCCTTTCCCGAAAATGCTCAAAAGGAAGAAGGGATTGATATCACGATTGATGATTTGGCAAAGCGCATTAATGGCAGTGTTGTCATCAGTGAAGATGAAGCGGGAGCTGCTGTATTGGCTAAGCATGCACCTGCCGTATATCTGTTTATGTCATCAAAGGATATATATAAACTAAAAAATGTTGTAAAAAGTTTTCATTTATCTTGTAATCACTTTCAAAGTGTTGTAGAATAATGAAAGAGGTGTTTTTATGGAACTGGATCAACTGTTAAATCTTACCAGCGTTGTAGCGGGCAAGCTGTTGCCGATTTTAGGGGCAACGGTACTTGTCTTTTTAATCGTGTTTGTACGTAGGCTCATTCTGGTATTGACTTCGACAAATGAAGCGATAGGCTCTTTGAAGAAAACACTGGACAGTGCTGGAAAACAACTAGATGCATTGGATAAGCCGATGCAGACATTAAATGATATTAGTGAAACAGTGGATAATGTCCATGAGGCAAGCAAAAGTGTAATTCGCAGCTTGTTAAGCTCTGTGATTGATAATGTCGGTTCTTTGGTTAAGACAATCAGCGGTAAGGACAATGCTTCGCAGATGCAGGACGCGGAAGACAGATACAGACGAGGTGACGATTATGAATCAGAATTTTAATCATCATGATGATATCACAAGCATGGAGAAACAGGCACGCTTTCAGATTATTACCGTAGAGGATGAGGAAGCAGACTCTTTACAAGGTGCTAAAATAATTTCGGACTGTAAAGATGCGATTTCTGCACTCTATGCAAGTTTTCGTGAATGGCTGAAAGATGCTAATGATAATGAAGAAATCAAAGCCAAAAAGGCTAAATTAAAGCAGGACAGTGATAAAATTATCGCTCTTGCAAAGGAACAGCTTCGTAAGCTGCAAGAAAATGAAGAACTGCGCAAAGCAGTGAATAAAGGGGTAAAGGTTGCGTGTGATACCGGTGTATGGGTAAAGGAAACAGTCAGTGACGGTGTCAGCGAATTTCGTAAAACCGAAAACGGACAAAAGGTGGAGGCGTTTGTAAAATCGGTGAAAAATGATGACCGAGTGAAACAAGGTGTGACTACATTTAAAAAGGGAACACTGAAAGTTGCAGAAAGTGCATTAAAGGGATTAAGAAAGGTTCTGGATGATCAAGACGGAACACAGGATGATAAGGCTGAGGTGTCAGAGTATGAAAAGAATAACAATTTATGATGTGGCGAAGGAAGCCGACGTATCTTTAGCTACCGTATCACGTGTGATTAACGGTTCAGAGGTAGTTCGTGAAGATACTCGTATGAAAGTACAGGAGGCGATTGAAAAGCTCGGATATAAGCCGAATGCGATCGCACAGGGATTGGCTTTGCAAAAAACCACTACCATCGCTATGATTATTCCGGAAGCGAGCTTTTTCTATACGGGGCAGTTAATCAACGGTCTTATTGATGTTGCTAAAATTTATAAGTACAATATGATTCTGCATACGACTACCGAAGGTATTTCGGAAATGAATGATATTATTGAGACAATTATCAAATCTCATGTCGACGGTGTGGTGATTTTCAATGATAAATTAAATAAAGAAGAACTGAATACATTAACAAGATATCAAATTCCTATTGTCGTTATCGGCAATCGTATGAGTGATGATGTAATCGGTTCCGTATATGTGGATTATGCAAAGCTGATTTACGAATATGCATGTGATTATATCAAACGCGGTATCACTGATATTGCTTTAGTGGAAGACCGCAAGAATGCCGCTATGGTCAAGCAGCTTCGTGAAGGCTTAGAGCAGGCTTTCAGTGAGAACGGCTTAAGCTTCGATAATTATATTGCAATTCCGAAGGAATATCGCTCCAGCTATTTGTATTTGCAGAAATATATGCAGCAGCATCGTCATGCGTTGATGATCACTTATCGAGATTCTCAGGCAATGGCTGTATTGAATACGGCAAAGGAAGCGGGTATCAGTGTTCCCGATGAAATGGAAATTGCTTGTGTATTAGACAGTAAATACTTGTCAATGGCACGTCCGCAAATTACCGGTTTTAAAATCCCTGATTATGATTTAGGAGCTGTTGCGATGCGTCTTTTGACAAAAATGTTACATGAGGAAGATGATGTGCTTGATAAAGAAATTGAATTAAGCTATATATATACTCCGAGAAAATCTACAAAATAGCCGCTTTCAGCGGTTTTTTTTATTTTTGTGAGGATTCCCTCAAAATGAATTTATTTTATAATTTAAAATTCTTACAAAGAATCTGTTTTTATGCTTTATGTAGTTTTCCATTTTAGAGGTAAAATGTGGGAAAGTCTGTGAAAATCAAACTTTTTTGATGCCAAACGGGTCTTATTATTGAAGCAATTAAAAGAAATTGAGGGATAAGATGCAAAGAAGGCAAAGAAAATTAAGATTGATGACCGGTGCTGCCAGCTTAGTCTTTTTTATCGCCGCATCTTTATGTTTTGGCTTTGCATTGGAAGGTCTTGACGCTAACGGAATACTGGGCTTCCGTGTCAGCGAAGATGCTGTTTCAATATTAGATGTCTTACCGTTCTTTAATACAGAAGCGGAATCTAAGGTTTTGTATCCGATCGGAAATGTAGAGAATCAAATTGTAATGGTAAATCTTTCCGAACAAAAGACTGCATGGCTTAATGAGGAAAAAATAAAGAAGGCGGAACAGCTTTTAAATAATGAGTTAACGAAATACATATCTGATATTTCAAAAGGCGGTGTTATCGTTCATTCAACTTTTTACGGCTATCAGGATCATAATGTACAGGATGGGTATGTCCCGTCTAAGCCGTTAAGCTATTATATTGAGGATCAGACGCAGGAAACGCAAAGAGAAGCGGAGCTGTTGAATGAAATTATTGAGCAAATGAATCAAAATATGGCTTTGTCCGATAAGACTGTAGCACAGTTGGACACCAATGATGACGGTTATATTGATAACATGACATTTTTAATTCGCGGTAATAAGCAGTATGAGCATAATTTATTATGGCCGCATCAATTTTCAATTAAGAGCCGTCCGACGATTGAATGTAAGGACGGAAGTTTAAAAGTAAAAGATTATATGATCATTCTCAGCGGTGATGATGAGAATAACATTGCTGGAAGTCGTTCGGGACTGTTTTCTGAGTATGTAGATATGGGCGTAGTTGCACATGAATATTTGCATTTATACGGTTTCCCTGATATGTATCATAATTATAAGTATGAGAATGATGAGTTTGTATCATTAGACTCAAGTGAGCGTAAAGGCGATCCGTTGGGCCAGTGGGATATTATGGATAATACGATCAATGATATTCCACAGAATCCGCTGTACTATACGAATACGACATACGGTCCTTGGGGTGAGCGATTAAACCAATCGATCACGCTTACAGAAAGCACAAAACAAGTAGAGCTGCACAAGCTTGATTATACTAAGGACGAAACCATGGCGGCAGTCATTAAGGTTGATTCCAGTGTGAATGTACGCGGTGAAGACGAATATTTTATGGTAGAATATCGTAAGAAATCCGGCTGGGATGAAAAGCTTCCGAGCAACGGTCTAATCGTTTATCGAATCAATATGGCAGCGAATTATAAGAATCCCGAGGAAGCAATTCGTAAATACTGTTCCAATAAGGATAACGGTAAACAAACCTATTGCGGGAATCAATTCGGTCCTCCTGATGAAGTATATATCTATCGTCCTAATGTGACTACGATCAATCTAAATGAATCGGGAAGTCATGACTTTGATTTATATGATGCTGCATTATCTGCGGATTCAAGGCATAAAAACACTTTGGGAAAATCATTGTCCGAAGTAAGTAGCTATGAGGCAAAAACCTTAGCGGATACGATTTATTTTAGTGACGGAAGTAATTCCGGTGTGGTGATTTCCAATGTATCAGACACAACAAAGGATACGATTACTTTTGACATTGAAATACCGGAGCCGAAAGAGGATAGCGAGAAACCGATCATTGATGATGTTGTAGACGGTAGCGGGATTGCCGGTCATTGGACCAATAAACCGGCTTCGTTATCCGTATATATTTCCGACAAAGGCTTCGGCTTGGAAAAAATTGAAGTTACAACTGAAAAAGGGGTTATTACAGACGGTGAAGATCCCGAACATTATATCAAGACTTTCTCTAAGAGTGATCATGTAAAACAGACGACATTTACTTTTACTGCGGCGAAAAACGGTAATTATTATATCAAAGCAACTGATTTTGCCGGCAATCAAAGTGAAATGAAAGTAATTGAGGTTACGAATATCGATGAGACACCGCCGGTAATTTCCTTTGGTTCGGTGGTTGAAAATCCGCTGGAAATTCAAATACCGGTGATGTATGAGGATCGTGAATCCGGTATCGCGAGCGGTAGTGCATACTATGTAACGATGGGATTGCATGAGAAGGCAGACGGTGCTTATCCGTATGAAATCAAGGACCACGAGATACGCGTCCCTGCCGATTTCCAAGGGCGTGTGTGCGTTACGGTGAAGGATAATGCTGGTAATGCGGCAAAAACTGATACATGTATGGTAATATCGAATGATAAGCAGCCGCCGGTGCTGGAAATTGAAAAGGACAGACAGGATACGCAATGGACTTCCATGGAGCGCAGTATTAAGGTGATCATGAAGGAAGAAGCGGACAAAGACACCGGTATCAGTTATGTTGAAATATCCACTGAGAACGGCATTATTCAAACAGACGCTGAAAACAAGCAGAAGCTTGTAAAGGATTTCGGTGAGCAAGGTAAAAAACTTGAGGAATTTACGTTCCGTGTTTCATACAATGGAGATTATATGGTCAAGGTATGTGATTATGCGGATTTCTGTAGTGCAGAATCTGTTCATATCGGTAATATTGATCGAAGCGCGCCGGTTTTAAGTGATATTAAGATCAGCGATGATAAGGATTTTCTCTTATTTATGAATGGAGCTTATAACATTCGTTTTGTAGCGCATGATGAGCCGCTTGCGGCAAACAGCGGTTTAAAGCAGATTCATTATCAGTTGGTGCGTAAAGGGGAAACCTATGATACCGATATTACCTCAACGAAATGGAAAACTGCGTCGGTCAACGGAACGATCAGCACTGAAACCGGCTTTGAAGGAACCGTTTATGCCTATGCCTGCGATCAGGTGGGAAATATATCAAAAATCTTCCAAAAACAAATCACACGCATTACCGCAAAGACAGCCGAAAATGTATTGACTTCATCAGATCAAAATATTACCGTTTACGGAATTAATGATCCGGATGTGCGGATTGTGAACGAGGAATTCAATAGTGAGAAAATGGCTGAGTTGCTCGGTGAAGAATTTATGACAACGCATGAAATTGCGGCAGGAGTTCATTTTCGCTTGGAAAAGGAAACACTTCCATATCCGCTGAGTGAACCGGTGACGGTACATTATGCTTTGGATCAAAATATACTGAAGCAGGGTACATTGCAGTTGCTGGCGGTGAATGAGGATGGTTCACATACGGCAGTGCATACGAAGTTAGGCTCAACGCATTTAGAGTTTATGAGTGAAGAACCTGCCTATGCATACGTTGCGGTCTATGAAACGCAGTCACAAGGTAGAAAGCAGCACAGTGTTGTGACGGAATCGACGCCGCAGACAGGCGATATCCATAATCTGTATTTGTATTTATCGATAATGCTTGGATCACTGGGAACTATTTTTGTTTGGTATGGCAGACAGCGAACAAAATAATCAGATAAAATACTTGACTTTTCTTAAAAAAAACATATACTAAAGTAAGAAAAGCGATAATAAGACAGAGTATTTGATGAAACCATGCAGAGAGATGATGGTCGGTGAAAATCATTTGGGGCAGTCAAAGAATACACCTTGTAGCTTCCTTATGAAAAGTAAGGACGTAGACTCACGTTACGAGTAAAAGTGCATCGCAAGATGAACTAAGGTGGTACCACGTATAAGCGTCCTTAGACAGGGCGCTTTTTTTAAGGAGTGAATGACATGAATTTATTTGAAGAATTAAAATGGCGTGGTTTGATTGAAAGCGTATCAAGCCCTAAATTAGAAGATGAATTGAATAACGGATCCTTAACATTCTATATCGGAACCGATCCGACTGGCGACAGCTTACATATCGGGCACTACTCTTCTTTTCTGACCGCAAAACGATTAAAGGCTGCCGGTCATCACCCGATTTTATTAGTCGGTGGTGCGACCGGATTTATCGGTGATCCGAAGGCAAGCGGTGAACGTAATATGTTGACAAAGGAACAGCTTGCGCACAATTATGAATGCTTAAGTAAGCAGGTAAAGGAAATCTTTGGCTTTCAGATGGTAAATAATTTGGATTGGACCAAGGATATCACCGTCATTGATTTTCTGCGTGATTACGGTAAGCATTTCAATATCAATATGATGATTAATAAAGAAACGGTAAAAAGACGTTTGGAAAGCGGAATCAGCTATACAGAATTTTCCTATATGATCTTACAAAGTCTTGACTTTCTGCATTTATATGAAACCTACAACTGCCGATTGCAGCTGGGTGGACAGGATCAATGGGGCAATATTACGTCAGGTTTAGATTTGATCCGCAAAAAGCACGGAACCGATACGAGCTGTTACGGCTTAACAATGCCGCTGATTACCAAGAGTGATGGAACGAAATTCGGAAAGAGTGAAAACGGTACGGTATGGTTGGATAAGCGCAAAACATCCGCATATGCTCTGTATCAATTCTTAGTCAATACCGAGGATGCGAAGGTTATCGAATATTTGAAACGATTGACTTTCTTAACCAAAGATGAGATTGATGAATTAGAAACAAAAATGAACGCAGATGCCGGCAAGCGAGAAGCCCAAAAGGCATTGGCAAATGAGGTTGTCAGAGATCTGCACGGTGAAGCTGAGCTGCAAAAGGCCCTGCATATTACAGAATGCTTCTTTAAAGGAAATATCAAGGAGCTAGAACAGGATGAACTTCACGATGCACTGAAGGATATGGAAAAGCGTGAGGTAGCTGATCAGCTGACACTTGTAGATGTGCTTGTACAAGCAAAAATCGCTTCCAGTAAGCGAGAAGCAAGGGAATTGATCAGTGCGGGTTCGATTCAAGTAAACGGTGATAAGCAACAGGATCTTCAGTATATCGTTGATCGGGAACATGCATTGTGTGAAGGTATGACATTGATTAAAAAAGGAAAACGCAATTATTTTGTAATTGAACAGAACAAGTCTTAGGATTTGTTCTTTTTTTGGAGTCGCAGAAAAACAATCGGTACGTTTGCCTGTTTATTACATAGTATGAAATAAAGGAGGGAACATTTTGAAAATAGCTGTAGTAAACAGTGATCGCAGAATGCAGGAAGTTTATTTTCAGCTGGCTCGTGAAGAGGAAGCGATTCTGATCAATGAATTTACCGATTTTGAAAAAATAGATCAAATAGATGCACTCGTATTACCGATCAAAGGTTTAACTGCCACAGGTTCTTTATACAGTAGCGGAAAGGAGCTTCAGATCCCCGCTTATTTTTGGGATTCGGTTCATGATATTCCTATTTTTACCGGAATCAGGCAAGCATTTTTGAAAGACTTTCCTAATGTGTACTATTATATGGAAGACGAGGCGATGAAACAACGGAATGCCGTTTATACGGCTGAGGGGACACTTTACTTGATGATGGATCATACGGCGAAAAGCATTAAAGAGCTGTGTGTGGATGTCATCGGCTATGGTCTTTGCGGAAAAGAGATCGTGAAATGGCTTCAAGAGCTGCATATTCCGTATCGTGTCATTCGCCGTCAATGTGCTGAGGATGAAATATTTCTGAGCGTTGCGAATTATCGCAAAGTTTCCTGTCATGAGGTTATTATCAATACCTCAGTCGCCAAGGTGATTGATAAGGAACTATTGGAAAGCTGGCAGATCAAGCCGCTGATTATCGATATCGCTACTCCCGATGTGATTGATTATGCGGCTGCGGTGCGTTTAGGGATCAGAGTCATCAAGGCTGGTAATCTTCCGGAAATGGTCGCATATGAAAGTAGCGGCAAAAGTATCAGTGAATTTGTTAGGGGGAAATTACATTGCTAGAGGGGAAACGTATTTTAATCGGTATTTGTGGTTCGTTCTGTAATCATAAAGCGGTATTAAAGCAATTTACGAGGCTGGCAGAGCATAATCATCTGACCTTTGTCATTACCGACCATGTCTATGAATCCAGCACTCGCTTTTTCAGCCGCAATGAATTTATTACGCGGTTGGGTGAATTGAGTGAGGATGAAATTATTCATACGGTTGTGGAAGCGGAAAAAATCGGACCTCAGAATTGTTATGATATTATGTTGGTGGCACCGTGTACCGCAACTCAGTGTGCCAAACTTGTTCACGGTATTTATGATAATGCATTGACCTTGGCAATCAAAGCGATGATCCGCAATCAAAAAAATATTGTGATCGGCTTTGCCAGTAATGATGCACTCGGCATCAGCGGAGCGAATTTATTCCGATTATGTGCGTTAAAGCATATTTATGTATTGCCGTTGGCACAGGATGCTCCGTTTCAAAAGCCGCTCAGTATGGTAGCACGTTGGGAAGAGATGATTCCTGCATTGGAACAGGCGTTTAATCATCAACAGATACAGCCGATCATCAGGGGGTATGAGCATGAGTGAGTTTCAAGTTATGACAGCCTTGATAACACCGTTTCAAAAAAACGGCAGTATTGATTATGATGCGTTAGATCGTTTGATCGATGAACAGCTGGCTTTAGCGGCGGACGGTCTGATTATCTGCGGTACCACGGCAGAGACACCGTGTTTGAAGGAACATGAACGTTTTGATTTATTAAGGTGGATCATTCATCGTGTTAATCATCGTACTCAGCTTTGGTTCGGGTGCGGTATCAATCAGACAAAAGAAACCATTCGCTTAGTTCAAAAGGCTGCCAATTATGATATTGACGGTGTATTACTTGTCACGCCGTATTACAATAAGCCTTCACAGGCAGGCTTATATGCACATTTTGCGGCGATTGCTGAAAACTGTGAGATGCCGATTATGCTCTATCAGGTACCGAGCCGCTGCGGTGTTCGTTTTGAAGCATCTACGTTAATAAAGTTGTTTCAAAATTATCCCAATATCACGGCTTTGAAGCATGCGGATAATGATTATGAATTGATTCAAGCGCTCCATGAGCAATTTCCGCGTATCGCTTTTTACAGCGGCGAGGACAAAACATTCTATGAGGGAATCAATAAAGGCTTATCGGGAGTCATTTCTGTTATGAGCAACGCCTTTTTAACAGAGATGAAGCAGTATTTGAAGCAACCTTCACAGGTGCAGATGGATACCTTGAAGCAAATTGCGGATATGGTCTTTTTAGAATGCTCCCCAAGTGCAATCAAGTATATTTTATCAAGGCAGGGAAAGTGTGAGAATATTCTGCGTCTGCCGTTGGTGCCTTTAAGCACAGCTGCTGAAACTGTTATTGATGATTTCTTTGGCTTTGACAAATAACAGCAGTTTTTGCATTTATAAGCTTTATAATACAGGCGGTGATAAAATGTTACAGGTCAAGGTTTTTGATGAAGCACATGAGGATGATTTAAGTGAAGCGATTAATACGTATTTAGGTGATCATCCAGATATTGAACTGTTTGATATCAAATATGCCGCAGCGATTGGTGTCGATAAAGAGGAACAGCTGTATTGTTTCAGTGCCATGTTAATTTATCGTGATAAAGCTGCATGAAGCTGCCATAATAATCTTGTGGAGGTGAATCTCATGCAGAACAAAACCGAAATTTTATGCAATGTGCATTCTTGTGAATTTCACAAAGAAAATCACTGCACGGCAAATTGTATCAGTGTAGGCTGTGATGACTGCATTATGCCGAATCAGTGCAGTGAGACGAAATGTGCTTCATTCCGCTGCAACTGCAGCAAATAAAAAGTGATCGAATCAGATCACTTTTTTTACTATCTGTTGATGAGTTTATGTTATAATAATAAAAGAGGTGATCGTATTGCGAAAACTGATTCTATTACTTGTTCTGACTTTATGCGTCAGTGCATGTTCCGATCGAAATACCAAAGATAAAGAATTTCAAAATACATATAACAGTTTTGTCGATTCTATTTTAGATAATAACGGTGCCGATACGGCTGAAATTCCGTTTGCACATCATTTGGAAGTGACAAAGGAAAGCAGCGGAGAATATCGTTATGCGATTACGATTGATGATCCGAAAGTAGCGATGTATCATATTCAGATGATGGTTGTAGACAAAGCAGCCGGTGGACAATATCCGTTTCTCGGTTTATTGAATGATGAGGAAATGTTTTCCATGATTCCCAATCAGGAAAATAAGGAAAAATATTTTGTGAAGGGTGTTGTACTGGAAGGGTTGAGTCCAAATCCGAAGTTTACTTTATATGTACAGGTCAGCTGGAAAGATTATGCACAAATTAATACAAGTACGGTATTTTTCAGCTATACTTATGATTATGAGAAACAGCACGCAGATAATAAGCAGCCTGTAAATGATAAGGAAAAAGAAAATGCAGAAACTGAATAAGCGTAAGCAATCGGTAATTGCAGGTGGTCTCATCAGCACTGCCGGTATCTTTTTTGCGAAATTTCTCGGTCTGTTTTATGCAGTTCCGTTTAATTCCATACTGGGCGGTGGCGTGAATGTCGCTATCTACGGTGTGGCTTTTAATATTTATAATTATGTATTGAATATTTGTTTGGCAGGTATTCCGTTTGCGATTGCCACGCTCGTTGCGAAATATGCATCGCGCGGTGATTATCAAACGGCGCTGCTCGTAAAGAAAATCGCATCTCGTTTTATGATCGGCTTCGGTGCCTTGGCAATGCTGTTTATGTTGGTA
The DNA here is from genome assembly GCA_009917405.1 of bacterium c-19. Classification (GTDB taxonomy): domain Bacteria; phylum Bacillota_I; class Bacilli_A; order Erysipelotrichales; family Erysipelotrichaceae; genus C-19. Next base: position 4,567 of record QZED01000008.1, on the reverse strand, counting down.
TGTGCCGCTCCGTTTGCGCCGATGTTATTGCCGGAGAGTGCTTCCTTGAGTGAAGCGGGAGCTTCCGGTAATATTGAGGTTATGCGCAATGTATTGATACTTGTTGCGTTTGCTGTATTTTTTGTTCCAATCTTATCATCGTTTCGCGGTTTTTATCAGGGTTTAAAAGATATGGAAATCTATGCGCTTTCGCAAGTGCTGGAACAAATTGCCAGAGTTGCCTTTCTGCTTGTATCCAGCGCGATTGCGGTTTATCTGTTTCAAATGGATCGTACATGGGCGGTTTATTTCGGAGCGTTCTCTACAAGTATTGCGGCAATTTTGGCAATCATTCATATACGCTTTTATGATCATCATCAGATGAAACAGATTCAGCTTGCGGCAAGTAAACAAGAGATTACACCCAATACGAATAAACAGAGTATTTTCCGTGAATTGATTTATATATCGATCCCGTATTTATTTGTGGCAATTTTCGGATACAGTGATTCAATTATTAACAGCTTTATGTTGAAAAGCGGTATGGAAGCTTATTATTTGGCACACGGCGGGGGAATAGAGGTAAACGGACAGCTTGTTCTCGGTGATTTAGCCAATGCACAGCTGACTGTGATTATTGGCGCAATCAATTATGCGATTGTCAAGCTGATGTCTATTCCGATGGTTTTGGCACCTGGATTTTCCAGTGCTATTCTGCCACATATTACATCGGCACTGACCCAGAAAAAATATAATCTGGTACGTAAAAACATCTGTGACTGTATCGATACAGTTCTGTATATCGCACTTCCGGTCTGTTTTTGTCTGTTTGTCTTTGCCAAACCGATCTATGCGATTTTATTTCCGCCCGGTGCTTATCCTGCCGGCGCAGATGCAGCTCATCAAGTATTAAGTTCCGAGCAGGCACTGGATCTTTGCGCACAGGTGCTGAAATGGTTCTCCGTGGAAGCATTTCTGTCCACTATGGGTCCGATTTTCAATGCACTGATGATGGCAGTGGAGCTGCGCAAATTAAATATTCGCAATTTAGCGCTCACGGTAATATTAAAATTCATCATTACTTATCCGATGCTGCTGTGGCTCGGATATCCGGGATTAGTATTATCCAGTGTGATCAGTAACGGCTTGTTCTTCCTATTAGACGGCTATGCGCTCACAAAGCGCTTTTCAATCAAATGGAAATACACCCTGCATCGCTTGGCGGTAATGGGCGGCGGACTGATACTGATATGGATCGTACAGTTCATATGCAGTATGATCGGTCTACAGGGATATGGAGCCGGACGCATGATTTCAATGATGCAGCTCGGGATCAGTGGACTGCTGGCGATGATTGCTTATTTCGGCTTTACTTATGTATTCGGATTGCCGCAGGTGATTTTGCATATTGATTTATCACGACTGCGTAAAGGGAGGAAATCATGATGCGATTAGATAAGCTGCTGGCTCATGCAGGATATGGAACTCGTAAGGAAGTAAAGGCATTGATCAAAGCGAAGTTGGTCAGTGTCAACGGTGCCGCTGCTCTGAAAGATAAGCAACAAATAGATGAATTTCATGATGTTGTCTGTGTTGATGGAGAACCGGTACAATATGCAAAATTTCAGTTTATAATGATGCATAAGCCGGCAGGTGTTATCTGTGCCAATCGAGATGATTATCATGAAACGATCATGGATCACTTTGAAACCTTTATCGGTACCGATATGTTTCCGGTCGGCAGACTGGATATCGACACCGAAGGACTTGTACTGATCTGTAACGACGGTAAGCTGGCACATCGTCTGCTATCACCGAAGCATCATGTGGATAAATGCTATGAGGTGCATTTGGAAAAACCGATCGATGATGAACAGCTGACAAAGCTGAGCGAACCGCTCGATCTCGGTGATTTTATCACACAGCCGGCACAATACGAAGTCTTGTCGGATACATGTATCCGTCTGGTGATTCAAGAAGGAAAATTTCATCAGGTCAAGCGCATGATGAAAGCTGTCGACAATGAAGTCGTTTATTTAAAAAGATTGCGTTTCGGCCCGTTAATCTTGGATGATACATTAGAAGTTGGTGAATGGCGGTATTTAACACAAAGTGAAACGGAAGCATTGTATGCGATAAAATAAGGAGAAAACTTTATGAAACAATATTTAGATTTATGCAGACACGTATTAGAGCACGGAGAAGATCGACTGGATCGTACCGGTACCGGAACTCGTTCAGTATTCGGCTATCAGATGCGAATGGATTTACGCGAAGGCTTTCCGCTTTTGACAACTAAAAAAGTATTTTTTCGCGGTATGGCTGAAGAACTGCTTTGGATTATTTCCGGTAATACAAATATACAACCGTTAGTAAAGAAAAATGTAAGAATCTGGAATGAATGGCCTTATGAAAGCTTTAAGACATCTGATGCTTATCAAGGCGAAACTATGGAAGAGTTTATCGAAAAAATCAAAAATGATGATTCATTTGCCGAAGTGTACGGAAAACTCGGTCCTGTTTACGGTAAGCAATGGCGCGATTTTTTCGGAAAGGATCAGCTTGCCGAATTGATCGATCATTTAAAGAATGATCCGTTTTCCCGTCGTCACATCATCTGTGCGTGGAATCCTGCCCAAATTGATGAGATGGCACTTCCGCCTTGTCATGCCTTTATTCAGTTTTATGTCAGTGCCGACCGCAAATATTTATCATGTCAGCTGTATCAGCGCAGTGCCGATATTTTCTTAGGAGTGCCATTCAATATTGCATCCTATGCGTTGTTCACTCATATGCTGGCTCAAGTATGCGGTTATGTAGCAAAGGATTTCGTGCATACATTCGGCGATGCACATATTTACTTAGACCATATGCCGCAGATTAAGGAACAGCTTTCACGCAATCCGCTGCCGTTATGTAAATTGGAATTGAATCCCGATATTAAACAAATCGAGGATTTTACATATGATGATATGAAGCTGGTCGGTTATGAATCTCATCCGGCTTTGAAAGGCAAGGTTTCTGTCTGATGATCTCGCTGATTGTTGCGCATGATGAAAATATGGCAATCGGTAAAGACGGATGGATGCCGTGGAATTTGCCCGAGGACTTGGCGCATTTTAAAAAAGTGACTTCACATCATGCGATTTTAATGGGAAAAGTAACATTTGAAGGAATGAAAAAACCGTTGCCAAAGCGTCATACTTATGTAGCTACAAGAAATCAAGACTATCACTTTGATCATGAAGATGTAACAATCATTCATGATTTGCCGTCCTTTTTAACGGAGTGGAAGGAAAAGTCGGAGTGCCTCTATGTATGTGGCGGCGCCAATATATATGAGCAGGCTTTGCCTTATGTAGATGAGATGTGGATTTCTTACGTTTACGGGAATCATGAGGCAGATACTTATTTTCCTGCTTATCAGCCAAAGGATTTTATCGTTGTTTCCAAGGAAGCATTAAAAGATTTCATGATTATCCATTATCGAAAAAAATAGAAAGAGGCAGACTATGCGATTTGTCGAAACCATAGAAAAAAAGAAGGCGGGCAAAGCATTATCAAAGGCAGAGATCAATCACTGGATTCAAGGCTACTGTAACGGTGAAATTCCGGATTATCAAGTCAGTGCGCTTTGCATGGCAATCTGTTTTCAGGGAATGAATTCACAGGAAACGGCATGGCTTTGCGAAGCGATGTTATACAGCGGTGAACAGTTGGATTTAAGCTGTATCGACGGCTGTATCTGTGATAAGCATTCTACCGGCGGTGTCGGAGATAAAACCAGTTTGGCGCTTGCGCCGATGGTTGCCGCATGCGGCTGTAAGATTGCGAAAATGAGCGGCAGAGGTCTTGGTCATACCGGTGGTACTTTAGATAAGCTGGAATCAATCACATCATTTCGGATTGTCCAAAATGAACAGGATTTTATCCGTCAAGTCAATGAAATCAATTTGGCGATTATCGGACAAAGCGATCGACTTGTACCGGCAGATTGTCTGTTGTATGCTCTGCGCGATGTGAGTGGAACGGTAGATTCAATTCCACTAATCGCATCAAGCATTATGGCGAAAAAGCTGGCGTCCGGTGCTGATACAATTTTATTGGATGTGAAATATGGAGAAGGCGCTTTTATGCCGACGGCAGAGAAGGCAGAGGAACTGGCAAATGCGATGATTGCGATCGGCAGGCATTTTCATAAGGATACAAGAGCGATGATTACCAATATGGATCAACCGCTCGGCATGGCTATCGGCAATGCATTAGAGGTGAAAGAGGCTGTCGCTACGCTTCAGGGCAGGGGACCGCACGATTTTACACGTCTTTGTATAGAGGCAGGCAGTATTATGTTAATGCAGGCTAAACAGGCTGACAATAAGCAAACAGCACAAGCGATGCTACAGGAAGTGATCGCTAACGGTAAAGTACAGTTTACAAGGGACTACACAAGGTAACGGTCTGACGGGCGCTGATATGCCCGTCAGATTTTCCATGTGATGTTTAAGCTGTCGCTTGTGGCGGCAATGGTGGTAATCATCAAATCCACCACCCGCCGCTTGTCGTCAAAGGATACGTTCTTCCAAGTGTC
>QZED01000089.1 GCA_009917405.1 bacterium c-19 | reverse complement strand
ATTGACAAAGATAAGGTTATATTAAAACCCTATCTCATCAAGAAATAGATAAGAAAAATTGGCTGTCAGCCCACTTAGTCTATTCACTTCAACAAGGTGGAATTAAGTTTTTCATAAATTTTTGAACTGCTTTTTCTACCTGTTTTCGTTATGCCCTTTTTTGACTTATCTACATATACATTATAACTGAAAAACTAAAATCCACAAGACTTTTTTCTTGATATATCCTAGTCCTGTCTATCTGCTTTCTTTTTGTAACAGTAAATTCTACTTATTTTTATGTGCTTTTTGAAGTAGAATTTAACTTTTCACTTCAGGATCTTTTTCAAATTTATTTTCCTTTTTGTTAGGGATAATTTGTAATAGAGAATTATTTGATAAACTAGCAATATCCAACTTGTCTTTTTCAATGGTAATAGAAGCTATCTTATAAAATTTGCTTAATGAATCTACATAATTTGCTATATCCTTTTTAGTCCTTTCATTTGATAGAATAACATCTCTATCATTGATATTAACTGCCATATCAAAACAATCATTCCTAAACATATAACCAATATTTTTTATTTCTTTTTTATTGATATTGATTTTCTTGATTATGATTTCATCTTTCTTTTTCTCAATTTCAATAGAATCAATATATTTAGTTATTAGTTCTGCTTTTTGTTCTTTCGTGAGTTTGTTCCATAGTCCTTTTTTTCTAACATAGTAAGATTTGTATTTCATCTTTTCTAATTGAAATAGGTTATTATAAAGTCTTAAATCTTCTTTATGATTTAGATTTTCATCAGCATTATTCAAGTTATTTAACTTAATTTTAGTTTCTTCAATTTGCATTTTAATGCTTTTTTCTTCATTTATAAAATCATCTTGTTCAATATTACTATTCAAATAGGCATTTTTAATTCTTTGTAGCTTTGTATTCAACTCTTTTAATACCTTCTCGTATCTTTTTATTTCTATTGTTAAATCTTCGTTAAAGAACGATTTATAGTTGTTATCTACAAGCAAGTAATAATCTAACATATCATTTAAGAATAATATTAAAGGCTGTTCAATTTTCTTCTCATTAATCCTAGTATTACAGCAATTACATTTGTAATAAATTTGAGTGGGTTTATTCTTAGATGTAGTAGAAGAACCACCCATAATTTTATTGCATTTAGAACATACGATCCTTTGCATATAAACATAAGTGTGTTTTCGAATATAATTCTTTAAATTCTTTTCTTTTTGCTTTTGAACTAATTCAAAGTCATGTTTATCAATAATAGCAGGGCATACATCTTCAAGTAATATTGTTTCTTCATTTTGGATTCTTTTTCTGTGTTGATAATTGCCTGAATAAATATAATTAGATAACATTCTATCAATTGTAGTAGTTCTCCAATTACGATTTAAGGCATTCTTTTCATTTAGGCGTTTTGTAATAGTGCAAACTGATTGACCACTTAAATAAGACTTAAAAATATCTTTTACAACTTCACTTTCTACTTCATCAATAACAAGTTCCTTATTGATTTTACGATAACCAATAGGAGCTTTCCCAGAAAAATGTCCTTTCTTGGCTGCACCCATTAAACCAAACTTGGTTCTCTCTGAAGTCCTTTCAATTTCTAACTGAGCAAGTATAGTAGTCATTCTCATAAAGAATACACCAGTAGGAGTAGAAGTATTAATTTCTTCACATTCACTTTCTAAATCACATTTGTATTCTTCAAGTAATTTACAAATGGTTTCTAAGTCTTGAATCGAACGAGTTAATCTATCTAACTTATAAACAAGTATTTTGTTAATCTTCCCATCTTTCATATCTTGTATCATTTCTTGAAACTTAGGTCGATTCATGCTTTTAGCAGAAACTCCTTCTTCACGATAGACTTTATAAATCTTATATCCTTTCCATTCACACAATCTTTTAAGACTTTCTTCTTGCTCATCTAAACTAAAACCAAATCTAGACTGATCCTCTGTACTTACACGAGGATAAATCCCTACAACAAAGTTCTTCTTTTCTCCGTTCATATTTTTTTCTTCTCCTTTCTTTGAACGACAAAAAAACACAAGAGAATTTCCTTGTGTTAAGAACTACAAAAATACATAAAATATACGAATCCTTACAATTTTCGTATATTACCATAATAACACATTTTAACCGGAAAGTAAACGGACATCGAAAAATAATTTTTGCTCGCAAACCCTTATAAATAAAGGGGAAAATAAAATTTCAAAAAATTTATTTTTTACAACATTTTTAAAATCAAAAATTTTATAGATTCAAGAGTAATAATTTCTAAACTATCTTTCAAATATAAATTATTATCATTAGGATAGGAAAGAAGTATTATACAAGATTTTTCATTACTAATAATAACTTTGTGTGGCTCATTAATTGAAAGGTTAGTTTTATCAAAATGAATATTTTTCCCATTTACAAATTCAATATGTAGTTTTGATATTTTAGGTATCTTCATAAGTCTTTCTTTAACACATAAAGGAAATTCTAAAGGTTCTATGGTTATTTTCATTTCAGAAACCTCCCTTCAAACATGAAAAAATCCCATATCAACGAGTGATATAGGATAAATTTGTAATATAAAACTCACACGAGGGTGTGAGTAATTCTCTCAATGGAGCAGATGAGGGGAATCGAACCCCCGTATCAGCCTTGGCAAGGCTGTGTTCTACCGTTGAACTACATCTGCAGATGGCGGTCCAGAAGGGACTCGAACCCTCGATCTCCTCCGTGACAGGGAGGCATGTTAACCACTACACCACTGGACCATATCTTATCAGCACTTAAAGTAATGGCGGAGTAGGAGAGATTTGAACTCTCGCGCCGGTTTCCCGACCTATACCCTTAGCAGGGGCACCTCTTCAGCCTCTTGAGTACTACTCCATAGCTGATCATTAACTTTAACGCCTGTATATAATAACATATCCTCATATAAATGACAAGCCTTTTTTTGAATTTTTCAATAAAAAATTATTCTGCTCATTGTAAAATGAAAGTGGAATTAAGAAAAGATGAAAAAAGTCCGTAGAAATAGTATCATTATGTCA
>QZED01000088.1 GCA_009917405.1 bacterium c-19 | reverse complement strand
TAGCCGGTTTTCGTATACTGATTTGTGCTTAAATTCTTCGCCTGATCATATGTATGCGAACTGTTGCTCATTGTTCCGCCGGTCTTGCCGTTGCCGTTATACACTACAGAATAGGTATTCGCTTTCCATCTTGCATAGAGATTCACTTTGGCACCGTTTGTCGAGGTTAGATTCTTTACTTCTTTTTTATCCACATAACCGGTTCCGCTGCCGTCTGCTTTGGTGTTCCATGCGGTAAACGTATAGCCGATTTTCGTATACTGATTCGTACTTAAGCTTTTTGTCTGATCATACGTATGCGAGCTGTTGCTCATGGTACCACCTGTCTTGCCATTTCCGTTATACACGACAGAATATGTATTAGGCGCCCATCGCGCATATAAATTCACAACCGCTCCGTTAGTCGATGACAGGTTCTTTACCGACTGTTGATTAGCATAAGAAGTGCCGGAATTATCTGCTTTCGTATTCCAATGGTCGAAATGATAGCCTGTTTTTGAATAGGCATTCGCCGTCAGATTCTTAGAAACATCATAAGTATGCGTACTGTTAGACATTGTACCGCCTGTCTTGCCGTTGCCGTTGTACTTTACTTCATACTTCTTTTGTTGGACTGTTACGATTCGATAGCCGCAAGCTTCATTGCCGGCTTGATCTTTCGTGCAGGCTCGCAAGCGATATACACCGGCTTTATCCATTTCGCCCCAATTCAGCGAAATAGAAGTCCACGTACCGTTGGTATTCTGTTTTTCAATCTCTTTCAGTGACGCATTCTTACTGAGCGGTACATCATCTACATAAGAAGCTACACGACTTGGATGTTCATCCGCATCACTATAGAAGAAACCGGTCGATGTCGGTGTTTTGTTTCCGTTTTCACTGCCGGTAGCCCCATCGGTGTAAAGCGATTGCCAAGTACGTTTCCCACTGGTGATTTCACCGGCAGTCCATGTACCATTGACTCCGTGTACTACAGGGTCGTTACCGAATTTATCAATGAAGATCTCATACTCTGCATCACCGCTGTTATTTCCTGAATACTGTCCTCTGATTTGAATTATATTTTTTCCTTCTTTCAACGTAACTCTTATTTTTTCGCTACGATCATACGATCCGGGAGCTACATAGGAGCTGTTGTGTGAGCTAAAAGTTCCGACTTCCGATCCGTTCAAATAAACAATATCAGAATAAACAGGTATCCCAGCATTTTGAATCACAAAGCTTTGCGTCAAGTCATACACAGCGATACCTTTAATTTTGTCGTAGCTTATTCTTTCAAGTTTGTATTTAAAAGTATAATATGCATTTGTGGAAGAAGACGAATTCCCACCATCATCAAACTTCACAGTAACAGGAGGCTCCGCCGCCTTTGTGAATTGAATTCCCGATGTCAAGATACATCCGCTTACTAAACATACAGAAGCTAACAATATTTTGATTGCTTTTAAATTTTTTCTTATTTTCAATATTCATCACTCCCTTCATCAACTGAACAGAACAAGTCGATTATTATCGACTTATTCTGTATTATTAATTAACGATTCATGTATCGTTTTTTTGTTGCCATAAAGATAGCGGCTAAGCTAATTCCCAGCAAACCTAAATACATAACAACATTTGTATTGTCACCGGTATTCGGTGTATCCGGGATCTTATGATTTGTAATCTCTATCACTCGATGTGTGATGTCTTTCTTCATCCATTCATCATTGATCGTTACTTCGATTACTTTCCCTGATAGCTCGTATCCTTCAGGTGCTTTCGTTTCTTTGATATATACAGTGCTACCGAAGCTTAAATCTTTAAACTGTGCATTACCTAATTCGTTCGTAACCACAGTTGAGATTTTCTTTGTACATGACTGATCCTCATACATCGTAAACTCTGCGCCCTTTAATGCGATAGAATGATTTTCTTCATCTACCTTATGGATTCCGATATTGGCTTTCACCAATTCATTATTCACCTCAATTGTTTCCACCTGCCCATGCTTTGTAAGTTCTACCTTAAACACTTCATCACTTAACACATAATGCTTCAAAGAGGCTTTTTCTCGGATATAATAAGTCCCTAATTCCAGTTCTTTGAATACGATTCTTCCATCACCGTCTGTTTTCTTTGTCTCTATGATATGTTTAAAGGTTTCATCTGTCGCTAGTTCAAAAGTGACTCCCGCAAGATAACTCACTTCCTCTTTTACTAACGGATTCTTGTAGATTTTTGCGTATTCATCCATTGCGTGAAAGCTATCCGCATACTTCTGTTCTGCTTTGGAGTAATGTACTTCATCCTTAGTCATTTTAATGATTTCAATACTGCCTCGCTTTAGTTCATTGACGATCGGTTTGCCATTATTGACGGTTACAGTGTTTTCTTCTTTATTATCTTCATAATCAATCTTAAACTCATAAGCAGTGGGATCAAGTTCATACTGTTCATTTGTTTTCAGTTCTTTCAGATAGAATTCACCACTTGGAAGATAATCATCCATAATCAATTTTCCATCTTCATCAATGTGTAAAGCATAGATTAATGTATCTTTTTTAATCTTCTCCGCTCCTGTATAAGTCGAAATATCCTCTTTCGCATATAATCCGAAAATAACATCCTTATAAGCTTGCTCATTCACAAAGACTTCCTGTTTCGCTAATTTCTTTGTGAAATCAAGCTTCACTTTCGCTCTTTTGTTATTGATCGTGATCGGGTTCAGCTGTAGTTCCGCTTTTCCGTTTGGCTTAATTTCAAATTCATAGATCGTTTCATCTTTGATATACCCGTGCGGTGTCTTTGATTCATACGCTTCATATTTACCTACCGGAAGCAATAAGCTGTCTGTCGTTTGCCAATCGGATTCAAGCACTGTCACAATATCACCTTTTTCATAGTGGGTTGTTTGATCCCATGTGGTAATATCTTCCGCTGCTCTGATCGTGAGCTGCGCTCCTAACAGATTTCCTTGTTTCCAAATCGGGTGATGTTCTTTGCCAAAGGCGCCTTCTACGATTTCTACTGATTGAAAGCTTTCTCCAGTTTTTGTGAATTGTACTTTTCCTTTGACCTGTGTATTTGTCACATTGACTTTCACTACTTCAATCGTTTCCAAGTTCACTTCATG
>QZED01000087.1 GCA_009917405.1 bacterium c-19 | reverse complement strand
ATACCCCCTGTTCTGATATTAGAATCAGAAGCAGTAAAGGTTGGAGTTGTAGTATCCGATGAATTAGAATGAGGTGTTACACTTCCGTCTACTTCACGATAGATTACAATCTCTTTTTCTACAAAGGCAGAATTATAATTATCATCTCCGGTAGTTGGATCATCATCCACTGTTGCTTTAATCTTTACTTTACCGAATGCATTGCTTCCCGTATAAGTAATCGCCCCTGTATCGGGATTAATACTAATCAGTGATATATCACCACCGCTCACACTATAGGTGATCTTTGTGCCTGTATTCGGTGTCGCTGTCGCTGTTTCATTCCAAGAAGTAGCCGCATCACTGATTGATTTCTTTGTCTGCGATGGATCATTAAAGGCGATCGATAAATCCGTCTTTTCTACAGTAAATGATGTACAAACCTTTGAATCTGATGTAGCTGTCGCAGGATCACCGTTCGCATCTTTCGCACTTACACAGAATTTGTAAGTACCTGCCTTTAATCCCCCATTCACTAGATCAGGCGCTCCGCTCTTGACTTTCACATTAAGCGGTGTACTGCTTGAAGTCCCATTACTATCTAAGCCGTCTATTTCAAAGTTTTGATAAGTATTATCTCCGTTTGTTTCAACCGTATAAGTTAATGGCATCACTCCTTGCGGATTGACTGTAATCTTTCCTACAGCCTGACCTGCATTCACATTCTTACCGAATTCATAATCTTTTCCGGAACTGGCACCGCTTTGGGGTGTTTTGGTATAAGTGATTTTATGTGGTTCGACAATTTCTAAGGGTCTTACATCAGTTATTAAACTTGATTTTGTTGGCATCATGCTTGTTTCATCATAAACTTCATTTACAATACCAATCTTATACTTACCTAACGGTAGACCAGTAGTATCAAATTCATAAGAATAATTTCCTGAATGAGTGTCATCCAAAGGTTGATAGCCAATTAGATGGTTATTTGAATCGAAAATTAGTGCAGATAATGTATATTGACTTCCAGCATTTCCAGAAGCATTGATTTTAATGGTAGAACCTACGGTTGTTTTTGACAACGTATTCCCCTGCATACTAGTCATATCATTAAAAGCAACCGTCATAGTAGGATCTAGTAATCTCAATTTCATTTTGGATCCACCCTGTGTATAATAAGGAGCAGAAATATTTATACTAAATGTATCATCAACTTGTGCTCGTATACTGCTACCATTTGGTTGAGATAAAGCAAACACAACATTTGACATATCTAAGAATATAAAAGGACGAAAACTGCCAGAGGCGGTACTAGATTTACTTACAGTGATACCATCCAACGGTCCGTTTGTGGCGAAAACGTGGATGACATCAGGATCAACAACCGTACTTCTCCTAATGCTTAAAGTAGTTAAATATTGTTGTGAGAATGCCAATAAATTCAAGTTCGTGTTAAGTCCGCCTGAACCACATCCTGTATAATAAAGCCAGCCAGAACTAAAAAAGGCAGAGTGATCTTTGGCCACATCTAAAATAGCTTTATTTTCGTTTGTATTAATTATTGAATATGATGATGTGGGGGCTGATATACTGTAATAATTAATTGCATTTCTTAAGTCAGAAAGATCTCTTTTAGCTATGATGCTTTGCTCTGCATTACTCCGCAAATAATTATTAAAATCCCTTTCTTTTTCAAAGAAAATGGTTCTTGTAAAATCAGAAAAACAATAATCGTGGTCACCAGTATGAATGTTAAATTTTGAAGCATCTCTTATATCATTGATAATAAAGGGCGGTGTTACCAATTCATCACTTGCAGTAAACCAGCTCGATATTGGTGTTCTGACCACATTAATGCTAAACGTATTATCATAATCCGTATAATCTCGATCATACCATAGTAATTGAAAAGAAAGAGGATTTCCAGTATATGGATTACTTTCAGAAATAACAACATGGTCTCCTATCTGCATACCAATATTGGATCCTGAAATACCGTTCGGTGCCATATTTACACGGCCAGTAATATTGCCACCGATATTATATGTCGTGTTTGCGGCATTCATATTGACATTATAGTAAGCATATGCACCTGAAAGTACTCCTAATAATGCCACCAATACGATTAATAACTTCTTCCACATTCCCATCATCCTTTCTCTTTTGTCTCTAAATGTAGACATAAATAGAGATAGGAAAAAGTTATTGAAATATATGTTTCTGAATAGAAAAACAGGCATTTTTGATTAAAAAACACCTGTTTCGTATCGTCTACCTATTGAGACTTTGATTTATTGAAATGTATCTTTCTTATATTTAAAACATAAATAATTAATCAATCCAAATGCTGATAACATAACACTTGCTAAAAGTATTTTATTTGTTTCATCACCTGTTAAAGCCCCACCGACACTATCTCCCGGATAATAAGTACCTTTTACATCAGTATCATGCCCTTTTTGATTAGGATCTTTCGGTTCGTCAGGCTTATTTGGTTCCTCTGATTCATCAAATGTCATTGTGTCAAACGGAAATTCACCATCGACATTTTTGTCAGGTTTCCATTCTGTGATTTCTTTGATATTTTCATCCGGTTTTCCATCTCCATCTGTATCGATATTTACATCGGGGATACCATCTCCATCACTGTCAATATCTACATCAGGAATGCCATCATGATTCACGTCAATATTAATATCGGGAATACCGTCTCCGTCTATATCAACATTCACATCGGGTCTGCCATCTCCATCGGTATCAATATTAATCAATGGAATGAGATCTTTCATTGTATCATAGTTAAATTTTTTATAGGTGTAGTCCTTGTCCGGCAGCCAGTTTTCAATGTCTAAAAGATTTAATGTAGGTGTGATTCCGTCTTTTGAAATATTAATATCAGCTTTCATATTACCATTTGTATCAATGTTAATATCAGGAATGCCATTACCATCGGTATCCACATTGATCACTGCTGTTACTGCAGTTCCTGTACAGTATTCCTCTAAAATGCCGTTATCAGTATCTTGTTTTACACATTTGGTTGGTTTCCAATCGCTTTTCTTTAGAATCACTAAGTTAAGATCGGGTTTACCATCATTGTCTGTGTCGATATTCAAGTCAGGTTTCCCATCTCCATCGCTGTCAATGTTTAAGTCAGGGATACCGTCGCCATCACGATC
>QZED01000086.1 GCA_009917405.1 bacterium c-19 | reverse complement strand
CGGTTCTAATTCCTGAATCGTAACCGTACCGTCATCACCTGTAGTATAAGTACCGATCGGACTGCTCATATTTGCCTGATAGGATAACTTAAAGGTAGTATTCGGAACCATTTCGCCTTTTTCATTCTGTTTAGCGATTTTTAAGTTGCCGAATTTTTGGACTGTTATGTTTATCCTAGTTTCATGAGGATCAGCTACCTTAAATGGTACAACATTTTGCGAAGTTTCAGAAGCATAAAGAATAGATGTTCCTACGCATTCCTTTTTTACATATTGATATTTTATCTGTGCATTTTCAGGTGCATTTGCATTCGCAGTAATCGTTAGTGTATTACCACTTTTATTTACGGATATGCCGTCACTGTTAAATGTTAGATAATAATTTTGAAATACACCGTTAGTATCAGTAACTGTCTTTGATTCACCAATCCTTAAGGTTAATGATGTATTATCAAAAGAAGGAAATTTATTAAATAAATTTAATTTCTCATTAATTTCCGCCTTTTTTGCAGCATAACCGCTAAAAGAAGTAGAAGTGATTTCCATTCCCATAGCTTCCCATATCATGAATTGAGTAGCTACATAATCATCATCTGTTTTATTTGACATATGCCAACCGGCATAAGCAATTCTTTCCATTTGACTTTGTTGAGCGTATGAATAATTACTTTTCGTATGTGAACCATTAATCACTAATTCCTGTTCAGGTTGGACACAAAATGCGATTTCATTATCCGCATATATTTTATCAACAATACTGCCCTGATATGGATATTCATAAGGTAAGGTTGTATTCCTTCCATTATAAGAATAGGGGATCACCTTATCAATGCGTACATTACTTTCTGCTGCATGTACAGGTAATGATATGTTAGTAACCATTACTAACATCGTACATATAAATACAGATAATTTCTTTAATGTATTTTTAATCTTAAACATAGTTATCTTTGTTTCCTTTCTATCGAAAGTCTTATCTTCCGAAAATTAAGATAAAAAATCATTTTTAACAGGTCTTACATATATAAATACATATTGCCTTTTCACTTATCGGGGAAAGTTCCCCTAAGTAAAAACCACCTTGTAGTAATTCATGATAACTCATTCCTTTCTCGTATTAAAAAAGTAGAGTATGTTTCTGTTTGAAAAAACTTCCTCTGCTATATACATACACATTAATTTTTAAGAATACAAAAAATTCTTTTATTTTTTTTTAATTCATTTTATTGAGATTGTGATATAAAAAAGTCGATACACATTTTATACCGACTTTAAAAATATGAAGAATTCATTAATAGTTATTTGACAAAAATATTATAATTACCGTAATCAAAATCTACAGACCAAATATTTAAAAGATTTTCGCATTCATCCATCATTTGAAAGTAACTAAAACCTCTAGTATTGGAATCCTCAGCGGAATCTATTTTCGTTCCATAATCAATAGCTTCTTGCTCACTATTGAATATTTTACCAGAGTTACCAATTTCACTAGGACGATATTTACCTGCCTGACAAGTTTGTTGTGGTTTTGATTGCACTGTTTGATTGCTTGAACCGCTATTATTATTTGCCGGCTTGTTATTACTCGATGTACTTCCTTGATTATTGGAATAGCCATTGTTCGTATTTGTTTGAGTTGGTGTTTGACTCACCGGCTGCTGCACTTCCGGTTCCTGCGGTTTTTCTTTCACCGTAACTTTATAGCTGCTTTCCGCCTTATTACCATTCACATCAAATGCAGTAATCTTCACCGTATAGCTGCCTGCTTTCTTCGCATCTACATCACTCGCAATTAAATAGCCGTTCTTTGTCAGCTTCTTATCATCACTCTTTTTAATATCACCGTCCAACGGATCCTTCACCGATTCAATGTTAGCCACTGCGTCGAACTTATCATCTTCAGTTATTTCAAGCTTATCTTTCTTCAATTTAATCTCCGGCTTCTTGGTATCCTTTACAGTTACTTTCAATGTTTCCTCTTTTGTTTTCTCATCAGCGTTTGTAAAGATCACTGTGATTTCTTGTTCACCGATTTTCTTGTTATCGAAGTTTTTCACTTCCTTTACCGTAACACCTTCATCGGAATTATCTTTGTCAAACAACAGGGAATAATCCGGCTTCTCTCCGTACTCCAGTACCGCATTCTCTTTCACTGTCACTTTTAAACTGCTGCCGCAAGCTGCTAAAAGCATGACCGATACCGCTAAATAGATAATTTTTTTTGATTTCTTCATAATAAATCCCTCCACCTTTTTTCTATCTTTATTTTATCATAAAGTATATAAATATGAAATATTTATTAATAGTATATTCAACTTCTAAATATAGTTCTCTGCATAAAACTAATCGTGTGTAATCCTTTCAAAATACAATTTATCATATACTTCTTCTACCGTCATACTCATTGCTTTTGAAATAGCAAGTGCGTTGCTTACCGTTACTCTTTCAAACGGCGTTGCTTCATTCGCAATATTGCTTATTGTTGTTCTAGGAACACCGCACACTTTTGCTAAGTTTTTTACTCTTGTATTCTTTTCTTTCATTAATTCCTTAAAGCTCATCAGCTTATGAATACCCATAACATTGAAAAGCTTAACATAATTTTCATATGATTCACTTATATCCGTGAATCCATGCATTGTCTTTTCTGCAATGATTTTATAAGCAGCTTCATTCACAACCTTTCCGTTTTGAACTATATGGTATGTTTCTTTTTCAGGATCTCTGATATTTTCTAACCATATATCAGAATTTAACTCTCCCTGCAG
This sequence comes from bacterium c-19, assembly GCA_009917405.1. Taxonomy (GTDB): domain Bacteria; phylum Bacillota_I; class Bacilli_A; order Erysipelotrichales; family Erysipelotrichaceae; genus C-19. Next base: position 579 of record QZED01000086.1, on the reverse strand, counting down.
CGATAAGCCATATTCATTTTTGATGTTTTTCATTATTTACATTTCCCTTCATTAGACCTGTGCCGTCATATATATTATATGACTGTATATAGTCTTTTGTCAAGGCGTTATAGAAAAAAAGTGAATTTTTTTATGTCCCGGTGACCGGGACATTATCATAGCGTTAATTTTCGTGTCCTGCGCTATTCAGGCAATACTCGACGAATCTTGGCTGATTCTCATGACTTTGTTAGTCCCCCTCTTCCAAAGAGGCGCTTGTATAAGCGAAGTATCATTATTCATGTCAGGGTCATCGCAAAATAGCTGCCACGCTATTCTCTGATTTTATGTGTTTATCGCTATTTTGATGAAATCAAAAATCTCGGCGCATCGCTCAGTTGCTTTTCCTTATTGGTCTGACATGTAACGTATCGAGTATAGACTATGAAACTGAATCATCAGTTTATTTGTCAAAGATCTTTAAAAAGACTTATTCTAGTTAGATGTTACTTATTGATACTCAAACTTGTATTCTTTTTCTTCAAGCACATAGTGATCATTGGTTTTAAGTTCTTTTAAAACATATTTGCCTTTATGATG
>QZED01000085.1 GCA_009917405.1 bacterium c-19 | reverse complement strand
GTCGCAGTTTCACTCCAAGCTGTTGCCGCATCTGTCATTGACTTCTTGGTCGTATTCGGATCATCAAAAGCAATACTTAATTTAGTCTTTTCAACTGTTATTGAAGTACAAACCTTTGAATTTGTTGTCGCAGTTGTAGGATACCCATTCGCATCAATTGCACTTATACAGAATTTATAAACTCCTGCTTTTAAGCCACCGTCTAATAAGTCAGGCGCATCTGCTTTTATCTTCACATTCAATGAGGAGCTTATCGATGAGTTATTGGAATCTAAACCATCGATTTCAAAATTTTGGTAAGAATTATCCCCATTCGATTCAACCGTATAAGTCAACGGCATCACTCCTTGAGAATTCACAGAAATCACTCCCACCTTATTTCCTGCATTCACATTCTTATCAAACTCATAATCACCTCCAATAGCGCCGCTTTGCGGTTGTTTTGTATAACTCAGCTTATGTGGTTCTACAATTTCTAAAGGCAATACATCAGTTATTGCACTGGAATCTGAAGGCGCTGTGCTCTTATCATTATAAGCCTCATTAACTATTCCTATTTTGTATTTTCCAATCGGAATACCGGTTAAATCTAATTCATAAATCCCATTACCTTTCGCTGCTTCCAACGGTTTATAATATTTAAAATCGCCGTTTTCATTAAAAATCAAGGCTGATACCGTATATATGCCACCATTCCCATCGTCGCCTGCTTGCGCATCTACGTTAAGATAGACTGAACTATTCACAACATTTTTACTAATTGCACTTTGTGAAGCATTTTCAATTTGATTGAAATTCGTAGTTGCACTTAATGAAGCATTTTCTATCCTGACCTTCATAGAAGGATTCTGATTTGTAACCGCATAAAGTGAAGCATAGTTAGAAGGCAACATAGGTGTTGTTATTTGCGCAAATGAAGAACCGGATCCTTTAGAAACAGCAAACACAATTTTACTTGGATTTATGTTAAGAAACGGTCGCAAATATAATTGTTGCGATACCGAATTTACAGAATTACTGTATGACTGAACAATTCCGTCAGATCCATGCACCCAATAAGCACCGTACATTCCTGTATCTTGTCCTGATACAAAGGTATTTGTCCAGTAATTATCAACAAAAGTAGTATCTTTACCTTCCAAACCCGCATATTTATAAGTCGTACAAGCCGAACTATCGCAGCGAGAAAGTGTAAACAAGTCAAACATATAAGCATGTTTGTCATATTCCTCTGCAATGATGGACTGATCAATTCCTTCACTTTTAACTGAATAACCTTCTGTATAATATTTAGCATTATTGGTTAAATCTCTAGGCGCTATAATATCATTCTTATGTCTTAATGAATCAATTTGATGATTCAAAGATTTCATTTTAGGATATAGAATGGAATATGAATCCGTATAATCAGGTAAATCATATACAAGCGAGTCTGTATTTGCGGTCCAAATCACAGCTTTAATATGAAAGGCGTCACCACTGGAAAACGCATTTGTTTTATTACCATATGGAATAGTTGCAGCACTGATCCAACTGGAAATAGGTGTCGATGTTGGAAATGAATAGGATCCTCTTACTCCGTTTATTGTATATTGTGTGTAATCATTTAATTTATAAATTAATTGGAACGGAAGATCAACATTATTTTCATTTTTTAATCCCAAGTCTAACTTATCCCCTTTTTGCATACCACTGTTCATCACCAAGAGATTTGTCGGGCTCTTATTCACTCTGCCATATACATTTCCGCCAGCAAGATAAGTACCGGCAGTAGCTGCATTCATTTTAAAATTTTCGTATGCGTACCCTATTGACAATACACTGAACAATGTTAAAACTCCCATAAGTGTTTTTTTCAACACATTCATCATTCCTTCCTATCTGTCTACAAATGTAGACATAAATAGAGATAGGAAAAAGTTATTGAAATATATGTTTCTGTATAAAAAAACAGGTATTTTTATTGTAAAAACACCTGTTCAGTATTGTCTACCTATATAGACTTTGATTTATTGAAATGTATTTTTCTGATAGTTATATAAGCAATAGCTTATAAAGGCTATACTCAACATCATTAAGCCTAGATAAAGCATTAAATCTGTTTCATCACCGGTATTCGCACCGCCCATGCTTGTTGCGGGATTGTATTGACCTTTTACTGATGTATTTGAGTTTCCGTCATCATTCTTCGGATGATCAGAAACAGGTTCATCAACTGTAGGATTATTAGGTTCATCCGAGTCAGTAAAATCCATTGTATCGTATGGCATTTCACCATCTACATTTTTATTTGGCTTCCATTCTGGAATTTCTTTTATATTCTGATCAGGTTCACCATCTCCATTGATATCTATATTAATGTCAGGTTTGCCATCGCCATCTGTATCAATATCTACATCGGGAATGTTATCACCGTCAGTATCGATATTAATATCAGCAATTCCATCACCGTCTATATCAAGATTAAGATCCGGTAAACCATCTCCATCGGTATCTATATTAAGATAGGGTTTAACTTCATCTTTACCGATACTGTCATAGATAAAGCTTCCCGATTTGTAATTTTTACCTGGCTTCCAATCATGAATAATTGTGATATTAATACTAGGATTGATTCCATCTTTTGATATGTTGATATGAGGTTTGAAATCTCCTTTATTATCAATGTTGATATTTGGAACACCATCATCATCTGTATCAATATTGATTACAGCTTTCACACTTGTGCCTGTACAGTATTCTTCCAAGATTCCATTTTCTATGTCTTGTTTTACACATTTCGTTGGTTTCCAATCTGATTTTTTGAGAATCACTAAGTTAAGATCGGGTTTGCCATCATTGTCTGTGTCGATATTTAAGTCAGGTTTTCCATCTCCATCGCTGTCAATGTTCAAGTCAGGGATACCGTCTCCATCTCTGTCACCGTTAATCACAATCCATTTACTTTCATTATTAGGATCTTTCCATTTGATGTTTAGATCAGGACATCCGTCTCCATCAGGATCGTTGAAATCAGGCTTACCATCTTTGTCTACATCAACATCGATTTTCTTTAACTCTAATTCATGACAGCTTTCTTTGTTTGTATTTTCTGCGTTGTCTGTCGGTATCACACACACTTTATATTTTCCGACTGTTTCGCTGATCGTAATACTTGCCTTCTCTTTTGTCACTGTCAGTGTTCCGTTTTTAATTTCTTCTTCAGTTCCATCTGTTATTTTGAACACTTTATAACTGATTTCTTTAGTTCCACTAACCTTTAAGTCACCTTTCGCATCACTTGTCGTGATCTCAAATGCAGTTCCCGGTTTGAAGAAGATGCCACCGCTGAGCTTATTGATAATATCTTGTAGCTT
>QZED01000084.1 GCA_009917405.1 bacterium c-19 | reverse complement strand
GTAACTTTATAGCTGCTTTCCGCCTTATTACCATTCACATCAAATGCAGTAATCTTCACCGTATAGCTGCCGGCTTTTTTCACATCCACATCACTCGTAATGAAGTAGCCGTTCTTTGTCAGCTTCTGATCATCACTCTTTTTAATATCACCGTCCACCGGATCCTTCACCGATTCAATGTTAGCCACTGCGTCGAACTTATCATCTTCAGTGATTTCAAGCTTATCTTTCTTCAATTTAATCTCTGGCTTCTTGGTATCCTTTACAGTTACTTTCAATGTTTCCTCTTTTGTTTTCTCATCAGCGTTTATAAAGATCACTGTGATTTCTTGTTCACCGATTTTCTTGTTGTCGAAGCTTTTCACTTCCTTTACCGTAACACCTTCATCGGAATTATCTTTGTCAAACAACAGGGAATAATCCGGCTTCTCTCCGTACTCCAGTACCGCATTCTCTTTTACGGTTACCTTTAAGCTCTTAGAACAGCCAACAACTGACATCAGCATCAAACACGCTACAAAAACACTAATCTTTTTCATATTTTCTTCCTCCAGTAAGTTATCTTTATTTTATCACTATTAGTATATTCCCGCAAATTATTTCAACCTATTCCATTGCGGATATATTCTTAATATTATATCCTTTTTCATATGTCGCATTTACTTTAATGCATTGCGAATAAAAATCATATTTTTCAATACTTATAGATTGATTAATCAATGTATAATTATTTATTTCATCTCTTTCAATTTTAACTGCACCGCTAGTATACAAAGATTGAAGCTCAACAGCTTTGCCTTCATCTTTTTATGATTTTTGTATTTTTCGTATGATGAGATAATTTATAATTTTGATATTTCATCTCATCTTCTGCTGAATATTCAATTGTCGCATCTAAAAGCGCTAATTTTAAATATCCTCTTTTTAAAATTGTGTAAATATCATTTCTATGAAAAGATCGGATTGATTTCCCGTCAATAAAAATGCTTGCGAAAGTGTTTTTATACGTATCCGGCAGCGAATAGATAAGCTTTTTCATCCGATGAATAAAATCATAATCATTCTGTTCCTCTGTTATCACTTCACATTTAATATCGTGATGATTATTAGAATCACCGCTTTTTAAGATACTGGTGCTTGTATTCGGCATTCTATCGATGAACGAAGGCACACCATAGATAACATAGTTTTTTAGTTTCCGGCAGTTTTCCTTCGCTGAACTGATCGCTTCCTCTCTTTTATCAGAAACCACTTGAAGTTGATGAATCGTCGAGTCTTGTTTTGTTCGTACCATAAAAAAATTGCTCCTTCCCTCAGAAGCAATGGGTTCAACGAACCATCTCTAAAAGTTCGTTAAAAAAAGGAAATATACGACAACCAAGCCATATATTTCCATTTTTTTCACTAATGGCGCCTCAAACAAGACTCGAACTTGTGACCTGCCGGTTAACAGCCGGATGCTCTACCGACTGAGCTATTGAGGCATCTCAAGTGCTTAAATATAATATCATATTCCACAAATAGTTTCAATAACTTTTTATGATTTTTTAAAAAAAATCATGTTAGAGAGTGACGATTGCATATAAGCAACCATCTCTTAGCAAAATAATTTAAAAAAACAATCATAATTCCTTCTTCAATAATTCCGTTTACCCATAATTATACTACCCAGCCTTACCATATTACTGCCGTAATGAAGCGCAATTTCATAATCATCACTCATCCCCATGGATAAATAACGGAACATGTCACATCCGTACTGTAATTGCAGCGAATGAAAACACTGCTGCATCTGTTCAAAACAATTCGCAATAACTTTTTGATCATCACACAACGGACCGACACACATCAGTCCCTGCAATTTTAAATGTGGGAAAGAAAGGCACTGCTCCGTAAAACTATGTACTTCAGACAGTGGTATTCCATATTTATTTGCCTCTTCTGAAATATTCACTTCAATCAAAATTGGCATCACAATATCACGTTTTGCACATTGTTTTTCTATTTCTTGCATTAAAGGAAAAGAATCAACACTTTGGATCATAGACACAAGATCTACAACATCCTTCACTTTATTGCGTTGCAGATGTCCAATCATATGCCATTCATAATTAGGGTCATACTTTTCCTTTAGCTCCTGCACCTTATTCTCACCAAAAATACGGCATCCACACCGATAAGCTTCATCAATTTCCTGCTTGCTGTGATGCTTACTGACAGTTACCAGTGTAACATCATCAGGCAACGAACTTAGTATTTCCATAGTTTTCTGTTGATCCATTCTCATCACCGACTGTATTATAACATTCTCCATAAAAAAATAAAACAGTGACGGCATAAAGTATCGCCACAATCCTGCTCAGTTATAGATACAACAGAATCAACCTACTGCCTTTGAAATATTCAGATGTTTAATACTAAAAAAAGTTCTTGTTGTTTTTGATTATCTAATCGCAGGTATAAAGTCATGCTCTAAAAACATAGAGTAAAAAAGGGATCTCTAAAATAACTGTTAAAACCCTTTCTGTTCATTTTAACAAAAAACCTTTATAGTATAATGCTATCGCCAGACAACAATACTAATAACTATAGAGACAAAGATTATTGTACGATGCTTTCAGTAAAGCTCATTATGCTGTTGATTCTTTCCATGTTGTCATAAATATCAACAAGGGTCTAGATAATGTCAGAATACGTATCATGAAAGTCACTAGTAAAGACCAAATAGATTATTACCTTTTTAAAAATTTCCAATGGCTATTACTGGGAAAGGAAGTCAGAAAAAATAACCGCAAGTTCAATAAACGTTAAAACCATTATACCTATCCTCAATTACTTATCTTACCTGAATATTTCACCTGTATTTTAATGAAGCCTACCTTATCAAAGATCGTTATTTACTTTTTAATACATGTAGCGAGCATCTGAAAGATGATAAGGATTTTTACAATATCCTTCACTTTATTTAACAATTAAACATTCCTAAATTAATCAAGTTTTATAGAATACTTAATAATTGGTCAGAAGAGAGCCTTAACTCTTTCATCGTTATCAATGGTAAAAGATTATCCATGTTATCATGGCATCTCGTAATTCCTATCGTTATGTTGATTAAAAAAATGCTAACGGTTTTGTTTACCCTGCTCTGTTCTGTAATCGTTGTGTGTATTGTATGAATAAAGATGCTGCCTTTGATCTTCTTGTAATGCTCTTCCTATTAAGATGAAAGGACGTAATAGATATTTTACAAATAGATCCGGTTCTATTTTTAATTTATGTTGTTTAACATTATGAAAGGTAGGAAATGTTCTTTTGACTCATTTACTACCTTTTTGAAATCCTACATTAATTAAGAGTTTACCTTTTAATACCTAAAACCCTATATGAATAAAGAGGATATCTAAATTATTGTAGGGATAAAAGTAGGCTATAAATTATCATAGGGTCAAGATGAAGGTGAGCTCT
>QZED01000083.1 GCA_009917405.1 bacterium c-19 | reverse complement strand
TTACTTGCGAAAGTAAGCGTAGGACCGTCACCCGCATTCACCGATGTATAAGGCAAGCCGCTTACCAGTAAACCGGGTGTTGCGCTGAGAACTGAATATTCAATTCCTACATCATCCGCAGTCTTTTCCGGATGATTATGTGTCGCATGTTCACTGTGAGTTACTATACTTAATGCATCACCCTTAACATAAGTTGTTCCTTTATCATTTATATCAAAAGTAATTTCAGGTGATTCTTTTGTGATCTCCACATGAATAACCCCTGTTTCCTTTGAACGAAATTTGTCTAATTCAAAATTATCCGGACTGTAATACAAACGCTGATTGGTACTCTCATCAATTACCTTTACCTTAAAATAATAATTTCCCACAGGTAGTTTATTTTTCATAGTAACTTCTGCCTTACCGTTAGTAGAGTTTGTCGTAATATCAAAATGCGCAGACGGATTCTTAAAAGAGCCTGTACTACCGCCTGTATCGGTATCATATACATAGAAATGATATGGTCCTTCTCCTGAAGTTGTATTAATATCGGCAATTTTTTTATCCTTCTCATTTTCAATATTATTGTAGGTTAAACTTTTTGAATTCGGCGTCGCACTGATTGATCGAATCAAATTTTTCTGTGGCAACTCAATTTCAAAATATAATTGCAGCTGCGCTTCTGGAAATACTTCTTGAGTAAATAAATAACTATATGACGGCAACTTATAACTAGCATTACCTCCTCTTTTACTAAAACCGACTCGTTTACCGTTATGAATCTCACTCAACCATATCGATCCAGGCATACCTGAAATATTTAATTCGTTTTTCGTCATTGCATTATAAAGTCCATATGTTGGCAGAATAGGAACATTTCCTGCAATATTATTTGCGGAATTTCTTTCAATTAATTCCCCCATTTCATCATTACCTGAATTGGCAGAGAAATCAGACTGCGCCAAAAGAGTACATGCACCTACGTCAGCAGAAGTAATTTGTGCATTAATTCCCATACTCGTGCATTGATTCGCTGCTCCGTCAAAAGATGTTATATATGCTTTCTTGGTAGTTTGATCGGCAACAACATACCACCAAGTTTCTCCATGCATTTGAAATTGATTTTTTTGATTATTTCGATCAAAAACATCGCCTAACAAATAATATTGAGCTGATGACGGCGCTGCATCTACATTAGAATTAAAATAGATATGTCCGATCAGATAAGTAACGGCTAATGTTGATAAACATATTAATAATTTCTTCCACATCGTCCTGTAACCCTTCCTTCTTATCATCTATCTACAAAGGTAGACTTTAAGAAATAGCGGGAAAAGAGCCAAAATCGTATGCTTTATAAACAAAAAACATACATTTCTGCGTAAGAAACGCATGTCTATAATTGTCTGCTTTTAGAAACATAATGATATTTTTATGTATGTTTCTGCTATTTTTTTATCCAAAACCGCAAAACTCATATTATAGAGTGTACTTGTTCTCTATTTGTTCGTACCTGTTTTATTATTTGTTCCATTTCAATATTTTTGAATTTATAAGCTATAAAATCATGATTAAAGATCTATGTAATTACTTGCGTCCGCACTGAGCCTGTCTATGTCTCTTACTTGTATTAAGATAAACTACACTCTATATCAATACTAATTAAAAGAAAATGGCAAAACAATAAATGCTTAAAAATCCTTTACCTTATTAATCATCTCCGGGAATATGAAGCTTTACATAAGATCCAACCATTACTTTTTCAAGATCTCCGACATCCAGCATTTTTTCAACCGCTGATGACAGCTTAGCGGTAATTCCCTTATACCCCATAGCCTTTGCAAGTTCATTCAAAGACATTTTCCTACCGGTAAGCGCCGCAAGAATTCTTTCTCGATACTTGATTTCTTTCGGGCTACTCTTGCTTTTAGGTAAGAAATACGAATGAATCGGCAATGTGACCGTAAGATAAGTCCGATTTTCATCCATATCAAATTTCGGATACGGAGAACCATTTTCTCTTAAAGCTTTAAGGATAGTAGGATAACCGGTATTACGCCCCTCTATCAAATGAAGTTCCTTTAGGAAATCACCGATTCGTCTATTCCTATATATTGGTGAAGTAATATCATATTCTGAAATTCGTTTATCAGAAATACTTAAATCAAATCCGGGAAAGCTTGTTATCATTATTTTTTCAGGTGTAATCCTTACGGTAATAGGCTCATTCACCTGATAAGAACGATGATAAACAGCGTTGGAAAGCAGCTCTTCGACCGCAGCGTAAGGATAATTGTAAATCTTCAGTGATTCTGCTTTATGAGCATCTTTGATGATAACCTCTTTCAAGATATAATTCTTAATGTACGTCAAAGCATCTTTTAACTGCCTTTGTATCGGACCGATAAACACCTTTTCAACCATATTGGTCCCGGTTGGATCAGGAATATCAACCACTTCAATCCTTGCGTACCTGAAATATCGTTCCGGCTGTTCCGAAAACATTAAAATTCCGACATTCAACGGTTTAATATTTTCAACCGGTCCGGAAATCAGCTGCATATCTCGGGCAATCTTTAATGCATCTTCTTTAAGAGAAAGTTCATACAAACTACTTCCGATTTCTTTTAGGTGCTGCCGCATTAAGCCTATATCTAAATCTGACACATCTGCAGCAAGATTCGGACGATCATCATACGGGATATTTGAAGAGACATAGAATAACTGTTTCTCTTCCTCAGGTGATGCGATAATCGTACTGCTGAACTTTCTGATGTAGTACAATTTATTAGATTTATCGGTAAATATATTCTTTGATGCTTTATACGGTCTTCCGTATCCGCCGGTTACCCAAATTACAATCATATATTTATCTTGAAATAAAATCGGTTCAACGACAGGATTATATAGTGGTTCGATAAAACGGCAGTATCCTATCAATTCTTTAAGTATTTCGTCTATCTTATCCTGCTCTATGCCTTTAATCGGAAATACCGGTCTTCCGTTTTCTTCCTCAACACCGATAACAATATATCCGCCGCCTACATTATCAATATCATTGGCAAATGCACAAATACTATGAATAATCGGATTGGGATTCCAACCGCTTTTAAACTCAATTCGTGTTGATTCAACGACTCTTTGATTTATTAAATCATCTATGTTAATAGGGATTGCCATTAAAATTCCTCCTACATCTTTGATAGAGTTATTTTATCATGCCTCATTGATCACATCAATACTTTCGATGATATTTTATCGAAAGTTTCGATATTTATTAACGATAGTATCGACAGTATTTGATGAAAATTTGATATAGATATTAAGCTATTATGCGTAGATAAAAAAACACCTCATAAGCAGAATAACTAATTCACATTTCTGCCTTAGAGGTGTTTATCAAGTTAATATCTTTCTAATTTTTATAGCTCACTCACTTTCGCGTTTGTAGACGATAAAGAATAGTAAACTTAAGGATAACAGACTGATTCCCATGTAATACATCAGGTTTGTGCTGTCTCCTGTATTCGCTCCGCCCATACTTGTGACAGGATTATACATGCCTTTTACTGATGTGTCATGATCACTTCCATTAGGATCATCTGTGTTGTTTGAACCGTTTGGATCGTCTTTATCATTTAGATCATCCGGATTCTCAGGATCTTCATTATCGCTGAAATCCATTGTATCGTATGGTAAGTCTCCCTCTACATTCTTGCCCGGTTTCCATTCTGTGATTTTTTTGATGTTTTCATCAGCCTTTCCATCTCCGTCTGTATCCACATTCACATCAGGAATACCATCTCCTGTGCTGTCTATATCTATATCTGGTATTCCATCGCCATCCAAATCTTTATTGATGTCTGGTTCTCCATC
>QZED01000082.1 GCA_009917405.1 bacterium c-19 | reverse complement strand
AAATCAGGAGCACCGCTCTTGATTTTCACATTCAACGAAGTACTGCTTGAAGCACCGCTGCTGTTCAATCCATCTATTTCAAAGTTTTGATACGTGTTATCACCATTAGTTTCTACTGTATAAGTGAGCGGCATTACTCCTTGCGGATTCACAGTAACTTTACCTACTGCCTGACCTGCATTCACATTCTTACTGAATTCATAATCATTACCTGCACTCGCTCCACTCTGCGGTGTCTGTGTATAAGTGAGTTTATGTGGTTCTACAATCTCTAACGCTTGATACGCTGACAACGCAGATGATTCAGCCGGCGCCATACTTGATTCATTATATCCCTCATTTACTAAGGCTATTTGATATTGTCCTACATCAATTCCTGTCAAATCTAATTCATATTTATCTGAACCATTCGCTGTCGCAACAGGGATATAATACGCTAATTCATTATCCTTGAAGAATAAAGCGGAGACTGTATTCACATCACCGTCACTTGTTCCGGCTACGGCATTCGCATCGAAATAAATCGTTGAGCCTTTGGAAGTCTTTGATATTACAGTATTATTTTTGTTTTCAATATTGTTAAAAGTAATTGAGTGACTGCCTGTATCATCCAATAAGCGCAACTTTAATTTATCATAAGCATTGGTGGCAGTATAAATATTAGAATAGCTGCCACTCAGATTAGGACTTGAATTTTTTACTTTTGAATAGTTGCTTCCTGATCCCATTCCTGTCGCAAATACCACATTACTCATATCCAGTTCTGCGCTTAAACGTAAACTTCTTAATGGTGCAGTATTACAAGTTGTAGGAGTACAAATATCTCGTTCTACAACTGCATTTGAATTTAAATATGTTAATAACATTTGATCAGGAGTATCATCTAATGAAACCGTATAATCTGTATAGTAAGCATCATAAAATTTTAAATCTGCTTCTGATAAACCATAACCTCCCGATATACCAGTAACGTATACCGATCCGCTTGTATTTAGTAAGTTAAAGTAATCTCCGATAAAATATCCTTTATAGTGAAGTAAAGCAGACTTCATTGATTCTTTATATAGCAACACCATCATAGGATTCATTGTAGTTGCTCTCACAGTCAATCGATATAAAAAATCTAAATTTCTTGGTAGCAGAATATCTTTGCTTATATTGGAAATTATATTATTAGCATTTGTTAATTCACCTGCAACAAGAGATTCTGGTTTTGTTGTTAAATACCCTATAGGAACCCAAAATTTAGATACAGTGCCTTGTATCTCTGTAGTAGATGGGAATCTAGAAAAATATCTTACATTATTAATGCTTTCGTTTCCCATCGCAAACCATCCGGTAACATAAGGTTGTGTAGTATCTAAAGTTACATTATCTAAACTATCAAATATAGGAAGATAAGTATTATATGTCTCTTTTACCATTAACATAAAAGATAAAGGATCTCCTGTATTTGGGTTGCTTGACCCAATATAAACTTTATCTCCCTTTACCATATCACCTGCAATGCCATTGGGTAATAGTCCTTTTTCTCCCAATTTCACTGTAGCATTTGCAGGTACTTGATAAATCACTCCAGCTGCACTTAAATTCAGATTATAATATGTATAACCTATAGAAAAAACACTGAATAACATGAATAGAGCAACAATAAATTTTTTCAACATAAGCCATCTTTCCCTTCCTACCTGTCTACAAATGTAGACAATTCTAAACAGGTATTTTTTCATTAAAAATGCCTGTTTTTCTATTCAGAAACATATATTTCAATAACTTTTTCCCATCTCTACTTATGTCTACCAAAATAGACCTTTATTTATTGAAATGTATTTTTCTGATAGCTGTAAATTGCATAGCATATAAATCCTATGCTCAACATTGTTAAACTTAAATAAAGCATCAATTCTGTTTCATCACCCGTATTCGCCCCGCCTATGCTGGTAACAGGATTATATTGTCCTTTCACTGATGTGGATGAGTCATCATCTTTGGGATTAGTAGGTTCTTCCTGTACCTCAAAACTCATAGTATCGTATGGAAAATCACCATTGATAGTTTTCTCAGGTTTCCAATCCGTAATATCTTTGATATTCTTATCAGGCTTGCCATCACCGTTAGTATCGATATTGATATCCGGTTTGCCGTCTCCGGTGCTGTCGATATTGATATTCGGTATATAATCTCCGTCTGTATCTACATTTATTTCAGGGATACCGTCACCATTCAAATCAAGATTAAGATCCGGATATCCGTCTCCGTCCGTATCGATGTTCAACTCAGGTTTCACTTTATCTTTTGTGATGCTGTCATAGATGAAGCTGTTTGAGTTATAATCTTTATTCGGTTTCCATTCAGCTAATACAGGACCGAGGTTAATTTCAGCTCTTCCATCATTATTATTGTCGATATTGTAATCAGGCTTCATATCACCGTTTGTATCAATGTTGATATTAGGGATACCATCTCCATCTGTATCTACATTGATTACTGCTTTTACATTTGTGCCGGTGCAGTATTCTTCAAGGATATTGTTATCGGAATCTGCCTTTACACACTTCGTTGGCTTCCAATCTGATTTTTTAAGAATTACTAAATTAAGATCAGGCTTCCCATCATGATCTGTATCAATGTTCAAGTCAGGTTTCCCATCTCCGTCACTGTCTATATTTAAATCAGGAATACCATCATAATCTCTGTCTCCATTAATCACGATCCATTTGCTTTCATCATTTGGATCTTTCCATTTGATGTTTAGATCAGGACATCCATCCTCATCCGGATCATTGAAATCAGGTTTGCCGTCTTTATCGACATCGACATCAATCTTCTTTAATTCCAACTCATGACAGCTTTCTTTGTTTGTATTTTCTGCATTATCTGTCGGTATTACACACACTTTATATTTTCCAACTGTTTCGCTGATCGTAATACTTGCTTTTTCTTTTGTCACGGTTAATGTACCATTCTTGATTTCTTCTTCAGTTCCATCTGTTATTTTGAATATTTTATAACTGATTTCCTTTGTACCGCTGACCTTTAAGTCACCTTTCGCATCACTCGTCGTAATCTCAAATGCTGTTCCCGGTTTAAAGAAGATGCCACCACTAAGCTGATTTATAATATCTTGAAGCTTATTGTTTGTATCTTTGGCTTTTATACCTTTTACCTTTGGCGGTGTCTTGTCAATCTTGATAATTTCTTTCTTTTCCTTTGTGATTGCGCCGCTGTCCTTCTTCATCCAGAAGCTTTGATTCGTTTCTCCCTCTTTTGTGACGGTCACTTGATTTGGTTTCCATGTGCTTTGATCAAGAGACAAGTTCTTATATTCATTATGATCACTGATGATGTTTACATCTTGATTCGTCCATTTGCCTGTATAAGCTGTGTTGTTTCCATCATCTAATTCTAAATGATACCAGTCATCTTGTATCACATCTTCCTTGATTTTTAGGGTTCCCTCTTTAAATGTAAAACTGTAATTTGGATAAGCATTGTTTAATATGTCTTTATCTCCCTTGATTGGATAGTTTCCTGCATTACTGTTTGTTTTCGCTGTAGTGCTTAGTACGATGTCCTTTTCCTGTATCTCATCTCTTACACCATTCCATGTGACTAATTGACTTCTGAAATCTTGATAAGTTAAGGTTGGATTTTGTTCTCCTTTATACTTCTCTTTATCATCGATTTTGATTTCAATCGGTTTCGGTAATACTTGTACAGTGATTGTCTTGCTTAACGGTGTTTCTCCGTTCGCTGTTCTTGTCACTTTGATATTGATTGTTGTACTTCCGCTGTACTTCAATGCATCAAACTCTGCCTTGTTTCCTGTGACAGTTGGTGTTGAAATATAAGTTGTATTGTCTACCTCAAACGTATACTGTACATCTGT
>QZED01000081.1 GCA_009917405.1 bacterium c-19 | reverse complement strand
GTTGATATAGCTGTTTCTCGTTCCATAAATCGGCAGATTAACAATAAGAAAAGAAAGATTCTTGGCTACATTTCCGCCGAACAATCTTTCTTACATGAATTAACTAACATTGGTTTCTATGATGATTCTTGCTTCTATGTTTGATCTCTTATCTTATTTCCACTTTCTACTTGCAATTCAGGATTTTCTTGTTGAGGTGCATCAGTGTTTTGTCTTAGTCTTTCTATTTCACAAACCAACATTTTTCATTTTGGGGAATCTGAAGGATGAATGACAGATCTATACAGTTGTATATAAGCAAAACAGCAGACTTTCATCTACTGCTTATCATTCTTACTATTATATACTCATTTTACATATTTCCCTCATTGTGTATCTTGAAACAGATCAGCGCTGTATTTTATTCTGACTTGAATAAGAAACGGATCTGTTCTATCGACAAGTAAACAGCTTTTTGCCTCTGCTGATATTCATTGCGGTCGTTCTTGTTTGAATCGGATGCTGCTGATAATTTAATACGATAATTACCACAATTAAACTGTTTTCAATCAATGCTTCCGCACCCTCAGTCAATGAAACAATCGGCATCGTGTTATCAACCGCATCATTGACATTCACATAATAATTAAAATGCTGTTTACTCAGATTATGCTTTAATCCGATATGGACAAGCACTTCTGCTCCGTTTGCCGTTGTTATCGCAAAAGCATGACCTGTAGGCGCAATCATGCTGACAATTCCTTCACAAGGGGAATAGATCGTTCTTGTATTTAATTCCAAGGCAATTCCGTCTCCTACCATTTGATTGGCAAATGCTTGATCGCTGATATTTTCCAAACGGATAACCTTACCGTCTGCGATTGCTGAAATGCAGTTTACCGGTTTTTTGAGCCCTGTGAATAATCCCATTTAAATCACACTCCAAATACTGCTTATTTATCTCTGTTTATCATTTTATCATAGATAATAAACGGATAACAGCTTTTATACGAAAAAAGCAGTATACTTCTTATACTCTTATGCTTTGTAGAAATAATTGATCAAATCTTCTTGTCATACATAGCAAAATCTTCTTGTCATACATAGCATCGAATATATAAGGTAGGCTGAAAATAAACAATTATCCCCTACAAATGCTTATTTTTATAATTTTCACTTGTATTTATTTTGTTTCTATTATAAAATACTAAAGAATTTTTAAATCCTGGTATTAAAACACATAAATATAATTAAATAATACAATGATTTACTGATCCCAAAGGCAGGTGAATAAAAATGATGAAATATATGCAAAGGCTGGGTAAATCACTGATGCTGCCGGTATCAATTGTACCGATTGCGGCAATCTTAAAAGGAATCGGCTATTGGATTGATCCGATCGGATGGGGAGTCCATAATATTACCGCTGCCTTTTTAATCGAATCCGGTGAGGCAATCATGAATCATCTGCCGCTGCTGTTCGCTGTTGGCATTTCCATCGGTATGGCAAAAAATAAAGATGTTTCTGTCGCGATCAGTGCCATTGTTTCTTATGCAATCTTAGATCATATATTATCGGTTGAAACAGTTTCCTTATTTTCAAACATTCCTGTTGAACAGGTTCATGAAGCATTCCAAAACTCCACAAACGCTTTTACGGGCATATTGATTGGATTATCATGTTCCGCATTGTATAATCGTTACTATCAAATTCAATTACCCGATGCATTCTCATTCTTCAGCGGTAAGCGTTTTGTTCCGTTAATCAGTACTGCAGCCATGTTGTCGATTTCAATTGTGTTATTGTTCATATGGCCTTTTCTATATGATCTATTTATCGGTTTCGGTAAAATGATTTCTGATATGGGACCTGTCGGTGCTGGAATCTATGCTTTTTTTAATCGTCTGTTGATTCCGACAGGACTGCATCATGCGATCAATTCGGTGTTTTGGTTTGATGTTGCCGGAATTAATGATATTGGTAAATTCTGGGGAACAATCGACGGTGGAATTATGGGTCAAACCGGCATGTATCAAGCAGGCTTCTTTCCTATCATGATGTTTGGTCTTCCGGCAGCTGCCTTGGCGATGATTCATTGCGCTCGCCCGCAAAAGAAAAAACAAGTGGCAGCGATTATGCTTTCCGCAGCCTTTGCTTCATTCTTAACTGGTGTAACTGAACCAATTGAGTTTTCCTTTATGTTTGTTGCACCGTGGCTGTATTTGATCCATGCGTTGCTTACCGGCCTGTTTGTATTTCTTGCGGCAAGTTTTCAATGGCTGGCAGGCTTCGGCTTTTCTGCCGGACTGATTGATTATATATTAAGTATTAAGGCACCGTTTTCGATGAATATCTTCATGCTTTTGCCAATGGGAATTGTCTGTGGCGCTCTCTATTATACACTATTCCGCTTTATGATCCTGCGTTATAATCTTTTGACACCGGGACGTGAGCAGGATGAGGATATTGTCATTGAAGCACCGGCAGAACCAACAATTTTAATTACCGATAAGAATTATGATGAATTGGCGATTTTATATGTCGAAGCACTAGGTGGTATCGCAAATATTATTACGGTCGATAATTGTATCACACGCCTTCGCATTGAATTAAAAGATATGAGTCTGATTAATGAACGGAAAATTTTGTCAACCGGTATCGGCGGTATTGTTAAAAACGGAAAAGACAGCATTCAAATTATCATCGGTCCGCAAGTAGATGCGATTATGAATTCATTAAATGATATATTGAGATAGGAGGGTTAATATGATTATCTTAAAGGTCTTTAACAATAACAGTGTTGTTGCATTGTCCGATGATCGTCAGGACGTCATTGTCACAGGTGCCGGCGTCGGTTTTCATAAGAAGCCCGGTGATCGTATTGATGAGCACAGAATTGAAAAGAAGTATGTATTACAAGATGAACATAAGAAACGCTTTGAGCAGTTATTGTCTGACATCTCCAATGTATGCTTTGAAATTACCGACTGGATCGTAAAAAAAGCAACACAGGAATTGAAAAAAGATTTCAGCAGTGAGATCTTCATTGCGATCAGCGATCACATTTCCTATGCGATGAAGCGTAAAAGTGAGGGTATCTATCTGCCAAATATTATTCTGAATGAAACAAAGGTACTTTACAAAGAAGAATATGAAATCGGCTTAATGGCACTGGAGTATATTAAAAAGCGCACCGGCTACAAACTTGAAATTGATGAAGCTGGTTATATTGCCTTACATTTAGCGAACTTTGCCGTTGCGAATCAAGATAACAATGCCGTTAAAATAGTTTCCTTTACCAAAGAAGTCATTGATGTGATTCAAAACACGATGAATAAGCAGCTAGGTGAAAACACCCTCGCTTATGCACGAATCTCTATTCATCTGAAATATTTGTCAGAACGAATTTTCAGAAATGAGAAAGTGCAGTTGGAAGATACGACATATGATATTCGTTCCATGTTGAAAATGGATCCACGCTTATCTTTATGCATTAATCGTATCGACAAGCTGATTCGGCAAAACTATAATTACGAGCTTTCTCCTGATGAACAAACTTATTTGTGCATCCATATCAAACGTAATGTAACTTCAAGTTAAATTAAGAATAAGCAGTTAAGTCAAGTGTTTCACATGGACAACCAATACACTGCTTTTTTCGTGCATTTGCGATCGAAAACACATTTCAATAATCGAGGATCCATGAAATATTGTGTTATCATTTATCATTTCACAAAGTTTGCAGCGTTTAAAAAATGTTTATTTTATCATCAAATGAATGTATGATTCATTTCTGTTGCACCTGTATGATTCATTTCTGTTGCGCCTGTGTCAAGCAAAAATGAAAATGTCTCAAAAAAAGTTAAACATTAGCACCAGATTGACGGTGCTTTTGTTTCGCAAGATAAGATTGAAAAGAGGCATGTTTCCACGGATGTGACATAGGTGGAATATAAATCTTTTTTTGCTTGTCACCTGTAACTATGTGATCAAATGTTTTTGATTTAGCTTCATGAGTCGCAACTTCTTCTAAAGCAAAGATATGA
>QZED01000080.1 GCA_009917405.1 bacterium c-19 | reverse complement strand
TTGTCCCTTTATCATCTTGATCAAAGGTAATGGTTGGTTCTGTCTTAACCACCTCAAAGGAAGTACAAACTCTTGTATCCTCATTCGGTGTTTCCGGATAACTGTTCGCATCTACAGAATTGATACAGAAGCTGTAAGTACCTGCTTTCAATCCATCGTTTTTTAAATCAGGCGCATCATTTTTTATTTTGACATACAGTGTAGTATCACTTGAAGCACCCTCACTGTCCAATCCGTCAATTTCAAAATTCGCATTATCTTCCAGTGTATAAGTAATCGGTATAACACCCTTTGGATCTAAATCAATCTTTCCAACAATTTGACCTTTATTCACATTCTTACTGAATTCATAATCACCTAACGTCGCACCGCTTTGCGGTTGCTTTGTATAAGTGATTTTATGCGGACTGACAATTTCTAGCTGTCGTATATTAGAAAACCCGGATGCTGTAGTGATTCTGTTAGAATTTTTAATTATAGTTTCATTTACTAAGGCAAATTCATATTCTCCCAGTTGCATACCTTTGGTATCAAACTCATAAGAATTATTTGAAGCTTTGGTAAATACTTGATAGAATCTTTCATTCGTTTTCTTGTTGAAAAAGATTGCGGAAATATACTGATCAGAATCCGATGCAGTTGCCTGAAATTCAAACTTAACTTTGTCCCCTAAAGCTACTTTACTGACTGTTTCTCCCTCTTCATTCACAATCCCTTGAAAATTTACTGTGCCGTTTTTGGCATCTAAATAGCGGACCTTAAGGCTGCCGGCTTCAGTAAAATTGTTCGCAACGGTTTTTCTAATTACGGTAATATTGTCCCTGTTACCGCTCAAGCCGCTTGGCAACATAAAAGCAATGTTAGATTTATCCAACAAAGCAAAAGGACGTACTTGTGCAGGGTTTTTGCTTCCTTGATGAGTTCCGTTTGCTAATCTGAATCCATCGATTTTTACTGCACTCGCTGAATCATAAGGATATCTTGCTTTCAACGACAGACCTGAATTAGGTTGATGTGCATAAACCGCAAGATTATATCTGTTCGCATCGCCTACAACAGTACTGTCACCGCTTCTGCCATAGTCCGCAAGCCAATACCAATCATCATAGGGATAATAGGCTGCTTGACCTAATACATCGGTAATATTCAAATAGTCTTTAAAATCCGATCCTCTGGGAATAAATGCATAAGGAAAGCCACCCGCAGAAAAGCTGGTATCCTGCAATTTAGTTTTTTCAAAACTATTAAAGCTTGATTGAAATTGATCCATTTCATCAAAGATGGGTGAATTAGAATAGGTCGGATTATTTGTGATAAATTTACAGAAAGTAATTGATCCGCCAGAATCCTGTGGTGCATTTTCTGTATTATTACCGCATATCGTCATTGAGCCTATACTCGTGCTGTGCATAATCGTTAGATTGCTTCCGTTGAATACACCTACATCCCAAGTTACTTCCTTGCCCTTATATTCTCCGATCACTATTTTATTCCCAATCGCAACAGAGTTTAAATTTAACCATGATACTGCTGCCTGTACATTTTTGTTCATTTCAATATGAATATAGCTCATTGATAACAGTGCAATAAATGCAATTAATAACAGTGCGATTCTTTTTCCCATATATTTCCCTTCCTTCTTATTATCTATCTACAAAGGTAGACTTTAAGAAATGATCGGAAACATATCAAAAAACAATGATTTATAAAGAAAAAACATACATTTCTGCACAAGAAGTGTATGTCTATAAATGTCTGCTATTTTGAATATTTTATAAATAATATGCATGTTTTTCAATATTATTCATAATAATGCAAGTAGCCTCCAAACAACAATGACTGCAGATAATAGAGTGTCAGACTCATGAAAAGGTTCGCACTCTTTTATTTTTGATTCTTTTCAAAATCCTCTGCCCAATGATTATAAGCTTTCAGTTTCGTATAATACGGGCTGTTTAATTTCTTCAGAAAGTTATAATAAGGAAGAATTTCATTATATTCCTCAGCTGATTTTTGTTCCATTTCTACATGGCAATGCGCCCATTTACGCAATTTATAATACACTTCTTCCTGTGTATAAGTGCCTGTTGTATCGGTATATGTAGCAGCGTTATTAATCACTGTATCACTTGTTTTAGAAATCATTGAAACACCGACACCGCTGCCTGCGGCAACCAATGCCATCAATGCGAGCGTCCCCATAACAAAATGCGGCTCATTCTTTAAAAAATCAAGGTAGGAAGACTCCGGTTTTGCATGTAACAGCTGTACATAATCTTTTTGCATAGAGGTAAGCAACAGCAGTGGCAACGGCATATATATTTTGAAATTATCAGCATCTTCACTTTGTTCCATTTTGCGTTTTAATGCGGTTTTAGCACTGACCAGTCGGCTTTTTACCGTACCCTCGGGAATATCCAGTACTTCCGCTATTTCTTTAATCGATAATTGATTAAAATACATTAACAGTAGGATTTCTCTTTGATTTTCGGTAAGCTGAGACATCATTTCCATGATCCATTCATGTCTTGATAAATCGCGAACATGATTTTCACCTGACATATAATTGCGTTTTTCTTCAATCGGTATGGTACTGACAATATCGGGATCTAATACGGTATATTTATTTTTTCTGAATATTTTATTACATTTTGACAGTACGATCTGAAGCATCCATTTTTTAAAGTTTTTCGCCTCACGCAATTCTCTGATGGCTGTGCGTATTGTAATAAAGCTTTCCTGTACGGCATCTTGTGCATCGGCATCACAATTAGTTACTTTTAATGCAAAATAATATGCCTGTTTATAAAAGCCTTGATACAATTCATTGAATGCCAACTCATCTCCTTGTTGAGCCTTTTTTATTAGATTTATTTCATTCTTGCTCATACAGATACACGCACCTCTCTTTATAGAGCCATTTTACCCGCAAAAAGAACGGTCTATATCGGAATAAAATTTCGACTTTTTTCTACTTTCTTTGCTTGTCTTAATTTTAACACATTAAATCAAGTTTTATTAATATTTTGCTAATTTATTTTATGTATGAATTGTTATTGCTTTAAACACAGCTATTACATAAAATATTACATGAGCTGTATTGGCCGAAAAGAGAAAACAGATAGATTCACTGACCTATCTGTTTCTATGCTTGTTTGATTAATCTTGTTTATGCATTACTTTATTGTAAATTAATAAGGATACAATGCCTAAGGAAGTGAAAATCGTTGTATAGTAAATATATTTATCAGTATAATCACCAGTTAATGCACCACCGATTGCGTATTGATGACTATTGTCGGTATTACCCGGGTAATAGGCACCTTTTACATCGGTATCCTTTGGATCATTTGGTTTCTTGGTATCCGTCGGATCTGTCGGATCGGGTATCTCCATTGTGTCATAGAGATATGGCGATTGCGCATTTTGCGTCGGTTTCCATTCCTTTAACTCAATGATATTTTCTTCCGGATAACCGTTTCCACTGATGTCTATATTGTAATCAGGTTTTCCGTCTCCGTCACTGTCGATATTCAAATCAGGAATTTCATCTCCGTTACTGTCAATATTGATGTCCGCTATGCCGTCTCCGTCCAAATCCACATTAACATCAGGAAGTCCGTCACCATCAGTATCGATATTAGTTTCTCGCTTAGCATCTTCTTCACCAATGGAATCATAACTGAATGTATTTGCTTTATAATCCTTTTTTGGTTTCCATTCATGAAGCTTTACGATATTGACGAACGGTGTCTTTCCGTCCTTGGATATATTCAGATGCGGTTTGAAGTCTCCCTTGTTATCAATGTTGATATCAGAAATACCATCATTATCAGTATCAATGTTGATTATTGCCTTGACACTTGTTCCTGTACAATATTCCTCTAAGATTCCATTTTCAATATCTTGTTTGACACACTTAGTTGGCTTCCAATCTGATTTTTTAAGAATGACTAAATTAAGATCAGGCTTCCCATCATGATCTGTATCGATGTTCAAGTCAGGTTTGCCATCACCGTCGCTGTCAATATTCAGATCAGGGATACCATCATTATCTCTGTCACCGTTAATTACGATCCACTTGCTCTCATTATTTGGATCTTTCCATTTGATGTTTAAATCAG
>QZED01000007.1 GCA_009917405.1 bacterium c-19 | reverse complement strand
GTTGATATAGCTGTTTCTCGTTCCATAAATCGGCAGATTAACAATAAGAAAAGAAAGATTCTTGGCTACATTTCCGCCGAACAATCTTTCTTACATGAATTAACTAACATTGGTTTCTATGATGATTCTTGCTTCTATGTTTAATCTCTTATCTTATTTCCACTTTCTACTTGCAATTCAGGGTTATTTTTATTCACCGACGCTGTAAACTAACTGCGTTTGAGTTTCATATCATTAAAAATCAAGGAAATGATTTTTCACTTCCTTGATTATGAAAGAATTTTAAAAATTAACAAGCAAGATTATTTTGTCTTGTGATACGTTTTTTTATCAAAGCAAGTGAGTGTTTTTTTACGCTCATCTTCATCGAAGGATGGATTAAATGCATAATAATTATCCGCATTCAAATGGTGCTGCAGAATGCCTAATGCCTCACCAAAACGCTGGAAATGGACAATTTCACGCTGTCTTAAAAAACGCAACGGCTTTTTCACTTCTTCATCGGTTGCTAAGCGAAGCAAATTTTCATATACGACTCTTGCCTTTTGTTCGGCAGCTAAATCTTCGCATAAATCGGCAATCGGATCACCTTTTGATTGATAATATTCTGCTCGATGAGGAATTCCCGCAGCAGCTTGAGGATAAATCCCCGTCGTATGATCGACAAAGTAAACATCAAAACCATTTTCCTTTATTTCATCAATCGTCAGATTTTTAGTTAATTGATAAACCATAGCGGAAACGATTTCCACATGTGCGAGCTCTTCGGTTGCGATTTCCGTCAGCATTGCTTTTAACTGCGGATAGGGCATTACATAACGTTGACTCATATAGCGAAGGCTGGCAGATAATTCACCATCCGGACCGCCCAGCTGTGTAATCATAACTTTTGCAAAGGCAGGATCCGCTTTTTTAATTTCAACCGGAAATTGCAGTCTTTTTTCATATAACCACATATTACTTTCCTCCTTCCCACGGCCACGGGCCATATACATATTTCCATTGATCAGCATGATTGCTGCGGCTCGTGAGCGGACCGAAATCTTTTTCATATTCATGTTTTGCTTCTTTCAGTAATTCTTTGAAATACCGATAATAGTCCATAGCGCAGTGATCATCCGGATGTGAATTCAGAAATAACGAAGCCTCTTGCACCGCAAAATCATATTGCTGAATTTTATCCAGTAACATCTTTTCTTTATTCATCATGGCACGCTCCTTCCTTATGAAAAGGCATATACAGCTCAGGGAAAATCGTTCCTTTCATAAAGCCGGTTTCATAATCAAACGTAGTATTCCAACATTGGGCAGGGACATAAGCCATTCCGAGTGTTTGATATTTACAGCGAGTTTCGGTAAGATTGGGCGGTTTACAAGCGTGTTGACTGCCATGCATATCAACATCATTACGATCCTGTAGCGATTCATTTTGATGATTGCACACTCTTTCACAGTCAGGATTGCAGGCATGTGCATACGCACAGTTGATGAAACAGCAGTCGTCTGTATCATGGTACATGTTTATACCTCCTTTTTTTAGTGAGAGGATCCATCTCGCTTTATTTTATGTGAGACAATCATATTTTCTTGGACTGCTGCTACAAAAGGTAAAAATAATTTGATTTTTTAGGAAAACAGCCTGTATGCTATTGCAAGAATTTTGATTTTGCAGTACAATAATATCCGGTTAGTTATGTCTAACTTCAGCGTATGTAAGGATGATAATATGACATTAGATCAAATAAAGCCCGGAAAGGGCGGAATCATAGTTGCCGTAAACGGTGAAGGCGCATTGCGTCGCCGTTTACTGGATATGGGATTGACACCAAAAACAAAGGTGGTTGTTAAAAAAACAGCACCGATGGGTGATCCGATTGAGCTGTCCTTGCGCGGTTATATGTTAAGCATACGCAAGGATGATGCCGCAAAGATAGAAATTGAGGTGATTGCGGATGACTCAGGCGTTGTTGGCATTGGCAGGTAATCAAAACAGCGGTAAAACAACGCTTTTTAATGTTTTAACAGGCAGTAATCAGCATGTTGGTAATTTCCCCGGCGTCACTGTAGAGAAAAAGGTCGGACAACTGAAGGACTTAAAAGAAGTATCTTTAGTAGATCTTCCGGGCATTTACAGTTTATCCCCATATACAAGCGAAGAGGTTGTCACTCGTGATTTTATCTTACAGGAGCATCCGAATTTAATCATCAATATTGTTGATGCGACCAATATCGAAAGAAATTTATATTTGACATTGCAGCTGATGGAGTTGCAGGTCCCGATGGTAATTGCTTTAAATATGATGGATGAAGTAGTTCAAAGTGGTAATTCAATTGACACGGAGCGGTTATCGAAGCAGTTGGGAGTGCCGATTGTACCGATCTCTGCAGCACGGAAACAGGGAATTAATGAATTGATCAGAACCATTAAAAAAATGCTTAAGCATCCTGTTGCGGTTTTGAAACCGGATTTTTGTAGCGGTGAGGTTCATCGAGCAATTCATGCCATTGCGCATATTATTGAGGATCATGCGAAGCAATGTGATTACCCGCTGCGCTTTGCGGCAACGAAGCTGGTAGAGGGAGATTCGGTAATGCAGCAAAAGCTGTCCCTTCATGACGACGATATTCATATTATTGAAGACATTGTCAAAAGTATGGAACATGCCTTAAATGTCGATCGTGAAGCAGCGTTGGCAGATATGCGCTATTGCTATATTGAATCGATCTGCAAGGACAGTGTTTGTAAGGTACAGGAGACTTATGGACAACAGCGCAGTGAAAAAATCGACCGTTGGCTGACCCATAAATATTTAGGTATTCCGATCTTTATTTTGATTATGCTGTTTATTTTCTATATTACGTTTAGTGTAATCGGCGGTGCTTTGCAGGAATGGTTGGAAATGGGGATCGAAGCATTTACTGAACAGTTTTCAATACTGTTAAACAATATCGGTATCAGCAACTGGCTCCACGAGTTATTGATTAACGGTGTCTGTAACGGTGTCGGCAGTGTGCTATCGTTTTTACCGATTATTGTAATATTGTTCTTCTTTTTATCACTGTTAGAGGACAGCGGCTACATGGCTCGAGTTGCCTTTGTGATGGATCGATCACTGCGTCGGATTGGTTTGTCAGGACGCAGCTTTGTACCAATGCTGATCGGATTCGGATGCAGTGTGCCAGCGATCATGGCTGCCAGAACATTGAGCAGTGAGCGGGATCGGAAGATGACAATATTGTTGACTCCATTTATGTCATGCAGTGCCAAGCTTCCCATATACGGTATGATTACCGCTGCATTTTTTCCCGATCATGCAGCATTAATTTTAATCAGCGTCTATTTATTGGGAATTCTTGTTGCGATCCTCAGCGGCTTACTGTTAAAGCAGACAGTGTTTCAGGGGGATTGCGTTCCCTTTGTGATGGAGCTTCCGGCTTATCGCATCCCTGCTGCAAAAAGTGTATTGCTGCACATGTGGGAAAAAGCTAAGGATTTTTTGCATCGTGCCTTTACGATCATTTTTATTGCGAGTATTTTAATTTGGTTCTTACAAAGCTTTGATTGGCAGCTAAACTATATCAGTGATTCCTCTGCATCGATTTTGGCATCGCTTGGATCAGCGCTTGCGCGGGTATTTGCACCTTTGGGATTCAATGATTGGCGCGCCGCTACGGCATTGCTCAGCGGCGTTACGGCGAAGGAAAGCGTTGTTTCTACTTTGAGTGTTTTGACACAAGGCAACGATGCGGCACTTGCACAAATGTTGCCGCAGATCTTCACTCCGCTTTCGGCGTATGCGTTTTTAGCATTTACGGTTTTGTATATGCCTTGTATTGCCGCTTTCGCTGCTACCAAGCGAGAATTAGGCTCATGGCGTGATGCGCTGTTGACTGTCGGATATCAAACCGTCGCAGCATACGTTGTTGCTTTGTTGATTTTTCAAATCGGTTCACTTTTCCTGTAAGTCTGTAACATTTACAGAATCAAGCGTATAATAGAAAAGAAGATGTTGAAAAGGCGGTGTTTATATGTCACTGATCGATGTGCTTGCAATAGGTGCAGTTTTAGCGGTATTAGGCGTTTTAACTTATCTTACCCGAAGTAAAGGCGGCTGTTCCTCATGTCACAGTGATTGCAGTGCCTGTGCAAAAGGAAAGTCCTTTTATGAGACCTATAAACAGGAAGAAGCAAAAAAGCAGGCAGCGGCAAGTGAACAGGATGCGTCGCCTGTAAATAAGGAGCAGCATTTTTGACAGTGCTGAAGCAGATTAACGAAATTTGTTTTACGTAAACGATTGAATTATGAAATAATAATTGACAATAGAATGGACATATGGTATTATAAATCGGTAAAAAAAGCGAATGGAAAGCAGAAGCACCTTCTCACCTGATTCCCAACGGGGATAGGTAAATGCCAATGACACGTATTTTATCAGTGGTTCAGCGGGTGCATGATTACCCGCTTTTTTTACGGCAACAAATGGAGGTGTCTATTATAAATAAAAAAGTTATTCCCAACAATGTAAACGACGATCTTGTAAACGAAAAAATTCGCTTTAAAGAAGTGATGGTCATCGATAAAGATGGCACAAAACTGGGAATCAAATTACGTCGTGAAGCGCTTGACATCGCATATAATCAAGAACTTGATCTATTATGCGTTGCCCCGAATGCAACTCCGCCAGTATGTAAGGTACTGGATTACGGACGTTATCGTTTTGAACAGCAAAAGAAGGCAAAGGAAGCAAAGAAGAAGCAGCATGTAACGGAAATTAAACCGTTGCGTTTATCTCCGGTTATTGACAAGCATGATTTCGATACGAAGATGCGCCATGCCCGCAGCTGGATCGAGGACGGTATGAAAGTCAAGGTAGATATGCGCTTTCGCGGTCGTCTGATTACTCGCTTAGAGGTCGGAAAAAAGATCATGAATAGCTTTATCGAGGAAATTGCTGACATCGCAAATGTTGAAAAACGACCTTCACTCGAAGGAAATACTATGTCAGCGGTATTGGCACCGAAGAAGAAATAAAGAAAACAGGAGGTTATAAGTTATGCCAAAGATGAAAACCCATAGAGGATTAGCAAAACGTGTTAAAAAAACAGGTTCCGGTAAATTGAAAAGAAGTCATGCGTATACTTCTCATCGTTTCCATGGAAAGACTCAAAAACAGAAGCGTCATTTACGCAAGTCTGCAACAGTACACAGTACAGACTTCAAGCGTATTAAAATGATGCTGCAGAAATAAAAGTGAAGGAGGAATACAGACATGGCAAGAGTTAAAGGTGGCTATACTACACGCCGCAGAAGAAAAAAAGTTTTAAAGCTGGCAAAGGGTTATTTTGGTTCTAAACACCTGTTGTATCGCACAGCGCATGAGCAGGTAATGCACTCTTTGAAGTATGCATATAACGATCGTAAAGATTTAAAGAGCAATATGCGTAAATTGTGGATTGCACGTATTAATGCAGCCGCAAGAATGAACGATATGACTTATTCTACTTTGATGCATGGTTTAAAGGTAGCTAATATCGGTGTTAATCGTAAAATGTTGAGTGAGATTGCAATTCAGGATCCGAAAGGTTTCACTACAATTTGCGATAAAGCAAAAAAAGCATTGGAAAAAGATGCTGCTTAATTAGGAGCTTTTCATGAACGATACACGTCGTACATTGAATGAGCTTTTAGTAAATCTGTTTAACAATATTTTAGCAATCGAAGAAGCTAATCTGCAAAATCAGCATGTATCTCTTTCCATGACCGAAGTACATATTTTGGAAGCAATCGAAAAGAGTGAATCCAATATGATGTCGGCAGTGGCAAAGTATTTGATGATTACGCAGGGAACATTGACGGTATCTGTCAGTAAACTTGAAAAAAAGGGTTATGTGGAACGTATAAAGGACGAATCAGATCGCCGTATTGTGCGTTTAAAAAACACTGAAAAAGCTAATATGGTTTTACAGGTACATGATGATTTTCATAAACAGATGATTGATAAAATTGTTAATGATTTGGATATTGAAGAAGAACAAGAATTGTTAAAATCATTATACAAGGTTTCACAGTTTTTTAAGGAATCTTACGGAAATTAACTTCGCTGATGCGAAGTTTTTTTTATACAAAGGAAAAATCTTACAAATAGAATTATTTATTTGTACTAATTTTGTAAAATTGTATTGACAGCTTGATAGAAATGATTTATTCTTAAAAAAGAGGTAGGATTTATGGAAAACGAGAGAAAATTAAGTGAACAGGAATTATTGGTGAAGGCGATGTCAGATGATGATGCCTTTGCGGAATTATATTATCGCTATCATAAGCTGGTTTATTATGTTGCTTATAAAATGTGCAAAAATGATGCCGATGCACAGGATGTACTACAGGATACTTTTATAGAAGTGAAGCGATCTTTAAAGAATTTAAAAAATTTCGCATATTTTCGTTTATGGCTGTATCGCATTGTGGATTCTAAATGTAAAAAGCTGTTTCGAAAAAACAAGTATCATCAAACCGATATTGAACAAGATCATATCTTAAATGAGTTTCTTGAACAGAATGAACAGTTTTTACCGGAAGCACAGTTGAAATACGCAAGTGATCGTACCCTGATGCATCATTTTATTAAAGAATTGCCTTATGATCAAAAGTATGCAATTATTTTGTATTATATGCAGCAGTTAACGACAGCTGAGATTGCCGAACTGTTAGAAATACCGGAAGGAACGGTAAAAAGCCGTTTATCTGTCGGAAGAGCTACGTTGCGCAAGAAAATTGAGGCATATGAGCGTAAAGAAGGAATTAAACTGAATTTCCATGAAAGCTTATCAACCGGAGTAATGGCATCTATTCTATCCGATCAGACAATGGAATTAATTGTGAAGCCGCAAAGTACAAAGCTACAGAGTTTATTTGATAAAATAGGAACATGGAAATTACCTTTGAAGCTGGCAATGATTGCGTGTGGTACGACTGTGTTAATTCCTGCGGGTGTATTACTGAGTAATTTATATCATGATTCAGATGCGCAAGTCATTGAGAATGAAAGCGATGCATTCCCGCAGCTTTATTATCGGGGAATCAGTATTCATTCAGGCAAGGATGCGTATTATACATTGAAAATGAATATCTGTATTCAGGATATGGAATTACTGAACCTAGAACAGCAAACAGAGGCTTTACCGCTTTATGAAGCTTTAAAAGCTGAAAACGGCGTTTATTATGCACGCTTAAAGGATAACGGCTGGGCATCAGCCTTTGAAAAGGTGATTTATTAATAAGTTATATCAGTTTATTTACAGTGTTTATTCTTTCATTTCTAAATTAAATTTAAAAATTCTAAAAAAAATGAAATTTTTCTGAACGAAAGAGAAACTTCTCGGAGCATGCTTATAGAGCTGCTGTTATAGCAGGTCTATCGGCAAGTATTCTCTTTTCTTTTTGTTGCGTGAGGTGATGGTAAATCGGACATTAAGGTGATACAGACGGTGATGATATTCCCGATAAATATACTTAGGATATTACGAAAATGGAAACTAAGGCTTAAAGTAGAAGGATATGCGCCTTATTACACATCAGAGATGAAATTAAAAAAATAAGCGAAACGAGTAACGATCAACCGAACAATGTAAAACCATCAGTGAAAGGTCAGTATAATCCTGTCACCAGCATGGGCGGAGCGAATACGGGCGATGATTCGGATTCAATGCTTTATTTAAGCTTCACGATGTTAAGTATCGGCTTCATAAGTTACGCATTATACAAATATCAGAAAAATACATTTCATTAAAAAATTCAATAGGTTAGACATTAACAGAGATAGAAAAAGTTATTGAAATATATGTTTATGAATAGAAAAACAGGCATTTTTATTTAGAGACACCTGTTTATATAGGTCTACATTTTTAGATACTGCGGAAAGGAAAGATGTATATGTTAAAACGTATGTGTGCAGTAATATTTATGTTATTCAGTGTATTATCAGTTGGTTATACATTTTATAATGCAGAAATGAAAGCTGCATCTGTTACATATAATGCAGGCGGTAATGTGACGGGAAGAATCAATATGGCTCCTACCGGTATCAGCGGACCTAATATAGGACTGCAAAAAGGTGATAAGATTTATATCGGTGTTGATAATCCAAAAGATAACACTCCGTTAGGGTGGCAGTTAGTGAATTATATGAGTGGTTATGATTATTATAAAACAACAGCCGGCAGCGGTACTTATAATTTTGTCCAAGATACACCGATTTCAGGTTGGTATTCCTTAAGTACAACAGATGTCGGCAAAGATCATTCTTTAGCAAGCTGGACATATCCGGACTGGATTACCCCGGTTAATGCAACACGCATGGCAGGTGTGCTGGATATATTAAATAAATCGCTTGTCGCTAATCCGTTAGTTACTTATCGTAATCTGACAATTGCCAGAAATGGTTTGTTGACAAACACAGCGCACTCGACAGAAGTGCGTTTGGGTGTCAATATACGAGATTCCTATAATGGCAAGATTGCGTATCTTGTCGGTTTTGAGGAAAAAGGTTCCCTTGCTCATGAGAATGATTTTAAATTTCACAGTGATTATCATTCCGGTGATACACAAAGCGGCTATGGCGTATCAGGAAATTGTGAAGGAGTGATCGCTGCGGCCTCAGGTGGCTTCACATGGTATCCTATAACTACTGATTTACTGATTCGACCATCGATTACATTAGATGTCAGCAGTGTGGTATTTGCGATCTCTATGGGGAATAGGAGTGGTTTTGCTGATATTACAGAGCCTTCTTTGGGCACTTATACCTCTTTATACACAGCGACAAGTACTTATGATGAAATGAAAGTTCGTCTTTATAATGGCTCTTTAACAGCCCAGTTTCATCAAATTCAGAATAAAAAGGGAAATAGTATTACTAAGGCTGCAAAAGATGCCAAGGTAAATCTTTCCTTGAGTGCTAATCCCGGAAATGACGGGAAAGGCGGAATCTATACAGTATCGGTTATGATTTTTAGTGATACCGGTGAATTCCTCTATTATATGCCGTTGGAGGATGCAAAAGGAAATGCCTTGTATGAGCTTGATTTACAAGGGCTGCCGATTGGGAAATATAAGATTGCAGTGGTTAATGAAGCCTATAATGAGAATAGCACTGCTCCTGCGGATTCCGGTTATATCAGTAGCTTACTGCCGTTGGAAATTGTAAGCCCGTTAAGCTTGTCAATAACATCTCAAACAGGATTGGAATATGACAAAAACGTAAATAACGGAGATACTATAGCTACTTACACAACCAAAGACGGTGTAAGCCCAATTACTGTGAGTGTTGTAAGTGATACAAGTGTAAATGGGCATGCGAATGATTATCAACTGTTTTCAATATCTAATGGAAATGTCGTTGTTAATGATCCAAATGGTTTGGATGCCGGTGATTATTATTTCAAACTCAATGCAATTGATGATAATGGAGATCCGGTAGGTGGTGTAAATAGTAATACTATTCATATTGTGGTCGCAAAGAGTAATCCGACAGTAGCGTTCAATAATCCGAGTACCACCAAGAAATCAATCGCAGCTGCCGCTACAGCTTGGAATGAAACAGCGACTGCGACTCCTAGTAGTGGTACTAAGATAACCTATAGTATTACGGGTGGTGATGTATCACTGATTTCAATTAATCCTGATACAGGTGCGATTACTTATACAGGAAGCAATGCGTTCGGTAAGGTAAAGATAAGGGCAACGGTTGATGATGATCCGACAACGGGAAATGATAATTATAATTCTGCCTTTGTTGAAAAAGAAATCGTGATCTATCGAGAGGTAGACGGAAGTGTAACACCGCATGCCAATTCATCAGATACAACGATTCCTACCTTTACAGCTTCTGATTCCAATGTCAGAACAGGGGGAATCATCGGTACGATTTACGGAACACTCGGTACACCCGATACGATAGGCGGAAGCACAACGACTTATCATTATGGCTTAAAACCGGGAGTAGGCAATGCGAGCTTCTTTAGTGTTGATCCAAATACAGGTGTCATCAAGACAACAGCGAATCTTGGAGTGAACAGCTATCATATCACAGTAACGGTAAGTGATAACTGGAGCACAAAGGAAATCCCTGTGACAATCAATGTAGGAGTAGCTGCGGCAGAGAATCTGAAGTTTTATGAGAACAGTACTTCAAATACGATCATAACGACAAAGAGTGTGAAGGCAACAGATACGGGAGTAACGGTCTACGCGACAGTCAAAGGAAGCAGTAATACCAATCCTGTGAAATACAGTATTCAAGACGGTTCAACGAATGTGATTGAGGTAAATCCAACAAGCGGTGCAGTTACGATCCACGGAGTAGGAACGGTCATCATTGTCGCAGAGAAAAACGGAGCTGCAGGACAGGCAAACGCAAGTGCTGAGCTGACCTTTACGGTAACTGCGGGAACACAGAATTTCATCTATACAGACAGCGCAGGAAATGAGCTTCCTAAAACAAGCAACAAGTATAATGCGATTAGTGAAGTATACGCACCAAATAAAACGATTCAATTATATACGGCAGGGAATCCGACAGGCAGTACAGTAACATACCGTTTAAAGGCAGGAAGTCCTACCGATGTCATATCAGTAAGTCCGACAGGGTTAGTCACAATACTCAATGCGAGTATATCACCAAGTCAAATAGGCAAGGTCATTGTAGAAGCAACAAGTCATGATCCTACAGGAAACTATGCGGATAAGACAATCGAGGTACCGATCGATATCACCAAAGCCAATCAAACGATATCATTTGCGGGAATCACCTATGCGACAAGCGGAAACGGAACAGTAACGCCTGTCATCAATGAACAGGATATCTCAAGTAATGCCGGCGGAGTAACGGTGAATGATACCGATTACTATATCACGATTGATTCAAGCATAAGTACATCGATCGCATGGACGAATGACGGAGTGAATATCGAATACAGCTACAGTGGAAATAATGGGTTAGATATCCCGCTGCATGTAGAGAAGCCGGGGAATCGAAACTACAATAAGGCAGAAACAGACGGTATGATGCACATCATGGGACCGAATGAGAATACATTGGCGATTAATCGACCGGGAAAAATCATTTACGGCGATCATTTCACAATCCGAAGCCTACAGGATGATTCAAGCAGTACGAATGTACAGTATACCTTTGCGGTAGACAATACGACCTATATCTCCAATCCTACCGTAACAGGAAACAAGGCGGAATTTGATGCATTGAAGTACAGCGGAAGTACGAATATTCAAATCAAGGTGACAAGAACGGCAGATGGAGAAGTACCGCTAAGTAAAACAATAACGGTACAGGTATTACCTAAACCGATCGAAATCAAGATCGATGATAAAGAGAAGTATAAAGGAGAACAAAATCCAACCTTAACTTATCAAGATTTCAGAAGTCAATTAGTCACATGGAATGGAACACAAGATGTGATACAGGAAAAGGACATCGTACTAAGCACAACGGCAAAGACAAACAGTAGTGCAGGGAATTATCCGATTAAGGGAAATGCAACGACATTAAACAAGACTTATCCAAATTACAGTTTTACATTCAAAGAGGGAACACTAAAAATCAAGGAAGATGTGATTGAAGATGACTGGTATCATTTAGAAATCAATGATGGTAACAACACCGCATATGAAGGCAAATGGACAAATCAAGATGTAAACATCATCAGTGATCATAATGAATATAAGAACCTGTCATTAGATCAAAGCACATGGAAGCCGAATCAAGTCACAGTGACCAAAGAGGGAGAAACAAATCAAAGCTTCTGGATGAAAAAGGACAGTGGAGCGATCACAAAGGAAAAGAAAGAGATCATCAAGATTGATAAAACACCGCCAAAGGTAAAAGGTATTAAAGCAAAAGATACAAACAATAAGCTACAAGATATTATTAACAAGCTAAGCGGTGGCATCTTCTTTAAACCGGGAACTGCATTTGAGATTACGACAAGTGATGCGAAAGATGACTTAAAGGTTAGCGGTACGAAGGAAATCAGTTATAAAGTTTTCAAAATAACAGATGGAACTGAAGAAGAAATTAAAAACGGAACACTGACAGTGACAAAAGAGAAGGCAAGTATTACGATCAGCGAAACAGTCGGAAAATATAAAGTGTGTGTGATACCGACAGACAACGCAGAAAATACAAACAAAGAAAGCTGTCATGAATTAGAGTTAAAGAAGATCGATGTTGATGTGGATAAAGATGGTAAGCCTGATTTCAATGATCCGGATGGTGATGGATGTCCTGATCTAAACATCAAATGGAAAGATCCAAATAATGAAAGCAAATGGATCATAATTAACGGTGACAGAGATGGAGACGGTATCCCTGACTTAAACAATGACAGCGATGGAGATGGGAAACCTGACTTGAATATCGACACAGACAACGATAGTAAACCTGATTTAAACCTAGTTATCCTAAAGAAGTCTGATTGGAAACCAACCAAGTGTGTGAAGCAAGATACTGATAACGGCATCTTAGAGGAATACTGTACCGGCACAAGTGTAAAAGCAGTGATCAATGTGGATACAGACGGCGATGGCATTCCTGATATTAACATTGATACAAATGGTGATATGAAGGCTGATTTCAACATCTCATTTGACGGGGAAAAGCCATTCTTGAATATCGGCAAGATACCTGAAATATGGAAGCCGAATAAAGATTATAATTATAATAAGTTCAGCTACGATACAATGAAGGATTTAGAACCATTATTAAATATGGGAATCATTGACGGTCGCTATCCGAGTATCAACGTAGATATTGATGGTGATGGTATTCCGGACATCAATATTGACACAAACGGCGACGGCATACCTGATATAGATATTGACGGGGACGGTGACGGTATTGCGGATATAAATATAGATCATGATGGAGATGGAAAACCGGATGATAAAATTATGGATATTTCTGAATGGAAGCCGGACATCAAGACAGAGAAAGATATTCCATACTATACAATGAATATTAAATATCAAGATCCAAGCGATCAGGAACCTGTCAAAGATTCTCCGACAGATCCAAGTGACAGTAATGACACATCGGTAAAAGGATATTATAATCCGGTAAACAGCATCGGTGGGGCTAATACCGGTGATTATACACAAGTAATGCTATATGTGATGCTTGTATCGGCATCCATCGGAGCAATTCTGCTTATTTCTTATAAGAATAAACAAGAACAGTAATTTATAAGGGCAGCATTTGATATGTGCTGTCCTTTTTCATGAAAATAAAACATAAAAAGCGCTCGTTTTATTTGTTTTGGAGCACAATTCCTAGTATAATAATAGCCGTACAGGAGCAATGATAAATGAAAATTCTATTAACTACATTAAATGCGAAATATATTCATAAAAATTTAGCTTTGCGCTGGATTTATCAAGCTAGACCTGCTGTACAGCAAGATGTAACACTAAAAGAATATACTATTAAAGATGATTTATATAAAATAGAACAGGAAATTATAGCCGGGTATTATGATTTAGTCTGTTTCAGCATATATATATGGAATATTGAATTTATCATTCCGTTAATCAACCGGTTGAAACAAGCACAGCCTGCGCTGCATATCTTAGTCGGTGGTCCCGAGGTAAGCTATGAATCCGATGATCTGTTGGAAAAAGGCGTAGATGCAATAAGCATCGGTGAAGGTGAGGAAAGCGTTTGGGAATATGTGCAGATGCTGAAAAATAAGCAGAATTATGAAATAGCGGGAATCTGTACAAAACAATATCCAAATCACGTGAAGCGTGTTGTTTCTCTGTCATTTTTAGAACAGCTGGAAGATCCTTATTTTATGGATATAGATGCCGATGCTATGGATAAGCGTTATTTGTATTTTGAAACAAGCCGCGGTTGTCCTTATGGTTGTGAATATTGCTTAAGCTCTTGTGATCGACAAGTGCGTTTATTCTCAATGCCCTATGTGATGAAGATGCTGGAAAAAATAAAAGCATCTAAAATCAAGCAAGTAAAACTGTTAGATCGAACTTTTAACGTCGCTCCGCAGCGTGCGTTACAACTGGCACGCTATATGAACGAAGAATGCAAAAATCAAATCTTTCAGTTCGAGGTTGTGGCAGAAACCTTATCCGAGGAATTACTGGAATTTTTTGAACGAGAGGCAGATCCCGATCGTTTCCGATTGGAAATCGGTGTTCAGTCCTTTCATGAGCCAACTTTACAAAGTGTGTCAAGAATCCAAAATAATCAACGTTTAATTGAGGTGATTGATCGGTTAAGGAAAGCGCATATTATTATGCATGTTGATTTAATCGCAGGATTGCCCTATGAGGACAAGAAAACGTTTGAAAAATCATTTGATCGACTATTTGCGTTATCGGCTGATGAATGCCAACTGGGACTTTTAAAGCTGTTGAAAGGCACAAAGCTGCGACAGAAAACAGCGCAGTATGGGTTTGTCTATGAAGCGCATGCGCCCTATACAATACAGGCAACCGCATGGCTTTCTTTTCAGGATTTACAGGAAATAGCACTGAGCGCACAAGCGGTTGAAAAATACTGGAACAGCGGTAAATGTAGTTTTACGATACGAGAGCTGTTACGGCTCGGGTATATAACAAGTGCATATCAATTATTTGAAGCATTGGGAAAGGAATATCAAAAGCTTCCTCATCCCTATGCCCCTCAACATTTATTTCAGGCATTTATGAAAGCATTTTCCGATATGGATCAGCTGATGCTGGCAGCAATGTTAAATATGGATTATTATCGACAGGTGAAGCAGCGTCCCCCGCATTTTCATCAATTTAAGCTTAGAGATGAAATACGCATGCGGATCAAGGAAACAGCGAAACAAAACGGTGTTTCTGCTTATTCATTAGATCATTACAGTGCGATGAGCTACGGCTGGAATCGAAAACTGGGTTACCAGCTGATTCTCTTTGATCAACACAATCATTTGCCGAAACGGTACTGGTGTGATCAAACAATAAAGGAATGGAAGGAGATTATTGATGAAACAGATTATGATAGCGACTAGCAACGCACATAAGGTTGCGGAGTTTACACGAATGCTGGAACCTTTCGGCTATGAGGTAAAGAGCCTGCTTGATTTAGATGATGCAATAGCGATAGAGGAAAACGGTGCAACTTTTCAAGAGAATGCGCTGATTAAAGCACGTGCAATTCATGAAAAGCTGCAAATTGCGGTTGTGAGTGATGACTCTGGTTTGGCAGTCAATGCGATGAACGGTGCACCGGGAATTTACAGCGCTCGCTTTATGGGTGAGGATAACGGCTACGATGTGAAAAACCAAGCGATTATTGATGAAGTAAATAAGCATACGGATCGAGGGGCGCAATTTATATGCGCAATGGCATATATTGAACAAGACGGAAGCGAACATGTGTTCACCGGTGTTGTGGAAGGTGAAATTGCCACAGAAATTATCGGAGAAGGCGGTTTCGGATACGATCCGATTTTCTATTATCCGCCGTATCAGACTACGCTTGCGAATGTTAGCGAGGATCAAAAGCACAAGGTTAGTCATCGCGGTCGAGCATTGGCACAGCTTATTGCATATATGGAGGAACATCATTCATGATTCATGTAGTGTTATACGAACCGGAAATTCCGCAGAATACAGGAAATATCATGCGAACCTGCATGGCAGCAAACTGCCGACTACATTTGATTGAGCCGTTAGGCTTCTCTTTAGATGAAAAGCATCTGCGCCGCAGTGCGATGGATTATGTCAAGGAATTGGATTATCGTATATATCAAGACTGGAAAGCGTTTGTCGAAGCGAATCCGAGTGAGCATTATTACTATATGACCCGCTATGCCAAAAAGGCACCGTCCGAGATTGATTTCTCTCGAATAGAAGAGGATATATATTTAATTTTAGGTAAGGAAAGCACAGGAATTCCGAAAGCGATTCTGCGCAATCAGCTCGATCATTGTATGCGACTGCCGATGGTGGAACATGCTCGTTCTTTAAATTTATCAAACTGTGCCGCAATTATCGTATATGAAGTCTTGCGGCAGTTGGATTATCCGTCTTTATCTAAAGTAGAAATGATCAAAGGTGAAGATTGGCTGTCGGACTAAGCAAGTAAACATATGCTTATCGGTTCTTGCATGGGAAAGCAAGAAATATAAAGAAGGGTAGCGATGAAAATGAAACATAAAACCATTCAAAATGAACCAATCAAACAGCTTATGATCGTCGTTATCACTGTTTTGTTTTTATGTTTCCTGATCGCTGTGCTTGCGTATCGACCGCAATCCCGAGCCTATAAGGATGCACAAAGCTATTTGAGTGAACTTCACAATCAGAATCTCGATCAAATTCAAGCAGATGTGGAAGCGAGTGAGCTGCAACTGGCATTATCGAAGGCAACAAGCGAAATTGAAAAGAATAAGATAAAATTTTCCGGCACGGTTATTCTCGGAGATTCCATCGTTGAGGGACTGAGCGCCTATCAGCTGTTAAATCCGACACAAGCGATCAGCGCTAGAGGCAAAAGAAGCGATAATTGCGCAGACGATATTAAAAAGGCTGCCGGATTGTCACCGAAACGAGTGATTCTTCATTACGGAATGAATGACTTGGAATATTGCCGCGGTAATGAAAAACTGTTTATTACACATTATCAGAGTGCTTTGAAACAAGTGAAAAAGCAAATGCCCAAGGCTAAAATTTATGTGCATGCACTTTTGCCGATTGAAGCTTCGGCGATCAAGCAGGTATCCTATTATGCAAAATGGAAAACTTTTAATCAAGCATTGAAAAAGCTGTGTGAAAAAGAAAATATTACATTTATTGACAGCGGCTTTTTATTAAAAAATAAAAATGATTATGAATCAGACGGAATTCATCCGAAATATGCATTTTATGAGAAATGGCTTCCGCATTTAATTGAGGTGCTGAAATGAAACAAATGACAAGAAAAGAATTATATATGATTATCGTACTTGTTTTCATCAGCCTTACAATTGTCATTTTTCCTGTAATAAAGGCACAGCGTATTTATGAATATGAAGCGATAGATCATTATTTTCATACGATTGCG
This sequence comes from bacterium c-19, assembly GCA_009917405.1. Classification (GTDB taxonomy): domain Bacteria; phylum Bacillota_I; class Bacilli_A; order Erysipelotrichales; family Erysipelotrichaceae; genus C-19. The sequence continues at coordinate 35,270 of QZED01000007.1, read as the reverse complement.
ACACAGCGCGGGATGGAAACAAAAGATGCGTCTTTTTTTCGCCGCAGCTATTCGATGAATCAGGATGAATATCAGAATGCGCAGATATACGGACATAAGGGAGCCATGGAAGTTGAAGAATTTGCGATATTTCAGGTGGATTATGCAAATGCAGAGTCGGTTGTACAAGCTTGTGAAAAACGCATATCAAACTTGAAACAAAGCTTTGCGGGCTATGGTACGACACAAACGGAAATATTGGAAAAGGCAGTGGTAAAGCAATACGGCAATGTGATCTTATGTGTGATTGGAAATGACGGAGAAGCACTATTAAAGGAAATGGAGAATGCATTATGAGTTTTACTTCGTTAAGCTTTCTGTTTTATTTTCTGCCGATCGCACTGTTCAGTTATACAATATGTCCAAAGTCGTTAAAAAAAGCATGGCTTATTATCATCAGCTTGTTGTTTTACGGCTGGATGGAACCGATGAATGTACTCTATTTGCTCAGTCTGATTCTCTATGCATATTTAGGCGGTATCTTTATTCAAAGCGGTACATCATGGAAAATCAAAAAGCTTCGTACATGGATCAACTGCGGTTTTCTGATATTTCTCTTATTATACTTTAAATATGCACAAGGCTTCTATGATGCACTGCTTGCGTTATTTCAACAAGAATTTCAAGTAAGTGCATGGCTGATGCCGTTGGGAAGCTCCTTTATCTTATTTCAGGTGCTTTCTTACTTTATCGATATAGCTAATGATCGCTGTGAAAAGCCTTCATTGATTGACTGTGCACTGTATGTCAGCTTTTTTCCGAAGCTGTTAATGGGACCGATTATGCCGTATCATCGTTTTCAGCGGGAAAATCAACTTTGTGCGCTATCATGGGACGGGATTGAAAATGGTGTGAAGCGCTTTACATTGGGATTGGCACAAAAGGTCATTTTGGCGGACAGCTTTGCGCTGTTATATTCAGGACTTAGTCATGATTTCAGTACGTTGGGAAGCTGGCTGTCATCGTTTGCATATACGTTCGAGCTGTTTTTTGACTTTGCCGGCTATACAAGCATGGCAATCGGTACGGCTATGATGTTCGGCTATTATCTGAATGAAAATTTTAAGCATCCGTATCGGGCGCTGTCTGTTCGTGATTTTTGGCGCAGATGGCATATTTCTCTGTCCACGTGGTTTCGTGACTACGTGTATATTCCTTTGGGTGGCAACCGCGTTTCGCTTTTGAAGCATATCGGCAATATTCTTATTGTTTGGCTGTTGACGGGGATATGGCACGGAAACAGCTTCAACTTTGTTATATGGGGACTTTATTACGGCATTTTGATTTTATTCGAGGTATATTTGCCGCAGCGGTTTCATCTTCCCAAACATCTTGCTCGTTTTCTCACCTTTTTGATTGTGAATTTCGGATGGGTGATATTTGCCCGCAGTGATCTTTCAGAAATGAATCATCAGCTTCAGGCAATGCTTTGCTTCGGTGATGTATTGGTAAGCGCCCAAAGCATTTCTTACTTATACAGTTCCATAGGACTGTTCACTCTGGCTGCTTTGATTGTTTTTTTACCTGTCGAGCGATGGTTTCAATCACTGATTAACCGTTATTCTCGATCGGAATTTATCATATATACTTGTTTGCTTGTAATAGCGATTGCATATCTCTTAGCTTCTCAATATCAAACGTTTATGTATTTCCAATTTTAAGGAAGGAGGAATTTGATGAAAAAGCCGTCTTTTGCGCTGTTGTTTTTTACATTGAGTGCATGCTTAAGTATTTTAACGCTTTTAAAACCGGCACAGTTATTCAGTGATCGTGAACAACGAAATTTGAATCAATTTTCCGACGTATCTTTATCATCGCTGTATGACGGTTCCTTCCAAGCACAAAGTGAGAAGGCATTATCTGATCAATTCTTTTTACGTGACGGCTTTGTGCAACTGCAGCGGCACTTTCAGCGCTTACTCGGTACACGCATTATCAATAATGTATGGATCGCTAATCCGCAGCTTTATCAAAACAGTTCACCAGTAGATCCGAAACAAATTCGGCAACTGTCAGAAGTGTTAAATGCCTTTGCGATAAAGAATAAAAAGCTTCGGCTTGATTTCTTACTCGTGCCGACAGCGAACGGTGTCATTAAAAATTCGCTGTTTCCGATGTTATATGAATCACAGCGTGAGGTTATGCATCTTTTCACTCAACAGCTGGATCCGCTCTATCATACAATTGATACCCTTAAGGTGATGGATCAAAACAAAGATGAACCAATTTTTTATCAGGGAGATCATCACTGGACAACATACGGTGCGTATACAATGTTTCAAGCGTGGCAAAAAGAGCGCGGCTTCAATGATCAAGTCAAATATAAAAAAAGCATTGCGAACGATGCGTTTTACGGAACTTTAAGCAATGCATCCGGTATTGATCGACGTGATACGGTGGAAATTTATACGCCGATTCAGAATCAAATAAAAACAATGGTTACTTATGTACAGGAACAAAAGCGTACAGCTACGCTGTATGATGAATCCAAGCAATATAGTGCCAATCCGTATGAACTGTTTTTAGGTGGTAATTTTGCGCGTATTGATATTCAAACGACTGTTGAAAATGATCGTAACTTATTATTGATCAAGGATTCTTATGCGAATTGTTTTATACCTTTTTTGGTTCCTTATTATCATAAAATCATTGTAATTGATCCACGCTTTTATTATGATTCTCTACAGTCGGTTGTTCAAACGGATCATATGACAGACATTCTGTTTTTAGTGAATGCGCATACGTTGTTTCAAGATTCAGCTCTATATAATCTAATGAATGAAGAAATGAACGCAAAATAAAAGGCATACGATTGATCGTATGCCGTAAAGCTGCTTTTAGAATTCTTTCAAGCTGCTTAAGTTTGTGGATTCATCACCGTCATTCATACCGCGGATATGACGAGCACCGTCACGACCGGTAAACGGCAATGCGTTTTCGATTTTACCTGCTTCTACAGCCTCTAAAGCCTGTTCGTAATCATAAACTTTACCCTTGCTGTCTTTAAATTGACTTAAAGTTCCGTCAGGGTTACGACGTGCAACGACAAAACGCTCTTTTTTGTTGTTTTTTTCTTTTTTCATTTTTCTTTACCTCCTGACATTATTTTGAACAGTAAAATTTATATTATACGTAATATTGTGACTGGGAAATTTTAGAAAATGACTGCTGATGAAGATGAATTTATTGATTGCACTATCAAAGTATTGCAGGATAAGTTATAATATTGGAAAAAGGAAAGGAATTGGAATATGTATAGTTTTAACAGTGATTACAGTGAAGGGGCATGTGATGCAATTCTTCAAGCTATGGTTGATACAAACCGTAAGCAAAGTGTCGGATATGGATTGGATGAGGAGTGCGATAAAGCAAGAACATTGATCCGTGAGCAGCTGCAAAGTGATACTTGCGATATTCATTTTTTAGTAGGCGGAACACAATGCAATCAGGTTGTGATTTCCTCGGCATTAAGACCGTATGAAGCGGTAATAGCGGCAAAAAGCGGACATATTAATGTACATGAAACAGGCGCAATCGAAGCGAGCGGACATAAGGTATTGGTGGCTGACAGCGAGATGGGTAAGGTGCTGCCGCAGGGCATCAGAGCTGTGATGAATGAGCATGTGGATGAGCATATGGTAAAACCGGCAATGGTTTACATATCCAATGCGACTGAAATCGGTACTGTTTATACAAAGGCAGAGCTAAAGGCACTTCGTGATGTTTGTGATGAATACGGACTGCTGTTGTATATGGACGGTGCGCGTTTACCGATGGCGCTTGTTGCGAACGACAGTGATCTGGAATTGGCTGATTTAGCAAAATACTTTGATGTTTGTTATTTAGGCGGAACCAAGTGTGGAGCATTGTTTGGCGAAGCTGTTGTGATATTCAATGATACATTGAAACAAAACTTCCGCTTTTCAATCAAGCAACAGGGTGCGATGTTAGCCAAGGGGCGTTTGTTGGGTCTGCAATTTTCGGTATTGTTTGAAGAAAATCGTTATTTGGATTTAGCCGATCATGCAGTCAAAATGGCGCAGAAATTACAGGAAGGTATGGAACAGGAAGGAATCTCATTCTTTGTGAAAACGACGACCAATCAGATTTTTCCGATTTTCGAACAGAAATTGCTTGAACAAATGGCACAGAAGTTTCAGTTTCAACTATGGGAAAAGTTGGATGACAAGCGAAGCGCAGTACGCTTTGTGACTTCATGGGCGTGTGAGGAACAGGCAGTGGATGAATGCTTGGCATGGCTGAAGCATTACTTAAGGGCATAATAAAAAAGCTGTAGGCATTAAAAATAAATGCGCTGCAGCTTTATTCTTTTACGAGGATTTTTTCAATTTCACCGACATATAAAATATGATAGTCCTTCAGCGGATAATTCTGCTTGTCGATTGAAGCATCAAGAATGCATTCTGGGTCCAATTCTTGTGCAAACAGCTTACGGCAGATCATCACTTCACTTGCTTCCGCAAAATAAGGCGCATGATCCTGTATGACATGTAAGCCTGCCTTTGTGATTTTATCCTCATCTTTACCGCTGACTGTTCCCATATACGTAAGCATATCCCGCATATGCTCGGGGTAAAAGGACAAAGAAAAGTGGGAAGCTTCACCTACTAAGCTGTTGGTAAAGCGCTGCGGACGTATAAATACAAATACAACCGGCTTATTCCATAAAATACCCATGCCGCCCCATGATGCCGTCATCGCATTACATCGATCATTCGCTTCTGCGCCGATCAGCATCCATTCCTTGCCGATCTTATGAAAAATATTGCTTTGATAATCCTGTATCGTTATTTCTTTAAACATAAGGACCCTCCTTCTACTGCATTATAATGATATGCACGTAAATTGTAAAGAGTGAATGAAAAAACAAGTAAAATAAAAAAACAGCGATCCAGCATATTGTGTTATTCAAGATCGTTGAATCATACGGAGTTTATTGTCAAATAACTTGATATGTCTTATAATGATAGTATTGAAGATATAAATGATGAAAAAGAGGTGCCTATGAACAAGAAATTGACCATGAGGGACATTGCCGAATATGCCGGTGTTACCAAAAGTACGGTTTCTCGTTATTTTAACGGCGGTTATGTCAAAGAGGATACACGAAAAAAAATCAAGAAAGTAATTGATAAATATCATTATGAACCAAATACATTTGCACAGAGCTTAAAAGCGAAAGAAAGCAAAATTATCGGTGTCATTGCCCCTTGTTTGGATTCTACCGTTTCCGGAAGAATGCTGATGGCGATTGATCAATATTTGCGTAAGGATAATTATACCTCGTTGTTCGTGAATACGAGTCATGATATTCGCTTAGAACTGCGCAGTATCGAAAGCTTATGGCGAATGAAAGCGGACGGCATTATCCTTTTGGCAACTGAGATCACCGAGGAACATGCGCAAATTGCCGAAAAGCTGGATATTCCGTTATTGTTTGTGGCGCAGAAATACGAGCATGGCATATCGGTTATTTATGATGACTTTGAAGCGGGGAAATTCGTCGGTGAATATATCGGACAGCGTCATTTTGAACGACCGGTGTATATCGGCGTTACCGCGCATGATGAAGCGATCGGTGTTCATCGCCGCAACGGTGTGTTCGCCGGCTTAGCTAATTACCGTATTAAAAACGTCAAAGAAGTCATCGCTGATTTTTCTTATGAAGGAACCAAAGATAAAATTGCAGAATATTTGCGTAAACATCGCGTGGATGTAATGATCTGTGCAACGGATACACAGGCAATGGCTGCCTATCAAGTCATTAAACAGCGCGGCTTGAAAATCCCGGAGGATATTTCCGTCATCGGCTTCGGCGGTTACGAAGCCAGCGAAATACTGACACCGAAGCTGTCTACCGTTCGTTATGATTCAGATACGGCAGGATATTTAGCGGGCGAAACGATGATTAAAATGATTAATCATGAGCCGGTTTCTAAAACACAGGTGGTTGATTATACCTTTATTGAAGGTGAAAGCGTAAAGGAATGCGAATAGCATTCTTTTTCATTATCAGCCGGGGGTATTTCATATATGTGACATATAATGATATAATATGGTACCGATAACACAAATGGATTGATTCTTATATGAAAGCGTTTTAAGTCCCTTTATATAAGTTTTTTAAAAAATATTTAAAATGGTGTTGACAATCAAATGTAACCGCTTTATACTATTTATAGATGGTACCGATACCATAAATTAAGAGGAGGAATTATACTATGGATTATCGTAAGCCTGCGGCTGATATAGTAAAGTGTGTCGGCGGCAAAGAAAACATCATTTCATTAATGCATTGTGCGACAAGACTGCGCTTTGTTTTAAAGAACAAGGAGTCGGTTGATGAAGCGGCACTTGAGCAGTTGGATATTGCCAAGGGTACATTTTATACGAACGGACAATATCAGATTATTATCGGAGCGGGAACCGTAAATCTCGTATACGATGAAATCAATCAACAGCTGGGTATCAATCAAAGCGAAGCAGCTACCGTAAACAGCGAGAAACAGGAAGGAAAATGGCTTCAGCGCGCGGTCAAGCTGCTAAGTGATATCTTTGTACCGATCATTCCGGCAATCGTTGCGGGCGGCTTGTTAATGGGGATTAATAATATTTTAACAGCGAATTTCTTCGACGGTCAGTCGTTGATCTCGATGTATCCGCAGTTTGCGGATTTAGCGGCGATGATCAATCTGTTTGCGAATGCGCCGTTTACCTTTCTGCCGATTCTTTTAGGTTTTTCGGCAACGAAGAAATTCGGTGGAAATCCGTATTTGGGTGCTGCGATGGGCATGATTATGGTACACCCGGAATTGCTGAATGCGTACTCGTTGGGAACCGGTGTGGAAGTACCGACATGGAATATCTTCGGTTTAGGAATTGATGCGGTCGGATATCAAGGAACGGTGCTTCCGGTTTTGGCTGTTTCTTATTTGTTGGCAACGCTTGAAAAGCGCCTGCATAAGATCACACCGTCTTGGCTGGATAATTTGTCCACACCTTTGATTGCGATTCTTGTTACTTCGTTTTTGACCTTTACGATAGTCGGTCCGCTGATGCGCGGTGCAGGTGATATGTTGGCGAGTGCGATTACATGGGTATATTCTACATTAGGATTTGTCGGCGGCGGAATCTTCGGCGGCTTCTATGCCCCGATCGTTATTACCGGTATGCATCATAGCTTTATCGCTGTAGAAACACAGCTGATTGCGGATATGGCACATACGGGCGGAAGCTTTATTTTCGTTACGGCATCAATGTCTAATGTGGCACAGGGTGCTGCCGTGCTTGCGGTTCTGTTAATTACGAAAAACGAAAAAATGAGATCATTATGCAGCGCTTCCGGTATTTCGGCTTTGCTGGGGATTACCGAGCCGGCACTGTTCGGTGTGAATTTAAAACTGCGTTATCCGTTTATCGCCGCATGTATCGGTTCTGCCTGCGGAAGTGCATGGATTGCGCTGAATCATGTGCTTGCGGTGGCGCTGGGGGCAGCAGGTTTACCGGGATTTATCTCAGTGGATCCGAAAAACTGGTTAAACTTTGGAATCGGCATAGTGATTTCGATTGTTGTGTCATTTGTGATGACTTTGGTATTAGGAAAAAAAGCGGAAGCAAAAGCTGCGATGCAGGAAATACCTTCAACAGCGATGGAAGCCCCGCAAGAGTTACCAAGTGTTCATGAGGTAGTGCTACAGTCGGTGATGTGCGGTGAGGTTCATTCGGTCAGTGAAGCGAGTGATCCGATGTTTGCGAATAAAAGCATGGGGGACGGAATTGTAATTCATCCAAAAGAGGGAAAAGTATATGCACCGGCGAATGCAGTAGTATCCTTTGTATTTCCCGGCGGTCATGCAATCGGTTTAACATTGGAAAACGGTGTACAGCTGTTAATTCACTGCGGTATTGATACGGTTAATTTGAATAAGGAAGGCTTTCAAGTATTTGTAAAGCAAGGGCAACAAGTAACGCAGGGGACACTGCTTTTGGAAATGGATCTAAACATCGTAAAGGAGAAAGGCTACAGCGATGAAACAATGGTGATATTAAGTGAAGGCATGGAAGATCAGGAATTGACGCTGTTAAAGGATGGTGACTGCTCAATCGATGATGCGGTCATGAAAATCACAAAGAGGTAAGCTATGAATGCATTATCAATGACAAAAGCAGAATATGAACAAAAAGCACGGCAGTTTGCCAAAGAGCGCGAGCGGGTAAAGAAAGATCCGTGGCGGCTGGCTTATCATATCATGCCCGACAGCGGTTGGCTGAATGATCCGAACGGCTTATGTCAGTTTCATGATATATATCATATTTATTATCAGTATTCTCCCTTTGACATCGAAGGTAAGGTCAAGCTGTGGGGTCATGTTACAACAAAGGATTTCTGCACATGGAAACAGGAAGAACCTGTTCTGTTTCCCGATTGCCGCTATGATTTGCGCGGTGCTTATTCCGGCAGTGCTTATATTCATAACGATCAGCTTTACTTCTATTATACGGGAAATGTGAAGTTGACCGATCGTGCCTATGATTACATTTATGAAGGCAGAGAACATAACACGATGCTTGTCACAAGCAAAGACGGTTATCTGTTGAGCGACAAAAAATGCCTGATGTGCAATGAGGATTACCCCAATTATATGAGTAAGCATGTGCGTGATCCGAAACTTTATGAACATAACGGAAAAACGTATCTTGTACTCGGTGGGCGTACCAAGAGTGATCGAGGATGTGTGCTGATCTATCAAACGAACGATCTCATTCATTTCAGCTTCGATCGCTTATTGACGACTCCGCAAACATTCGGTTATATGTGGGAATGTCCCGATTTGTTTGATTTAGACGGACAAACGATTTTAATTGCATGTCCGCAAGGGGTTCCTCAGGAAGCAGATCGCTACCAGAATGTTTATCAATGCGGTTATTTTCTCGTATCGGGTGATATTGAGCGTTCGCTTGAATTAGAATCGTTTCAAACTCTGGATTACGGCTTCGATTTTTATGCACCGCAGACTTTTGTCGATCAACAAAATCGTCGTATTTTAATCGGTTGGATGGGGATGCCGGATATTCCGTATGACAATCCGACATGTGAGCGAGGGTGGCAGCACGCCTTGACCATTCCGCGTGAGCTGTCTTATCAAGACGGAATGCTGTATCAAACACCGATTGCGGAGCTGAAAGCACTGCGCGGTGAAAAACACAGCGGTTCTGTTGCCCGATTTAATGATTATCACATTCTTGAGCGTGTTTATGAATGTGCGATTGCGATTGATCAAGAAGCCTCCTTTTCAATCCGAGTGCGAAATGAAGTGTACATGAATTATGATGTTGATACGAAGCGTTTTTCTCTGCATATGGGAGCGGCCGGCAGCGGCAGAACCGTAAGAAGTGCAATTCTGCCCTCACTTAAGCGAATTACGATTTATTCGGATACTTCCTCTTTAGAGGTGTTTATCAATGACGGTGCTTATGTATTCACGACTCGAGTATATGAGGAACAAGCGCATACACCGTTGTCAATTAACGGAAAAGACTTGCAGGGCAGTGTCGTATGGTATAAAATGAATCCGTATCAATGGGAAAGTTGAAAGGATGAGAAGATGAAAAAAGGTTTGTGTGCAATCGGAGAAGCGCTGATTGATTTTATTCCCGAAGAAAAAGGGTGCCGCTTAAAAGATGTCGGGCATTTTCAACGAGTTGCGGGCGGAGCGCCTGCCAATGTTGCCGGTGCGTGCGCCAAGCTCGGTGGTTTATCTCGGATGATTACGCAGCTCGGTGCCGATGCGTTCGGTGACTATATCATTGAATGCTTGGAAAAAGCTGGAATCGATACCGATTATATCTTAAGAACAGCGGATGCCGATACCGCATTGGCCTTTGTATCATTGACAGCTGACGGCAATCGTGATTTTCAATTCTATCGACGCAACAGTGCTGATTTAATGCTTTCCCCTAAGCATATCAAAAAAGAAATGTTGAAAGATTGCGGGATCCTGCATTTCTGCAGCGTATCATTGGTTGAATCCCCGATGAAGCATGCACATGAAACACTGATTCGCTACGCGCATGAGGAACAGCTGCTTGTTTGTTTTGATCCGAACCTGCGTTTTTCACTGTGGAGTGATAAAACAGCTTTATATCAAAGTGTGCATGAGTTTATGCCTCATGCCGATATTTTAAAAATATCAGATGAGGAATTGAGCTTTATCACCGGAAAAACAAATATCGAAGATGCACTTGATGACTTATTAAAGGGTCAAACGAAGCTTGTAATCTATACAAAGGGGAAAGAAGGCGTTTGTGCTTATACGAAAACATGCAAAGCAGAGGCAGCTGGTCTTGAGGTTGAGTGCAGAGATACGACGGGAGCGGGTGATTCCTTTATCGGTGCTTTCCTGTATTGTCTGCTTCGTGATGAAGTCCAATCGATCGATACATTGACTCAAGCACAGCTTTATGAATATCTGAGCTTTGCGAATGCATATGCGGCTTATACCGTAACTCAAGCCGGTGCGTTAGATGCGATGGCTGATGCCCAAACCTTTGCGAAATTTCGCTCTACGTTTAAGCTTTAGTCGAATTTTGATATAATATAATTGTTTTCAGGTCATCTGGTTCTGCCGGATGACCTTTGTTTTATGTTTTCTTTATAAGAAGCAGTGTTCTGATTGAAATTTTAGAAAAAACAAGTATAATATTGCTAGAGAGGTGAGCGTATGCTTGAATGTATCAGTGATTATTTATCATTTGGATTGTTGATGGCATTCCCCATCTCATGGCTGGCGTTTTTATTTTATAAGCTGTTTAAACGGCGTCGCGCCAAGTTGTTAGCGAATCAGGAAAAATTTTATAGGGAGTGGTAAGTCTTGGACAGTTCGCACATAGGTCTTTTTCTCATACTTGGTATTTTGCTGGTGCTGTCGGCATTGTTTTCATCAACGGAAACTGCCTATAGCTCTGTGAATCAAATCCGTTTGAAGCAAATGGCGAAAAACGGAAACAAACGCGCAAAAACCGCATATAACAACACTAAAAAATTCACTGCGTTGATTACAACGATTTTAATCGGGAATAATATTGTTAATATCTTAGGTACCAGTATTGCGACAATGCTGTTTACTGAGATGTTCGGCAGTGCCGGTGTCGGAGTCGCAACCGGAGTCATGACTGTATTGATTTTGATATTCGGTGAAGTAGCTCCGAAAATTATAGCGAAGGCAAAGGCTGAAGACTGCACATTGTTTATGGCGAAGCCGATGCACTTGCTTGTGATTTTATTTCGTCCGATTACGATTGTTGTGGAAAAGCTGGAAGAGCATTGGGAGAAGCAGTTGGATATTGAACAGGTAACTGCGACCGAGGATGAGCTTTTGGAAATTGTGTCAACGATTGAACAAGAGGGTGTTTTGGAACAAGAGGAACGTGAATTGATCGAAAGTGTGATTGAATTCGATGACAAGAGTGTTCGCGATATTATGGTTCCGCGCGACCAAGTGGTGTTTTTGTATGACAATGCGACCTTTGAACAGCTCAAGACAGTGCTTCATGAGCATAAACTGTCACGCCTGCCGATTCTTTCCTATGAGACTACAGAGGTTGTCGGTATCTTGCGTGTTCGTGATGTATTGGATGCGATGCTGGCAGGACAAGAAGTCAGTATTCGTGATTTAATGTGTGACCCGGTTTTTGTTAATCAGCGTAAAAAGCTGCCTGATGTATTAGAGGATATTCAAAAATCACGCGAGCATTTGGCAATCGTAGAGGAAAGCCTTACCTCGCATGTTTTTGTCGGAATCATCACACTTGAGGATGTGCTTGAAGAGTTAGTCGGAGAGATTTATGATGAATATGATCCGCTGCCAAATCATGTGATCGAAATCGGTCTGCACACCTTTGAAATCGACGGCAAGGTAAGTCTGCTTGATTTCTTTGATACATATGTAGAGGATCAAGAGGCACCAAAAACGAAGGCACGTACCATTACCGCATGGGTCAATGAATTGAACAATCATCGCAAGGTTCGCAAAGGACGCGAGCTTACCTTTGAAAACCTTGAAATTAAAGTGTTGGAGACTGAGGATGGTATGGCTACACGAATTGAACTGCAAATTTTATCCCCGCAAGAGGATGAATTATTAGACTAGGAGGATAATTATGAACGTATTTATTAAACCGGTAAAGCCGGAAAACGCACCGAAGGCATTAGGACCTTATACGCCGGCGGTAAAGCTGGGCGACTTTGTTTATTTGAGCGGACAGATTCCATTAGATCCGAAAAGCGGCGAGGTCGTCGGAACAACGATTGAGGAACAGACGCATCAGGTAATGAAAAATATTCAGGCGGTTTTGAATGAAATCGGTTTGGATTTCCGCCATATCATGAAAACGACGATTTTTGTTTCTGACTTAAATGACTTCGATCGTTTAAATGAAGTTTACGGCTCTTATTTAGAAGAACCGTATCCGGCACGCAGTTGTGTACAGGTTGCACGTCTGCCGAAGGATGTGAAACTGGAAATCGAATGTATCGTTATTGATACTTTGGTATATGAAGCACAGCTTGCGCAGCAAAACGGATGCGGCGGATGCAGCGGCGGCTGCGGAGACGGCGGCTGTGACAGCTGTCAGTAATACACAGTGGTTTTAAAGCCTTTAATATAAGCAAAAAGGAATGATAAAGCCCTAAAATAAGATTGATTTCAAAATGACAGGAGTCAATCTTTTTTTATTGTACATTGTAATTGATTGTAAACAAATTGTTTATCTTAAAATTAATTATCTTTTATTTGTTTATTTTTTTGGAAATCTTCTTCTATATGAGAAAAGAATATATATAAGGAGGAGATTAGAATGATAACGTATATTGAAGATCATATAAATGAAATTGTCATTCATATGGAAACAAGGGGAACTTATACGATAAAAGAACGCTGTAAGGTTTTTCTGAATAAGCTTTGTGAGCATTACGGAAGCAGTTATGAGGGACGTATTCAAGCGATATGTGCGTGTTTGAATATTCATCAAAAGGCGCCAGTCTTAATACGAGAGGGAATGATCCTTTATCCGCTGGCAGATGCACTCACCAAAAACAATGTGTGGGTGAATTACTGCATGGTTAAAAAGATTACTGCCAAGCAATATCAGACCTTGCTTGAATTTCATGACGGTACATTGTTGTTATCAGACAGTGAATATCGAACGGTTAAAATGCAACAAAATCGCTGTAAAAGCTATCTGTTTGTTCTGAATGAAACCTATACACCGTTTTCTATGATTCATTAACTGATGCTTACAGTTTCAAATGAACCGTTTACAAATATTTGGCACAAAAAAGTATAAAATTGGTAAAAACAATGTTTATAATATGTGATATAATAAATATGTTTTATATATTAGCAGATATTGATAAACAATATTTGATATATTTACCAATGAAGAATCATTCATAATAAGGACTGGAGGAACAATGATGAGTACGAATGTGATTGAAATCAAACATCTGACTAAATCTTATCAAAAGCTTAAGGCTGTCGACGATTTATCCTTCAATGTGTATGAGGGAGAAATACTCGGATTATTAGGACCTAACGGAAGCGGAAAATCTACGACAATGAATTGTATCTTATCACTTTTAAATTTTGATGCGGGCAGCATTAAGATCTTCGGCAAGGAAATGTCTGCGGATGCGTATGATATTAAACGGCAGATCGGAGTTGTATTTCAGGATGTTGCCGTATTTGATGAATTAAGCGTATATGACAATATTGATTATTTCTGCGGATTGTATATTAAGGACAAGAGGGAGCGCAAGCAGTGCATTGATGATGCGATTGAGCTGGTCGGTTTACAGGAGTATCGAAAATTTCTGCCGAAACAGCTTTCAGGCGGGTTATTACGACGTTTGAATATCGCTTGCGGTATCGCCCATCGTCCGAAGCTTGTCTTTTTGGATGAGCCGACTGTAGCAGTTGATCCGCAAAGTCGCAATCATATATTAGTCGGTATTGAGACGCTGCGTAAACGCGGTGCGACGATTATTTATACGACGCATTATATGGAAGAAGTGGAAATCTTATGTGATCGTGTAATTATTTTGGATAAAGGAAAGCTTTTGGCTGAAGGAACTTGTGATGAATTAAAGACATTGGTTCAAATTGAGGAAAAGGTCAGTGTGGAAATACCAAAACTGGATTCCTCACAGCTGGAAGAAATCGCAGCCTTTGAGAATGCCGGTGATGTGAGCTACCATCATCAAGAACTTACGGTTGTTTATCGAAAGGGCAGTCAAAATTTAAATGAGCTGATTAATTATTTCAATCGTAAGCAGATCAGCTACAATCGTATTTATTCTCAGCGTCCAACATTAAATGATGTATTCTTGGAATTGACCGGAAAGGAATTGAGGGACTGATGTTTTTTCATAACTTTAAATATGGCCTGATAACCTTACTGAAAGATAAAATGCTGGTTTTTTGGACGCTTGCTTTTCCTCTGCTTTTGGGAACCTTTTTCAATATGGCATTCTCTGATATCGAAAACAGTGAAAAGGCGAATATCATTCCGATTGCGGTCGTAGAGAAAACCGAAAATGATTCATTGATAAAAGCAATTCAGACAATGAGTGAGGAAGGCAGTGAACTTCAACTGTTCCGCTGTGAATTTACAGATGAGGCAAAAGCGCAAGCACTGTTGGCAGAAGATAACATCGTAGGTTATTTAAGGATCGATGAGACACCGAAAGTAATTGTTAAGAAAAGCGGAATCAGTGAAACAATCCTGCAGTATGTGACGGATCAGATGTTGCAGACGAATCATATGGTTCAAGAGGTGGTCGATCTAAAAACCGCAGATGCTGTCGCTTCTTCAGGCGGTAATCCGATCAATCAAGAGGCATTGATGCAGCAGATTTATGGGGAAGTGCAGGAAATGCTGAATACGGATGAACAGTGGCTTGCGGATGTCAGTAGCGAACATATGAGCTATACGATGATTGAATACTATTCCTTAATTGCAATGGCTTGCATGTACGGCGGAATCTTAGGAATGGCTGCCGTTAATCGCATTCTTGCCAATATGAGCAATAACGGAAAGCGAATTGCCGTATCACCTTGCAGCAGAAGCAAGCTTGTGATCAGCAGCGCCTGTGCAGCTTATTTGATTCAGTTAGTCGGCTGTGTCTTGTTGTTTCTGTATACGATCTATGCCCTTCATGTAGACTACGGTGTACATTTTCTGCAGGTTGCGTTATTGACGCTTGTTGGCTGCTTGGCTGGTTTATCCTTAGGAATCGTTTGTGCAACTGTTGTGAAAAAGGATGAGAATACCAAAACCGGTATCTTGGTTGCACTTATTATGCTCGGCAGCTTTTTATCCGGTATGATGGGAATCACGATGAAATATGTAATTGATAAAAATATTCCGTTGATTAATCAGCTGAATCCGGTGAATATGATTACGGATGCTCTGTATTCTTTATATTATTACGGTACCTTTGATCGCTATTATCGTAATTTGATCAGTCTCGGATTATTTGCTTTACTCATGCTGGGTATTTCCGTTTATCAGTTAAGGAGGCAAAAGTATGATCGTCTTTAAGACCTATTTAAAGGTTTTGAACAAATGTAAGGGACCGGTGATTCTGTATACGGTAATCTTATTGTTTTTTGCCTACTTCTCCTTACAAACGAATGAAACAGGCGGCGGCTTTGCGGCAGCGAAACCGAAAATTTTTATAATCAATGAGGATGTTGACGAAGGCATTACGGCACATTTAACGAATTATTTAAAAGATAACTGCAATTTGGTGTCCTTGGATCATCATAAAGAAGCGATTGATGATGCGATCTTTTATCGTGATGTCAGTATGGTGATTACGATTCCTGAGCAGTTTAATGAGAATTTTATGCAGGGAAAAAAGCCGCAGTTAGAAATTCGCACGACGCAGGATTATAATGCCGAACTGACAAAGATTATGCTGGAGCGTTATTTATCCAATGCCTCTTTTTATCAACAGTTTGGCTATCATGAAGAAGCTCTTTTGAAGCGAATTGATACAACCATGACGCAAAAAAGCGAAGTGGAAATGACATCATCGCTTGATAATGAGGGCTTGAGTAAAGCAGCTTATTATTTCAACTTTACCAATTATTCCATTATTGCCGGCTGTATCTTTGTGATATGTATTATTTTGGCAATCTTTAAAAATGAAATGATTGCGAAAAGAACCTTGATCAGCAGCTTTAGTTATCGTAAATTAAATCGTCAGTTGTTATTATCAAACTGCTTATTTGCGTTCGGGCTGTGGCTGCTTTATATTGTGATCGGCATTGTATTGGTAAAGGATGTGATGCTGACGATGCATGGGGTTATGCTGATGCTGAATGCGCTTGTGTTTACGATATGTGCCGTAACAATGGCATTTTTGATCGCTAATGTAGTCACGAATAAAAATGCGATCAACGGTATTGTGAATGTGGTGGCACTGGGAAGCTGCTTTCTTTGCGGTGCCTTTGTACCGGCGGAAATGCTGCCAGATCTCGTATTAAAAATCGCTCATGTGCTGCCGTCTTATTGGTTTATCAATGCTAATAATCTGATCGCAGGCACAGAACAATTAAATGCCGAAACACTCCAGCCGATATTTTTCAATATGGGCGTGGTTTTATGCTTCAGTTTGTTGTTTGTCATTATCACTAATTTCATTTCAAAAAGAAAAAGAAAATTCGCATAATACATCTATTCTGTGTTAAAATATAGATAATGAATCGAAATGAGGATAGGTGATGGAAATGCTTCAGCGAATTATGCGATCTAATCATAAGAGTACTTGGAAACAGCGTATTGTTGTATGGAGCTATGTCGTAACATTCGGTTTGGTAAAAAGTGCGATGAAGCAGAAAGAAAATGTACGAAATTGATTGACAGCACCGAAAACTTTGTTATAATAAAAACGAGAGTGAAAGATCATGTGCAAGAAGCATGGTCTTTTCTTATGGCTGATTTGTGAACGGAGGTATGATGGAACTTTATTATATTGACAGTAACTATTGTCGCTATTTGCGCAGCTATGATGCATTGGTTCCCTATAATGAAGGGGATAAAAAACGACCGTTCATCGGTGTTGTAATATATATTCAAATGATTGCTTTTTTTGCTCCGTTGACTTCACCGAAGCGTAAGCATCGAAAAATGAGCAATCAAATGGATTTTTTCAAAATTGATGACGGAAGACTCGGTGCCTTAAATTTGAATAATATGATTCCGGTACAGGAAGGCTTGTATCAGCGAGTACATTATGAGGCTGATGAGTATACCGCGTTGTTGCAACGGCAGCTTCATTGGTGCAGACTTCATCAAAAGGAAATACAGGAACATGCGTTGTGGCTATTCGATGCGGTCACATCAGGACAGGCTCCTGCCAAAGTTATGGAACGCTGCTGTAATTTTTATCAGGATCTGCTTCGCTTACAGCTTTATTGTGATCAAAATGAATTATTGACACATGGCTTGGTAATGGATTCAGAGGAAGAGCTGTTTAAGCTGAATTATTTATTTTATCGATGCTCTCCAGTAATGATATACGGATAGGTAACAAATTAAATGCCTATGCATATGATATCTACGGGAGGGTTCATATGAGTAACTATTTAGCAGTGTTGAATGTAAATAAGAATGCACAAGATCAATGGCTGCGTAAATTATCTAATGTAACAAAAAGCGGTCATCACATTTATGCACACTTTACTACAGTAATTATCGGAACTGACATATATCAGACGGTAATTGACGGCGAATTGTATAATGAAACAGAATTAAAGGCAAGTTTGAGGCATAAAGGACTGGAAAAGGACATTGCCTCGATTGAGGAATTGATTGTTTATGCATATCGTGCATGGGGACACGGTATGATGAATCATATGCTCGGCGCATTTACTTTTGTGATTGATGATGGGAAAGAAGTTTTTATCGCAAAGGATCAAATGGGGCTGCGCCCGCTTTTCTATGCACAGAAAAAGGGTACGGGAATTATTGTTGCATCTAAAATCAAGGATATCTTAGCGACTAAGATAATTAAGCCGATCGTTGATCGTAAGGGCGTCAGAGAACTGTTGGCATTAGGACCGAGCATCAGTGAAAACATGACATTGTATAAAGGAATTCAGGCATTGCCGATGGGACATTACATGATTATTAAGAAAAACAGTATCCAAATTAAAAAGTATTATGAACCGGTAGCAAAACCGCATTTTGATTCCTATGAAGATACGGCGGCGAATGTGAAATATCTGGTGGAAGATGCCATTAAGCGTCAAAGCAAGGGCTGCGATGCGACATTTTTATCAGGGGGGCTTGATTCCAGTATTATTGCCGCATGCATGGCAAAACAAGGTGAATTGTTTACCTACAGTCTTGATTATGAAGGAAATGATGAGAACTTCAAGGGTAATCTGTATCAGGTCTCGTTAGATACGGAATATATTAATCGAATGGTTGAAATGACTCAAAGCACACATACCAAGCTGACGATTACGCAGGAAGAACTGCGCGATGAACTGGTTCCGGCACTTTCCGCACGTGATCTGCCCGGTATGGCAGACGTGGATTCGGCGTTATTGTGGCTCTGTAAACAAGTGAAAAAAGATCGCAGCGTGATTATGAGTGGGGAATGCAGCGATGAGGTTTTCGGCGGCTATCCTTGGTTTTATCGAGAAGAACTCGCACATTTAGATACATTCCCGTGGCTTCGCTCGGTGGATCAGCGTAAATCCTTATTTAATGAGTCATTAAAAAGTATGGACATTGATTCTTATATTCATAAACGATATAAAGAAACCTTGGCAGACATCACCTATTTAGACAGTGACAGTGAAGCGGATCAGCGAGCACGAATTCATACGATTTTATGTTTGCACTGGTTTATGCAGACGCTTGTTACAAGACAGGTATGCATGGGAGAGGATGCCGATGTAGTGATCAGAGCGCCGTTTGCCGATATACGTATATTAGATTATGTATATAATATCCCTTGGGATATGAAATTTTTGGATCAAGAGGAAAAAGGAATTCTGCGTAAAGCGTTTGAAGATGAGCTTCCCGAAGAAGTGGCACATCGCAAGAAAAATCCGTTCCCGAAAACGCATAATCCGAAATATTGTGAACTAATGAAGGAGAAATTGCAGGAATGCTATGACAATCCAAACAGCGTTCTGCATATATTGTTCGATGATGAAGCATTAAAGGACTTGATTGAAACCGGTGGTGCGGCTTTCCCGCTTCCGTGGTATGGTCAGTTGATGAGCGGCCCACAGTTACTGGCTTATCTTTATCAAATCGACCAATGGTTTCAAACTATCAAGCCTACATTGCGCTTGTCTTAGTGAATGATTGAAACACACCTGAATTACAGGTGTGTTTTCTATTTATTTCATTTTATTCATAATCCGATAAAGAAAATTGCTTTGTTATCTTACAATATTGTTTCATTGTTTATTTTCTTTGTCAAACATGGAAAAAATTGTTATAATAATACAGGCAAGCAGGTGATGAAATGAAAAAGCAACATATCACATGGGTATTTATTTATATTTTTATTGATCAAATTACTAAATTCATCACTAATCTTTCTATTGCAATCGGTCATGAATTTCCGCTTTTTGGTAATTTTCTCTATTTGACCGATGCACAGAATTACGGTACGGCATTTCAAATCGTGGAAGGACATATGCTGTCGGTGATTATCACTACAGTGTTGTCTTTGATTTTATTAATCAGTTTTTATCATCACAGTGACGAACAGGATACATGGTGTATTCAAGGGATACTGTTAATGCTGGGAGGACTTACCGGCAATTTACTGGATCGTTTATTTCTCGGATATGTACGAGATATTATTGGTATCTATATCTTTGATTCGCATTTGATTTTAAATCTTGCTGATATCTTTTTATGGTTTGGCTTAATTATGATTGCGCTGCTAGAATTTAAGCGTTGGAGAAAAAAGGATGCTGAGAAATAAAAAACAGGGATGACCTGTTTTTTAGGTTGATGATCAATAAACCTGTGAAATGCACGGATAGCCTTGAAATAAAGTGAAATCATAGTATAATTACATCGTGATGGTAAAGTGAGGCTTTGAATACTATGAGTGTCAAACGCAAAAAATATAAAGATTTAGTAACATTGTCCTGTGTGATCGTTGCTGCATTCATTAGTGCCGTGAATCTGAAAACTTTTGTTAATGCGGGAGGATTGTTTCCCGGCGGTTTTAACGGTTTAACCGTATTGATTCAGAGAACTTGTTCTCGTTTTTTGGCTATTGATATTCCTTTTTCAATTGTAAATTACAGCTTAAACGCTGTTCCGGCATATATCGGTTTTAAAATGATCGGAAAAAAATTCACGTTATATTCTATTCTGATGATTTTATTGACAGGTCTGTTTGTAGATATGATTCCGGCAACGAATATTACTGAGGATATTTTATTAATTTCGATCTTCGGCGGTATTATTAACGGAATTGCTTTAAGTATTGCCTTAAAAGGAAATGCTTCCAGCGGCGGAACGGATTTTATTTCAATGTGGATCTCGAAGCGAACCGGAAAGTCGGCTTGGAATTATATGATGGGTGTTAATGCAATTATGCTGATGATTGCCGGTGCGCTGTTCGGTTGGGAAAGTGCGCTCTATTCGATTATTTTTCAATTTTGTTCGACGCAGGTAATCAATATGCTGCATACGCGTTACAAACGAATGACGATGTTTATCGTAACATCAAATCCGAATGTGGTAATTGAGATCATCCAGCATTCTACTCATCACGGTGTTACGCGTCTGGAAGGTATCGGGACTTATACCGATAAACCGCGTACCCTTCTTTATACGGTGGTTAATACGGATGATGTAAAAAGCATTATTCATTATGTTAAGGAAGAAGATCCTTCATCATTTATCAATGTAACCAAAACAGAACTGGTAGAAGGACGTTTTTATTTGGATCCGATTCGGTAAGGTATTTAACAAGGGAGTGAAACTATGGATGTTTATATGGATGCGGAATTTGATTGTGTTCGTAAAGGGGGACGCTGTATACAATGTATGATTTCTATCGGAATGATCGCTATTGAGGATGAATGTGTTGTGGATTCCTTTTATTCATTGATTCAACCGAAGTTTTTTCATACCTTGACTCGAACGGTTAAACGAATTACAAAGCTAAGTGATGAGGAAATTCTTCAAGCACCCGGATTTCGTGAGGTAATGGATGCGGCAAATGTTTTTTTAGAGCGCTTGGGTAAACCGTATCAATTTTATACATTCGGTCCCGATGATGTAAGAACCTTGAAGCAGCAGGCAATGTTTGAAGGATATGGCAAGATAAAGGCATTTACTGATTTTATCGATCTTCAGAATGTTATCAGCAAGCAGATCAGTTATAATGAGAAGCTGTTGTCTTATACATTGTCTTTGGACGATTTAAAATACATATTCGGTATTAATAATAAGGTTGAACATAATGCATTGAATGATGCAGTGGATTTGTATTTGATTCATGATGCACATCAAAGAGCGGCAATTCAAAATGATCGTCTTCATATTATCTATGAACGTAAAAGACAAAAGCAGGAAGATGCAAAAAAACGCAGTCTGATCCATACACAGAATCTGTTATTTGAACGCTATCATTTCTATGAGCATCAAATCGGAAACTGTTCACTTTATCCCGATGTATTAAATCAGCTGAAAAACTTGGCAGAACGAGGCAGTATTCGATTGCCGTTTGAAGTTCATGTCCTGTTGCTCAATCAATCGTATGAGCAAGGAAATTTAACAATGGAGTGGCTGATGCACCCATATCCGTTAGTAAAGCTGTCCATAGCTTTGCAGGATGAGCAATGGCAACAGGAATGTCCGCTGACATGCGGAAATGCAGGCGCATTTGAGATCATATGGCAATTATGTACAAAAAATAAGGATTGCGATTAATGATTTCTGTTTCTTATTATGAGGAATGACTGCTAAGCAGGTACAGCATCGGTTGCTTAGAGACTATTTTAATATAATATATATTAAGTGTTTAGCGTACATTATCGATATATCAGTTATTGTAATCACAGCAGTGTTTGATTTTTCTCTTGTCAATAAAGCTAACTAAAACATATAAAGATGATGATAATTTTTTGAATCATGATTTTAGCAATTCAAAATAAAAATTTATTTCCTTATGATATAATAATAGAGTTAAAAGCAAGGGAGATGATGATTATGTTAATTGCTTGTACAAAAACAGCTGCACGTGCGCTCAAACGAAAAGTAACAGTTAACGAAATCGATGAAGATTCTTTTTACTGTTGGCATGTGAAGCTGTTTTCCGTTACGGAAGGGAAGCTGTTGTTGTTTATGAATGAGTTAACACGACTGCCGTTATTTATCCCGCTAGAATCAAGAAGCAATGCAACTGTAGAAGACCGCTTTTTGGCATTGATTAAAGCAGTTATTTTACATATGGGATATGATAAATCGGTCGTAGAAGCTTATTTAAAGGACGGCGAACTGGTTTATACAAAGGCATTTAACTTAAGCATCACCTCTCAAATGAATGCACTATGCCGTGTTTATCAGTGCGAAGCACTTTATGGCAGTCAGTATTGTAAAAGAGAGTTGGAAGCAGTAATCAAATATGCTGAAATACCATGCTTTAAATATAATATTTATCCATATCAGGCGTTTCAAAGTGAATTGTTTAAGCGATTTAAATAATGAGTCTTCTCTTTTTTATCTATTTTATAGATGGAAATCCTTGTATGTTTTCGTAGGTCCCACAAAAACGACTTTAAATAAAGGATTCCGCACAAAATTGTATATCTCATTTTTTCCGCATTTTCTTTCTTTTGCTGAAAATATTGGATATCCTCATAGGTTATCAATAAAATCCTCCGAAAGCCTTGAAAACAAAGGATTTATCGCAATGTGTCCGCCTTATCCTTTTATACGGTTTCACACATTTTTACCCTTGCCCCAATTGCTCATAAGGGCAAAAGCAAGGGCAAGAAAATCTCATAACAAGATATAACAAAGTGTGGCAATCGGGGAACTGTGACATATGTGCGAATATATTATACTGGAGGATTTCAATATGGACAAGTACATCTATGATAAAAATAATGGACTTTGGTATGAACTGCAAGGAGATTACTATATTCCGTGTCTTACCTTACCAGCCGAAAAAGGAACGCCTATCAGGATATGGGGACAGCTGCATTTGCGCTGTCTGAAAGAGTATCACAGGGTCACATACACCAATTTGCTCACGAGCGGAAGTCTCAACGCTTACCTTGCTGACATAGATGAGCAAGCAAAGAATATGTTCTTTCGATTGGTAAAGGAATACGCCGACAGACAAGGTGTAACAGAGCAGTTGAAAGCCGATAAGCCGCTTGAATGGGTACAGAAAATGAACAATATCTGTAATGCTGTAGAGGAAGTTGTTAATACTGAACTAATTTACGCATAAGGCAAACTGTAACACTGAATTAGGGGCAAGGGCGCAAATATCTTGCCCCTAATATTAACTTATAGTTAAAAAAATCAATTTGAAGTTAACAACTGCTCAATTGTTTTTTAGTAAATACACAAGTATAATAAAGTTAACAAAAGCTTTTGTGCCATTCTCAATAAGGAGGCTTCTATTATGCCTATGAACTTAGTTATACAAGAAAGAAGAAAAGAATTAGGACTCACGCAGGAACAAGTTGCAGAATACCTCAATGTGTCTATTCCGGCAGTCAGTAAATGGGAAAAGGGAACAACCAGTCCAGATATTTCGCTTTTGGCTCCGTTAGCCCGATTGTTAAAAATTGACTTAAACGCCCTTTTTTGTTTTCACGAAGATATAACACAACAAGAAATTGGTTTGCTCAGCAAGGAGGTCGGAAAGATTTTTGGAGATAAAGGACTCGAAGAAGCGTTTGCAGCAGTAGGGGAAAAACTCCACGAATATCCTCACAATGAAAGACTCATGCATGTCCTTACACTTCAACTGGATGGACTTCTTTCCATATCAGACTTGACTGCAGATGAAATGCGCCCCTATGAGGAGCATATCCTTGAATGGTATCATCGACTTGTTAGAAGCACAGACATAAAAGTAAGCAACAGCGCAAATTTTATGTTGGCAAGCAGATATCTTCGCAATGGACAATATGAAAAAGCTCAGGAAACATTAGACTTAATGCCTGACAGAAACGACATTATCGGCAGTATGGCTGATAAGTTTTGGTTGCAAGTTGAAATTGATAAACATCAAGGCAAATCAGAGAAAGCAGCGGAGGATTTACAGAGAGAATTGCATTTGGCTCTCAACAAGGTTCAGCTGCTACTCTACAAAATGATGAATATTGAGTTAGAGTGTGGCGAACTTCTCACTGCAAAAAAGATAGCAGACAAATCGGCTCAGATGGTCACGCTTTTTGAAATGTGGAAGTATAGCGCATTCACTGCGCCATTGGAAATCGCCTTTGCGGAAAAAGATACCGATAAATGTATTTCTATTTTGAGAGAAATGCTTGCAGCAATGCGCGAACCATGGAATATGGATAAAACCTTATTATTTAATCGCATACCTGCACAAGCGACTCAACCAGAGCAAATGATTCCTGTAATCCTTTCTGCAATGGAAAAAGAACCTCTGTTGCAAAACTCCTCAGAGTTTCAAGAACTAATCACTGAGTATGAGAGATTCAAAGATAGGAAATAGACTGTATGATAATAAAATCAGACTGGATAATTTGCCCCATCTGCGGCAGAAAAACACACAATAAAATACGGGAAGATACCGTATTGATAAACTATCCTCTGTACTGCCCGAAATGCAGGCAGGAAACACTAATCAGCGCAAAGGATTTCCAGATAACCGTCATTCAAAAGCAGGAACACTAATCAAACTATGTAAGCCGCCGATTATGGGTAACACCATAGCGGCGGTTTTTCTGTGCCTATCGGCTGTCTCTGTCAAAGGATTTCTTTCTGCGTGGCTGCTGTCTGCCCTGCTCCTGCAACTGTCCGAGCCTGTTTCTGACGCTCTCCCTTTCGGGCGTTTTTTGCAGTCTGTGCTTTTCCTTAACCTGCCGTTCCCATTTGGCAAGACTGCGGTTGTATTGTTCTACAACGGCTTCGGCTTCTCGGTAGGTTGCCATAAACGCCTGCACATCGGGATAACCGTCCTCTTTGAGCGTATCGGGCAGTTTATCCAACCTTTCGGATATTTCTTGCTCCGTCTGCTTTATCTGCTCATTAAGGGCTTTTCGCTCCTTGCCTCTGAAAACGCCCTTTATTTCGGAAAGCTGTGTTTTCAGTTTAGGCAGCACGCTGTCTTGCAGATTGCGGATTGCCCTCGCCTCGTCCTGCACCTGTATCATCAAATCCCGCATCGTGCGGAACTCTGCCATATCAATACTGAGCGTTGGCTTGGGCGGTATATCGTGTTCACGGATAAGGTTTTGCAGTAATTCCTTTGCTTTGCTCACGATACTGCGGAACAGATTGGGCAGCCAGCCGCTTTTGCGAATGGAATTACTAATCTTATCGTGTATCTCGGTTTGCTTTACTTCTAAAACTTTCGCTTCGGAAATGCCTGTAACAAGCGCAATATCCGCTGTCCTGTTCCATTCCTGCCTTGCCGCATTGTCGGCTTTGATTTCTTCCTCTCTCGGATTGTGCTTGCCGATTTTCTTTGTCGGCAGATACACACTGTTTTTATCAAAGACCTTTAATTGCTGTTCGGGGTCGGAAATGTGGCGGTTGATAAGGTCTGTATAAACCTTTTTTACTTCCCGAAGAAAAGGCTCGCTCTTGAAGCGGTCGTCCTTTACCGAAAACAGGCGGCTCTCGTAAATCTCGCCTTTTTTGATTACAGTACTGCCATCATGGATTTTTCCGTCCCCGCCCATGATTTCCTTTTTGGTGCGTACTCGTTTGCCTGTCTCGTCAAAAAATACACTTCGTGCGGTAATCTTGATTTCGGGTTCAGGTAGCAGCGTCCTTTCACTGAAAATCAGATGGATGTGGTAATTGGTCTTACGCTTGTTGTGGTGCAGAGCCGACACACATTCCACGCCGTACCGCTTGTGAAATTCCTCGGTAAAATCTTCAAGCACCTGTTGCGGCTCATACTGCGTATAGACTTCGGGCAGGGCAATAATCAGTTCCCTTGCTTCAATACATTTTCCCTCTGCGCCGCTTCGCTTAAATTCCTGCTGGCTCTCCCTTGCGAGATTGTTCCAAAATTCATTATCGGCGGTGCGGTAGGTGGCATAAAGGTTTTCCTGTCTTGCATGGCTTGTAATATAGGAAATCCGTCCTTTGACATTGGCAGCTTCGACATCTGTATGAAGCTGTGTCTTGCCATACTCTAACCTTTCTTAGAAATATATCGTTCTCATTTTGCAACCGTCCTGACGGTTACCGCTGTTTCGGCGGCGTTAGCAGGCGGGACAGCCAGCTCCCCGCAGGGGCGAAATACCCAGAGTACAAATCGAAGATTTGTGCGAGGGGTGTATTTCGCTCTCAAACGCCGAGGGCTTAAAGGATGGTTACTCCACCTTGCGTACATCGTTTTGACTGAGCAGATTCCTGCCCTGATTGGCAGTCATAAATCGCTCCAGCGTATCCCTGCGGATAATCGCCTTGCGCCCGACCTTTAAGACGGGCAGCTTGCCCCAGTCCACCAGCTTCCGCATGGTATTTCTGCCGATACCCGTACATTCGGCTGCTTCCTCAATGGTTAAGCCCATTTTAATGTTGTTCATTCAATCCTCTCCTCTCAAAAGAACTCATTTTGCAACTTTGCATTCTTTATTATACTTATTTTATTATCTCTTGTCAACCTGTTTTGCAACCTATCAAAAATATTATTTAGATTTTATCAAGAAAATAGTTGCAAATTAAGTTTTTGTGTGCTATACTTATATGCGACAGGAGGTGAAAACCTTGAAAGAAGAAATCACTTTCACCGCAAAACAAGTCGGTGAACGGGTAAAGGAACGCCGAACAGAGTTGAATCTCACAATGCCCGAACTCGGCAAGCGTATTGGTGTGAACAAATCCACTATTCAGAGATACGAAGCGGACGGCGTTGACCCAAAGCGCACCATGATTATCAACGGGCTGGCGGAAGCGTTGCTCACCACTCCCGAATGGCTGACAGGACTTTCCGAAGAAAAGGAATATGACAGTAGAACGCTCTGCTCCAAAGAGATGGAGGAGCATATCAAAAAGTATCTGGATACAGTTTCCTCTGCCGTAAGTGGCGAGCCGCACCAGCAGCTTTTGACCACATTCCTCGGTAAGATGATAGACCTGTATTCTGTGCTTTGCTGTCACTTTGCTAATGCAATGACGGAAGTTGACCGTGTGGCGGAGGACGAGGGGCTGAAACAGTCGCTCAAACGGTACGCCATTGAATCGGGCGCGATTACCGAGCGTGTTTACCGTAAAGAGATGGAAATGCCTGTCGAAGATATGAAGCGTTTTTTAGACGGAATTTTACATATCTACGATGAGGGACGCACAAAGGTTTCTATGGGCGACCTTTTCGGGATAGTAGCGGAAGCCGAAGCAAGGCTTACCGAAAAAGAAAATCCCGTGGCACCTTGACAATTAAAAATGCCGATTGAAACCAATCGGCACAAGTGACACTATTACTTTACGCACACCATAGTCATAAGTCCCGATTGCCACGGATAGAAAGGAGAAATTTTATCTATGGCAAAAGGTTCTGTAAGAAAAAAAGGCAAAAAGTGGTACGGACGTTTCTATATCGAAGATGAAAGCGGTCGGAAAATTCAAAAGGAGTTTGCGGGAACGGAGAGCAAAGCCGAAACGGAAGCCATACTCCGTAAGGCGATGGAGGACTACGAGGAAAAGAAATTCGTGGCAAAATCCGAAAACGCCACGGTGGGAATGCTGTTGGATATGTGGGTGGAGGAAGAACTAAAGCCCGGCAACCTCAGCAACGGAACGGTCATGGCGTATCAAGGAACAGTCAACCGTATCAAGCAGCACCCTATCGGCAACCGAAAGCTGAAAACCGTTACAGCCGACCATTTGCATGCGTATATGGACTTCCTCAGCTTTGGCGGGACAAATCCTGACGGCACAACCGCAAAAGCACTCAGCAAAGGGTATCTGCGTTTATTCTCGGCAGTTCTGCAAGGAGCTTTCCGCTTTGCGGTATTCCCGAAAAGGCTGATTTCCTTTAATCCCATGCAGTATGTGGTATGGCGGGGCAAGAAAGAGGATTATGACCTGTTCTCGGACGAGGACGGGGAAACGACTTCCACGCCCACACTCAGCCATGAGCAGTATTTGAAGCTGGAGAAATTTCTGAAAAAGAAAGACAATCCCGCTTTGCTGCCCATTCAGATTGCTTACTACACGGGGCTTCGCATTGGCGAGGTCTGCGGCTTGACTTGGCAGGACATTAACCTTGACAAGCAGTATCTTACGGTACGCCGCAGTATTCGCTACAACGGGGCAAGGCACAAGACCGAGATTGGGGCGACAAAACGGAAGAAAGTCCGCACCGTGGACTTCTGCGATACGCTGGCGGCAATCCTCAGAGCAGCAAAAACCGAACAGCACAAAAACCGCTTTCAGTACGGGGAACTTTACAACCTCAACTACTATGTCGAGGTAAAGGAAAAAGACCGTACTTACTACGAGGTTTACAGCCTGCCGAGGACAGAAGAAACGCCCGAAGGCTACAAGGAAATATCCTTTGTCTGCCTCAGACCTGACGGAGCGTATGAATCGCCGAGTACGGTAGGGATTATGTGTAGGACAGCAAGCAAAAAGGTTGAAGGATTAGAGGATTTCCATTTCCATATGCTCCGCCACACATTTACAAGCAATCTGCTTTCCAACGGAGCAGCGCCAAAGGATGTGCAGGAGCTTCTCGGACACGCCGACGTCAGTACCACGATGAACATTTACGCTCACGCTACAAGGGAAGCGAAGCGCACTTCTGCAAGACTGCTGGATAAGGTAGTCGGCGGAGAATAAAAATTTGCCCTTGTTTCGGCTCGTAAGGGCAAAAACAAGGGCAGATACATAAGGCTGGAACACAAAACAGGCGAAACGCCTTGAAAATACGGCGTTTTTAGAGGGTTGAATAGATAAATCGGAATTTGAACGTGAGTTAGTTTTTATTTAGGAGGAGTTATTATGAACGATTATCAAACAATTAATTCAGAAGTTATTGATTCTTGGTGTAAAAAAGGATGGATTTGGGGACAGCCGATTTCACATGAAATTTATATTGAAGCAGCGAAAGGCAAATGGGATGTGGTTTTGACGCCAACGAAGCCCGTACCTCATGAATGGTTTGGAAATCTGAAGGGTAAAAAGGTGTTTGGCCTGGCTTCGGGTGGCGGTCAGCAGATGCCTGTTTTTGTGGCATTAGGAGCAGAATGTACAGTACTGGATTATTCTAAGGAACAATGTAAAAGCGAACGGCAGGTAGCTGATAGAGAAGGATATTCTATTAAGGTCATTCAAGGCGATATGACAAAACCATTGCCATTTGAAGATGAAACCTTTGACATAATTTTTCATCCAGTTTCTAATTGTTATGTGGAAGAAGTTGAACCGATTTTTAGGGAATGTTATCGTATTTTGAAGAAGGGCGGTGTATTGATTGGCGGCTTTGATGTAGGCATCAATTATCTTTTTGATGAAACAGAAACCACAATCGCATACACGCTTCCATATAATCCATTGAAAGATAAGAAACTGTATGAGATTTCCATGAAAAACAATGATGGCATACAATTTTCCCATACGTTGGAAGAACAAATTGGTGGTCAATTGAAGGCTGGATTCAGACTAACGGATTTATATGAAGATACAAATGGTGAGGGGAATTTGCATGAACATAACGTACCGTGCTTTATTGCGACTAGAGCAGTAAAAGGTCTTTAATAAAATATATTGTCTGAATTGGATTTTTAATACAGTGAAAATTCAGCTTTGATTTTTAAATTAGCTTAAGTTAAAAGAGTATATGGTTATCATGTTTAATGAATGAATAAGGTTATGCCAAAAAACATGAGAAAATGTGATATAATAAACTGCATAGAGGTGATCATCATGGAAAATCAATCAGTAAAAGAGATGTTTGATTTTATACATAAAAGTCCTACAAGTTTTCATGCAGTTGAAAATATCAAAGAATTGTTAATCAATGAAGGCTATGAACAGCTGCATGAAGAAAACCATTGGGAGTTAAAGGTTGACGGTAAATATTTTGTGATTCGTAACCAATCGAGTGTAATTGCATTTCATGTCGGCTGTGATATTAGTGATTACAGTTTTCAAATAGCTGCTTCACACAGTGATTCTCCTTGTTTTAAAGTAAAGGAGCATGCACTGCTTGAGGTTGGTAAAGCCTATACGCAGTTGAATACGGAAGGATACGGCGGAATGCTTTGTTCCACCTGGTTGGATCGTCCTTTGTCTTTAGCAGGACGTGTATTGGTGAAAGAGGGTCAGCGTTTGGTGAGCAAATTGATCAATATTGATCGAGATTTGCTGCTGATACCGAATTTGGCAATTCATATGAATCGAAAGGCTAATGATGGATTTACTTATAATAAGCAAATTGATTTACTGCCTTTATTCAGCAATAATATTAAGAATGAGTCTGATTACTTAGAAATGCTCGCAAATGAATTAAAAGTAACCAAAGAAGCGATATGCAGCAGTGATATATTCTTATATAATCGCATGGCGCCCGGTATTTGGGGAGCCGATCAAGAATTTTTCTCTGCACCGCGTATTGATAACTTAGAGTGTGCTTATACGACACTGCAGGGTTTTCTAAACGGATACCATCCCGAAACCGTTCAGGTATATGCCTGCTTTGATAATGAAGAAGTCGGTTCATTGACCAAGCAAGGTGCTGCATCTACGTTTTTATCCGATGTATTGCAGCGCATAAACAACGACTTAGGGAAAAACAATGAGGCTTATTACCGTGCGCTTGCGAACGGCTTTATGGTCAGTGCCGATAATGCGCATGCGCTTTCGCCGAGCCATCCAGAAAAATGTGATGCCCGCAACTTTGTATTGATGAATCAAGGAATTGTGATAAAGTCCAATGCGGCGCAACATTATACAAGTGATGCAATAAGTATTGCGCTGTTCAAGGAAATCTGTGAAAGAGCAGTGGTAAAAACGCAGTCATTCTTAAATCGCAGCGATGAAGCGGGAGGGGGAACCTTAGGAAATGTATCACAGGCACAAGTCTCTTTGAATACCGTTGATATCGGTTTGGCACAACTTGCCATGCATTCTGCTTATGAGACAGCAGGTACTTATGATGTAGAGCCGATGATTCAAGTGATGAGGGAATTTTATCGCTCACGCATTCAAAAAATCAATTCAACAGAATATGAGGTGAAACGATAATGCCGAAACAGGAGTTTGAATATCGACTATTTTACGAGAATAATGAAAGAGCCGGTAAGCTTTCGCAAGAGGACTATTATACCTATTTGGAAATGGTTGACTATATGAGAGATCAGGGTGACAGCGTCATTGCGATCGATATTTATATGGCAGCTGCTTTGAATGATTTTGAGGCTGCTGCGGCTAAGGGAAAAAAGGCTAAAAATGTAGTGGGCAAGGATATCGGTGCCTATATCACTGCACTAAAGCAACAGGTGGATTATACAGGGCAGCTCAACTTACGCAAGATGAAGGAAAGCGAAGGCTTTATGTTTAGCGGTGTATTTATGTATCTATGTGCTGCGATTGTCTGTTATTTTATTCGAGAGATCTTGAAAGATACTTATTTACTTGGCTTCTACGGAGATCTTGCGATTGCCGTTATCGCTGTATTTTTCATCGCAGTAGGGCTGTATCAGCGTAAAAAGATCATTAGGCGATGGAATTTTTCCACAAATGCATTTGTTGTTGATTTCTTTGTGCTTGTCATCAGTGTTTTGTTTGTATATACACTGAGAAAACAGCCTTTTGATTATTCGGCGGTTTTATTGCTCGGGGGCTTTATTTTAAGCAGTATATTCATTAAAAAGGAATTTAAACAGGTTACGTATCATTAGGATGTCAGCACATCCTTTTTTCATGTAAAAAGCTGTAATAATGAATTTTTTATATATTTTATCAATGCATACGAACTTTGCAGTAATAAATGTACTCTAGGATTTGTATTATATGGTTTTATGATAAACAGACATTTTTTTAATTTCTGTCTTAAAAAGTACACATTTATAGACATACTGTTTGATGTTGAATAAGTGTGTTTTTTTAAGTATAAACTTACTATTTTCATCCTTTATCTGCCGTTTCTTTAGGTGTACATTATGAAACACAGGTAAAGGAGCAAAGATGATGAAAAAGCGACGAATGACTAAATTAGCTGTATGGATTGCCACTTTTATGATCAGCGGGTCTTTAGGTTATACCTATTATAACCATCACACAGAGGCAGCCGGTGCCGGTTGGTTTAAATATGATAAGCTGAATGTCGGTAATAAAGTCGTAATGGGTAATACGGTATGGGATGTCGGAACGGAAGTCGGGGGTAATTATACAATGATGACTACTTATCCGTTGGAACCACCGGTATTATTATGCGGACCGAACACAGATAATGTGATGGAAGGCAGTATGATCAACTATTGTGAATATGTTGCTAAAACACCGGGCAAGGCGAATTCAAATCACTTTGAGTTAATCAAGGATTTTAATAATCGTAGTTTTTCACAGTTTGAAAAGGATACGATTGTCGATAACAGTTCACTTTCGCAAGGGGGATTGAAATATGCTTTTATTCCTACCGGTCCGGATTTAATCACTTTGGGAATAAATTATAATGAAATTATCGCAAAGGTAGCTTTTAAGGATGGTACAGGATATGTACTTGCAGATTTCGGAAGAGATGTAAGCGGCGGTAAAAACAGAAAAAGTCATGCATTTGTTAATAAAAATTTTACTGGAACAAAATCAACTAATATAAGATTTCCATATGACGGTACTTCTGCGACTTCTTCACCAGTGGAAGGAATTAAGCTGACCGGAGGTGGATCATATAATGCATCAGACGGATCGGTTGTAGGATTAAATGCTTATACGAGAGCCTTCAGTCGATTGCGTTCACAAGGAATCGTGTTTGCGATACCCAGTGAGTATACGACATCGAGTCGTTATGAAGTTCAATTGAAAAATACGGTTTCCAATGATCAAAGTATTGACGGAAGTTTAAAGGTTCGATATGAAGATTCGGAAAATGGTACAGTTTATTTTGAAGCTTTCAAAAATAAAAAAGGAGAAGAAATTCAAAAAGCAGCTGTAGGAAGTAAAGTAGATATTCATTTCAATGCGACCGGCAAAGGAAACGGACAGATTATTTCAGCCTTTTTCTATCATGTGAATTCAGGAAAAGTATATTATAAAAGATTAGGTTCAAGCCAATTAAGCAGCGTATCATTAGACACTACAGAATATGATGAAGGTGTTTATGAGATGATTTTGGTTAATGAAACAGATACGGTTGTTACTGAGGGAAGTAATGAACGATTGACATCTGCTTCACCGTTGTCTAATATGAGAAGTATTGAGTTAGTAAAAAAACATAAAATTACTTATACAAAGCAGCCGGAAAGCGGTGCGACGTTAGGTGATTATGAATTCAGTAAGAATGTGAATAAAGGTCAAATTATTGGTAAGATAGATTTAGATCCAAAGGGTGTTACACCGATTACTTATACACTGGAAGATAATGCGAATCTTGAAATCGACGGATTGGACAGTGAGGGTGCTTCAAGTGATGCTACACTGTATGTCAAAATAAAAAATGATGCGCCTGATTTAAAAAACGATGGATTGAAAGCAGGGACTTACAGCTTCTGTATCAATTCTGTAGATGCAAACGGTTATCCGGAAACACCTAATAAGGATACTAGAGTTTGTACTTCTTTTGAGCTAGTAAAGACCTTGCCGACAATTACCTTTGATCAAGATGATAAAGGGACAACTTATGTATCAGGCAGTGTAGAAAATACAACAACACATAGTGAACATGCGACGCATACGAATAAAGATAAGGATTCTGAGGATATAGGAATTGAATATTCGTTTAAATCAGGAAACAGTAGTATTGTATCAAGCGGATTACCGTTTACATCATCCAATGCAGGTGACAATGCGAATATTGTATTTGCGGCGAATGCGACAGGCAGTATTGTGATTCAAGCAAAGATACCGGAAAGTGATAATTATAAAGAAGCGATAACGATAAAGACATTAACTTTCCAGTTGGGATTAACAGGCAACTACATTGCGACAAAAACAAATATCAAGGCAGGTTCAACGGAAGCGAAACCACCTACAAGCTATTCCCCCAATTATCGTATCGGTTATGTAGACGTAAGCGGCGGTGTAACACCGTATACGTATACTCTTCCAAGCGGGAAAGGAAATAACGGTTCGTTCTATATTGATAACAGTGGTAATGTGTATGTGAATAAGGGAGTAGGAAGTAACGGTCTGACTCCGGGTGATTATGAAATCGAAATTGAAGTAAAGGATAATACCTCTCCAACAAAGATGACCGCTACAGTTAAAAAGACGATTACAATATCAGCCGCAGAATTAGAAGGAGTGGGCTGGGAAGATCCAAAAAATGCCGGCAAGGTATTGCCGACTAATGTTTATGAAACAACGTATGATCCAAGCGGTGAACCAAACAACGGCGGAACATTCTATACTCGCTTAATTGAAACGACAGCGGGCAAGCTGAATAATACGGTAATCACCTATACATTAGAACCGAATCCCAATGATGTATTAAGTATCTCAGGCTCAAGTACAGTACAAGCAACAGTGAAAAAGGCAAGCGATGATACAACGAAAAACAATGTGAAGATCAAAGCACATATTACCGGCGGTATCTATGGCACAACAGGTGTGGATACAGAGCTGATTGTGAATGTGAAAAAATATCCGCAGACAATCGCATTTCCTGATACGAAACTGTTAAAGCTGCCTGTAGGCGGTGCTTGTACCGCAGTACCGGCAGAAGTTACATCAGATTATCAGAAAAAGGATGAAGAAATTCAGTATACATCAAGCAATACGAACAGTAATGCGCCATTCACGATCAATACGAAAGGTGAGGTTTGTCCGAC
>QZED01000079.1 GCA_009917405.1 bacterium c-19 | reverse complement strand
CGTATTGGGATCATCAAAAGCTACAGACAATTTCGTTTTTTCTACTGTAAATGTTGTACACACCTTTGAATCTGCTGTAGCTGTCGTAGGATCACCGTTCGCATCCACAGCACTTACACAGAATTTGTAAGTTCCTGCCTTTAAACCTCCGTTTACTAAATCAGGAGCACTACTTTTGATTTTCACATTTAATGATGTGGCACTTGAAGTACCACCACTTAAACCATCAATCTCAAAGTTTTGATACGTATTATCACCATTTGTTTCTACTGAATAAGTAAGCGGCATAACCCCTTGCGGATTCACCGTAATCTTTCCTACTGCCTGACCTACATTCACATTCTTACTGAATTCATAATCTTTTCCGCTTGTCGCTCCGCTTTGCGGCTGTTTCATATAAGTTATTTTATGTGGTCCAACGATTTCCAAAGGTAATACAGCTGTAATACGACTGGAGTCAGCAGGTGCTGTACTATTTTCATTATAGGCTTCATTTACAATTCCTATCTTATACGCACCTACAGGTATACCTGATAAATTCAATTCATATAAGCCACTTCCTTTAGCAGCTTCTAACGGAATATAATAACTGAATCGGTTAGCTTGATCAAAAATGATCGCTGAAATTGTATACGTTCCGCCATTTCCATCATTTCCTGCTTTACCATTTGCATTTAAATAAACCGTTGAATTCAATTTTGATTTTGTAATAATGTTATGCTTTGAATCTTGAATATTTGTAAAGGAAGTCGTATTAGTCAAATTTGAATTTTCTATGCGTACTTTCATCGCACTTCCTGTCGCAGAATCTAATATTTTTGAATAACTATTTGGCAGTGTAGGTACACTTACTTTTCCTAAGCCAGTTGTATTACTTGGTGATACTGCAAAAACCGTTTTATCCATATTCAAATAAACTGCCGGGCGAACTGCATTTATTATCGAATTGGTTGTAGCATTATATTCATACTCAGTTCCTGCTACTGGACCTATATATACAGTTCCATTAGCCCGCACTGCATAAGCGGTAGCCAGTGAATCCTCGCCTGAGGAAACCATACTTGTAGACCAATACATTTTAGGAAATGCACTATCTTTTGAATCAAGATATTCAACTGAAAAAGTGTTATTATTAATTATGGCATACGTATCCGGTAAAAACGAATGATTTCCTAATTCATTAACCCCAACAAATATTTCTGAACTAAAGCCTTTAGCAAATAATACACTATTTCCTGAATATAGTCTTCCCAGGTAGCTGTCATGATGACGTTTTAGATTTCGAGGTGCTACGATTTCCTTATCCTTTGTTAACAGACTATCATTAAACGGTTTCATAACATTGTTATATATATTTGAATTTGCATATCTGCCATACCAATCATTGCCATCTCCTCTATTAATATATAGATGCCAATCGTTTGTATCATTTAGACGCAATCCCATATACGTATTAGCTATCTCTTGCGTAGTCATAGAGAACCACCCGTTTACATACGATGATTTGTTACAATAAGAGCCAGCAGTCGTACATCCGTAATCATTATATCGTTCAGATTTTAACAAAATCCATGTAATTGGGGTATTGTAAAGAGGATTTCTTGTCCCCATTAAAATCTTATCACCCTTTTGCATACCGATTGTAGAAGCTGTTATTTCAGACGGTGCTATATTCACTCTGCCAGTCACATTACCGCCAGCATGATAAATGCTTGTTGCCGCATTTAATTCCTGACTACAATATGCGTAAGCAAGTGAAGATGCTGTAAGTATCATGACACACCCGATTAATATCTTTTTCCACATATCGCTCACTTTCCTTTCTTTATGAACTGAATAATTCTTAATGTTACTGCAAGCTTATAAAAAACATTTATAATATAAAAAGTCTACTGAAATGGCATGCAATAATGAAAGCAATGCCCGATTAGTTATATATCCCCTAATTTTTGTAAAAACTTTTTATTATTATTCATCTAAATTCATCTAAAATGATGCAAAGCACGCACTTCTACCAGTAGCTTGTTATTTAGACACAGCTTTTAAAAATTGCGTTCGATTTTTTTTATCTTTTATCAAAAAATTTTTTTTGCATCACGAAACAATAAAAATGAACCACTTCTTATATATAAAATTGTTTGAATAACTATTGGCAAAAATTGGATCAACCATCTTTAAATGAAAAAAATACGATATTACTTATTCAATCGTATTCTTTCGTTGTAAATATATTCTAAGTCAGATGCCCATCCTTCATTTACCAATGCACTGTAATAAACACTTCTGTCTCTTTTCATGACTTGATAAAGATAATAGACATCATCCAGCTTTTCAATTTCAATCAATTCCATTTCCTCATGACAACAGGCCCATGTCTTAATATGAAAATATGCTTCTCGTGCATTCGTTATCTTTGTTGATCTTATTGTTACAGCAGGAAAGCGATTCACAAGTCCTTGTTCCTCTTGCGGAATCAAACGATCATTCCATACAGTGAACGTCAATAATGAAAAAGCCGTAGCTGCCGCCAACGCTGATTTTATACTGATTGCCGATGAAATTTGTTTCCATATAGACGGTTGTTTTGTTAAAACAGGAATCAGAATCGCCTTAGGCAGCACTGTTTTGGTGAACGAATAAAACAATACCTGTGCAATTAATCCATCCAAAGAACGAAAGTTTAGCTTTGTATCAGTTGCTTTCTCATAAAGCTCTATTTTTTTGCGCAGTGTTGTACGTGCATAAGACAGTCGACTTTTTACCGTCCCTTGCGGAAGCTCTAATATCGCCGCTGTTTCCTCAACACTAAATTGTTCCAGATAATGCAGGATCACCACTTCCTTTTGACCCTGCGGCAGTTCATCAATAAAGGCATCCAGCACCTCTTTATCGCTTTGATATTTTAATATTGCTTCTGGAAGCACATCTTCGCGTGTTTCAGTTAAATTGTTTTTTACTTCATAGTGTTCATCATCATAGGTGACATATTTATTTTTACGGAACAGATTTTTACAGCGAGATACAGTAATTTGATTTAACCAAAATTTAAATAATGCAGGATTATTTATATTTCTGATCATTCGCTTTACCTGCATAAATGTTTCTTGTACAATATCTTGACTGTCTGCGTCATTCTTACAGAATCGATATGCAATGTAATATACAAGCTTTACATAGCGTTGATATAACAGATTAAAAGCTTCTTCACTGTCATTTTGAAGCATTTGTACTAATTCTTCATCTGTATATTCTTTTTCAATCATTGTATATCTGCTCCTTTATTTTATCTTAAATTGAATTAATAGTTATGTCAATAGAAAAATCGTAATTATTTTGAAAAATTTTGCGATTGTAGCAAATATTGGAAATAATTGATTCATTATATAAAGTAAACAAACTTATCGTATTTTCATAGATTACATGAAAATACGTCAGTTTTTTATTTTGATGAAAATGCAGCGTTATACTTGAATTTGCAGGGATTCCACCACATAAAAGATATGTTAAAACTTTTGAATAGGTGATGATAAACTTGCTTAATAAGTCAATGGCAGGCTCGAAATTTTGTATGATATATTTCAATTTATAAACAATTACAAATAAGGTATACTTCCACAATAGGATTAATATTACTTTGTTAAATTAAAAATCATTAATCCTGACATTATCGACAGATTCTGATGACGACAGTAAACAGGAAGCTAACCGGATTTCTACATGATCACAAGTCAAAAGCGAATTATAATTTTGTTGTGAAGCAGACTTTTTGTTTGTTTCAAAACGGTTGTTTGAACAGTATATTATTGTAAAAAAATAGATTTTACAACAGCGCAATTTCAATCATATACTATTTATATTTTAAAAAAATGCATCATTTAGCAGCATTTGTTTTATCACATTATAAAAAGGCAGCTTTTGCTTATTACTTTTCTCACTGCCTCATTGAAACCGTTGATTCTTTAACGTATCGATTAAATTCTGTTATTATTGATTTGTGTTTTAATGAATTGATTGATTTCAGGTTGTATCTCTTTGTCTATGTCCAACATCTCCATAACTTCACTCACAGTTTGGTTTGTTTTTTTCATTAAAGTGATAACATTTCTAGCCATCCCCTCTGCCAATCCTTCTTTACGCCCTTCTCTGCGACCTTTTGCCAAGCCGCGTTTAAGGCCTGC
>QZED01000078.1 GCA_009917405.1 bacterium c-19 | reverse complement strand
TGACATAATGATACTATTTCTACGGACTTTTTTCATCTTTTCTTAATTCCACTTTCATTTTACAATGAGCATTCTAATAGTTATCCTTATTATATCTTTCAAGGTAGCTGCTTTTGTAGTATAATATTACAAACTGCAGGGAGGAATTGATGTGCGGCATATATTGGTAGAAATCGTATGCAGGAAATGTACCTATCATTCTCATATTAAAAGTCACACATTGGTCAATTCACAGATGGAGCCTGAATTAAAGGAGCGGATTCGACAAGGAACCATGTTTCGTTATCAATGCCCCTGTTGTCATACGGTGATCGCATTCATTCACAGCTTTTTATATCATGACAATAAACAAAAGCTGTTAATTGGCATGGATCTGAAGGAACAAACAATTACCGCTTTAAAAGATCAGCACCCTGATTCTCATCTTTATCTGGTAAAGGATCCTGAGCAGTTAAGGGAAGCAGTGAACATTATTGAGGATCATTTACAGCTTGATGTGATTGTCCGTTTAAAAAAGCAGCTTATGAAGCAAGACGTTTCTATACAGAAAGTCATCTATCATGATTATGATCGAGAAAATCATATGTTATGGTTTACTTGTCAGTATGATAGTTATGAGCAATATAAAGCAGTTGCATATACAACCTATAAAAAAATGCATGAATATAAGAAAGGAAGGGATCGGTTATGAATAATAAAAAAGAATGGGATACTGCCTCACTCGGTGTAACCTATCAGATGTCATTAGATGCCTTTCTTAAAGATAGCTATCATGCCTCTTACAGTAAATCGCAAGAATATGAAGAAGCCTTAATGAAGCTTAAGGAAATGCGTCAATATCGCGGCTGGCAAAAGAAAAAATATATTGCGCATCAAGCATTATTGATCTGCCGTGACTGCATCGAGGCCTATTTGGCTATGGGATTATATTGTGAAGATATGTTTGAAACACTGAAAGTATACAAAGAAGGCATGGAATTGGTGACGATGAATTTAGGCAGAGAATATTTTCAACAGCCGGTCAGTGATTTTTATGAACTGGATGATGCCAAAGTATTCTTCCATATCAAATTCGCCTATGCTTGTGCGCTTTATGAGGTTGGATATATGCGTCGTTCACAAGCACAATTTCAAGAGATTCTGTCATTGAATCCTTCAGATGTATTCGGTGTTCGCTATTATTTATATGCCGGATTTCTGTATTTTGAAGAGTATGAAAAATTTAAGCAGCTTTATGAGCGTTATCCGAAACAGGATACATTTACACTGTATGCGAATTTCCTGTATTATTATAAGAAACAGCTGTTATCGGAAGCGAGAGTATTGCTCAGACCGTTGTTGGAATATAATCGATATTTATATGAAGTGATGTCCTATGAGCGAATGAATACAGCGACAATTCAAAAGCATTTGATTCCGGGAAGTAACGAGGAAGCAGCTTATTGTTATGCGATTTTACAAAAGGTGACTAATTCATTAGAGTATTTGCCTACCTTTATGGTAAAGGAAAAAAACAGAGACGAACTTTCAAATTAAAACAGCGGTTGATGATCGCTGTTTTATCATAGCTGCAATTTAAAAAAAAGGGAATTAAGAATAAAGATTGGAATAAGTCCGATAAAAGATCACGGCGGTACGAACAAATAGAGAACAAGTACACTCTATAATATGAGTTTTACGGTTTTGGATAAAAATGGCAGAAACATACATAAAAATATAAATATGTTTCTAAAAGTAGACAATTATAGACATACACTTCTGGGATAGAAATGTATGTTTTTTGTTTATAAAGCATACGTTTTTGGCTTTTTTTCGCTATTTCTTAAAGTCTACCTTTATGGATACTTAGAAGGAAGGGAAGTAAATATGCGAAAAAAAATATTTATGTTGTTTATTCTATTATTCAGTACTTTTTCAATCGCTTATGCAGGATTGAGAATTAATCAGAATATGAATGCAGCGTCACAGCCGATCGGAGGCAAAGTTTATGGTAAATTAGGCGGTCCGTCTATCGGGGATCGTGTATATTTAGGAGCCAAGAGTAATTTGGGACTTCCAATGGGATGGGTTTTAGTACAAGAATATGCTTTTAATAATTCTTACTTAGCTTTTTCTACCTCATCGATGGATAAAACGACTCTTTATAATTCTACATCGGATATACCTACGCTTTGTCACAAAGTCGATCCGAATGATACAGCATTTTGGAAAAGCTTTGATTCATTTAACGCAAAGCTTGATGCACAAGATCGAAGAATTGTGTCTAACAGAAGTTATCAATGGTATCAAAGTTTTTTGAATTCATCATCGCTGCAAACTTTTATCAATAATTCAACTTATGGATTGCCTGCATTACAGAATTTAAATGTCGGTATAGATGATTCCGGAAGTACAATACCGTCATCAGATCGTTCGGCAGCCAAATCTATAGTTACTCTTGTAAACAATTTCAAACATGCAGGTTATGGAATTACAAATAACGGTGGCAGTATCAGTGCTATTAAGGGGGCCTATCCTTATACAGGACAGGTCGAGGTAAGCAGTTCAAGATTGTTTTGTACACTTCCAATATGTCCAAATGTAACTTTTGCGGCTCAGCCCTCAGTGAATCCAATGAGTTATAACCTCAATGTTGACGGAAAGCAGTTTTCTACTTTTGTAGGAAATTTTTGGGCAGGTGTTTTTTCAAATACAAATAACCTTGCGACAGACAGACAGCTTTTCACTTATCAAGGTGTCGGAAGTAACGGTGGTTTATCAGTCGGTTCAACTTCATTAGGAAGCTACAGCAATCCTGTATTAGGTCCTGCCTTTGATATACAAGCGGCGATAGAACTGCAAAAATCTGTACTAAGTGATGATATAGTATTTATGATGTCTCAGCCTGATCCCGGTGCGTCAGCTAAAGGTTATGTTGAGGTGATGGAGCCGATAACTACAGTGGGTTACTATCAGACTAAAGAAAATATGAAAATGCGTATTTATAACAGTAATATGCGGGTAAGCTTTAAGGATATATTTTATGAAAATGAAAGTATCTATACAAAGCAAAATATACCAAAATCAGGCATTGCGAAAGTGGAAAGAGATTCAAAAATACAACTGCGGGTAGAGGCAAACAGCGGCGGCGGTCAGTATGGCACAAATACAATTTCTGCATTTGTCACTGATTCCACCGGCAAATTGAAATATGTTCCATTAAATGTAACAAGCGAAGGTATCAATGGTTATGAGTTAGATCTTGCAGGATTAGAACTAAAAGAAGGTGTTTATTCTATACAGGTGGTGAATGAACAATATAGTACAGATCTAACAATGGTTTCGCCTGCAGATTGTTCAAGGTTATCTGAAATATTAAAAATTGAAATAGTAAAGCCTTTAACTATTGCCTATAAAGAGAACCAAACAAAATATACGTATAAGGATAATGTTAATTTAGGAGATACGATAGGAACAGTTACTTTCAGCGACGGTGTAAAACCATATCATATTGTATTTGACGAAACGGGAAGTGAGGATTATAAGAACTTCAGTTTTTCTCAAGATAAAGATATTCAAGGATCATCTGTTAATGTTATTGTAAATAGCTCGGCTCCTGCCGCAAAAGAGAATTCGCTAAAGGCAGGGACATATAACTTTTGTGTGATCGGATATGATTTATATGATGAACCATCAAAGCCGGAAGAAGGGAAATCAAAAGCGTGTGTAACACTGGTTGTAGAAAAGGCAACCCCGACCATTACCTTTGATCAAGGTGATAAAGGGACAACGTATGTGACAGGAGATGCTACAAATACAACAACTCACAGTGAACATGCGACGCATACAAATGACGATAGTACCGATAATGACATAGATATCGAGTACTCCTGTTATTCGGGGAACAGTAATATTTTATCAGGGGGATTGCCGTTTACTTCTAAAAATGCAGGTGATAATGCGGATATTGTGTTTGCGGCGAATGCGACCGGAAGCATTGTGATTCAAGCCAAAATCCCGGCAAGCGATAATTATAAAGAAGCGGTTACGACAAAGACAATTACATTACAATTAGGATTAACAGCGAATTATGTAGAAGATAAAACAAATATCAAGGCAGGTTCAACGGAAGCGAAACCACCGACAAGCTATGTACAGGGTAATCAAATTGGTCATGTAGATGTAAGCGGCGGTGTAACTCCTTATACGTACTCTTTGCCGAGCGGGAAAGGAAATAACGGGTCTTTCTATATTGACAATGCCGGTAATGTTTATGTGAATAAGGGAGTAGGAAGTAACGGTCTGACTCCGGGTGATTATGAAATAGAAATTGAAGTAAAGGA
>QZED01000077.1 GCA_009917405.1 bacterium c-19 | reverse complement strand
GATAAGCCGCTTGCCTGTATACCGTCTGTATATCTTCCCGGTACTTGATTATCCGGATACTTGCTTGTGATCGTAAGTGTTCCTAGATTATCACCGTTTACCGGTTGAGGATGATAGGTTGCGCCGCTTGGTTTAAACGCTTCACCTACTACCTTAGTTACGTCTTTCGGTTTTACTGTTGTTTTACGTTTGTTTACTGTAATTACTTTAGTCGCAGAAGATTCTTGATAGCTGCTTGTACCTGCTTTTGTGACCTTTAAGGTGAATGAACCGATTCCCGTTACTTTAACTGAACCGTTATTCAATACTGCACCGGTACCGTTATCACTTTCAATCTTCCAAGATATTGCCCCACTACCTTGTCCGCCGCTGTAGGAAGGAGTATACGTATCACCATACATCATCGAATCTTTGCTTGTAATGGAAACAGGTGGATTCTGAGTAGGTAATTGAGAGATTGTAATTTGTTTCGTAACTGTTTTACTGTTATAGTTTGTATTACCGGCAACAGTAGCTTCTAAAGTAAAGGTACCGCTGTCTAATATTTTGAATTTATTGCCGTTAGAAATTTGAGCGACAGTATTCCCGCTTGTGATTGAATAAGTTTCACTTCCGCCGCTTTCATTACCTGAAGTAGTGATCGCAATCTCTTGATTCACTTGTAATGGATAATTCGCACTGTTAGTGATTTGATAATTGTTTTGATCCTTTTTATCAACAGTAATGGAAACTGTTTTCGTAAAAGCCATATCATTACCATCAGTACCTGAAACAGTAACACTGTAAGTACCTGCATCTAAATCATTACCCTTTACCTTAAGATTACCGCTTGTATCAATACTGAAATGATCTTCATCACCGGCAGTACCTAATTGAATTGTTTTAATGTTAGAAGTAGGTTTCCCTGCCGGATATTGAAGGGTAAAGGTACCGATTGTATTATTTACCTTAGTCGCATTATCACCATAGGTAAGTGATGTATTCGCAGGATTGAAATTCGCAGTAGGTGTTGGTTTATCAGACACCTCAAACTGATAATCCTGTGTATTGCCATACGCATCGGTAACGTACATCGTATACGTTCCTTCAGCTAATGTACCGCCTGTAAAATCCTTTGTTTGATTCGACGAATCCGTAACTGTGGCAGTATATGAATTCCACGACGATTGATCTGTTGGAACATCTAATGAAATAGAATCCG
This sequence comes from bacterium c-19, assembly GCA_009917405.1. Taxonomy (GTDB): domain Bacteria; phylum Bacillota_I; class Bacilli_A; order Erysipelotrichales; family Erysipelotrichaceae; genus C-19. Next base: position 3,216 of record QZED01000077.1, on the reverse strand, counting down.
TTACCTTAATTTTATTCACACCGGATGTCAAATAATTTCCAAGCTTTGGTGCACCTTTATATAAATCAACAATAAACTCTTTATTTGCTTCCGTATCTGTAAACAAATATTTCCTGTAGATTCTGTCATTTTGTAGGCTTACGTGTATCTCATTGTTTTGGAAATCCGTACAGTTTGTTTCAGCACTGCCTACCGGATCTTGAACCTTACAGGTTATCGTTAAAGTCTCTGAAGTGCTCGTCTCAATATCTACATCATCATTGTATTTTTCTGCACTGGCATAAACTATATCATCTGATTTAAAGCCTTTAACCTTTAGTGCATCGCCGACTTTAATTTCATATGTGTTATAATTCGTAGTACTGACAAACCTATAAAATGCTCCAGTCTCTGTTATAAAATAGAAGTCATCCCATCCGGGAGAAGTAGGAGCAACATCAATTTTTTTAATTTTGCCAAAATTATTATCTTGACCTCTATATTCAAACAACCATTTAAAAATTCCATCAGTATAAATTTCTGTATAAGCATCTCCATCTGATAAATAGCCAAAATTATTTTGAAAATTATATTCATAACGATAAAAAACGCCATCAATATTTTTATTAAAATCGTTTTTACTTACCATAAGCTGAACTGAGTTTGTTTGATAAAGATACCCTTTCAATTCATTATTTTCTTTTACCATAATACTTAATCCTGTTCCAGTATTTCCATCAATATACTCAGAAATATCAATCGCATTTTGAATCAGCTTTCCGTCTATATTCAAAGGTACCGGTTCTGAAACATTATTATGCACAGTCAATCCATCATATATTGCTATTCCCCATGCATAGATAGTACCGTCATTTTTTAATGCAATTACATTTTTATCACCAGCACTTATTTTTTTTACGTTATCAATATTAATTTTTACAAAGGTATCACTTGATTGTAAATTATTATCACACAATTGCCCAGCACTGTTATCTCCACGTGCATATACATCACCATTTGCTGTTACGATATATTGGTTTTTTTCATCGGAAGCAATATCAACAATATTTGAAATACCTGATGTATTTAATAAAACCGGTGAACCATCAACCCCTTCTTTCAAATAAACCTTATCCTTATCTAATAAAAACAATAACTTTAATTCCTTATAAGAGTTTTTTCCTCTATACAAGGATATTTTTTTCACATTATTTATAGGATTGCCTTCGGAATCTGATTCTACTACCGCACATGTTTGGGCATTAATTTTACATTGATATAATTGGCGGCTTCCCGTTATTACAAAAATATCACTAGGTTCTATGCCACTGTATGCATTTATCGCAAAATCAATTACTTTTTCACCTGAAGGCTCGACCAATGTCCCCGCCGCATTAACCGATCCTGCTATATGCTTAACTACAGGAAAAGAAACGACAAAAAGGAATAATGCACAAATACCTGTTATTATCTTTCTTTTCATACAACCACTTCCTTTCTTTATAAACTCCCCTCTTTTTACAGTACATAAGTTAAAACTATTATCTACAAGACAAATAAAATCGTGAATTGATCATATTAATTCCCAATATTTGTAAGAAATCCCCGCCTTTTTTGTACAATAAAAAGCTTTTCTATATGCAATACTTTTCACAGCAGCACATATAGGAACAGCTTTTTGTTTTATTAGATTGGTTTACTTTAAAAAAATTTTAAAAAATTTATTGCTCAAATGCTTCCATCCATCCGTTTCTCACTAACAGATCATAATAAGGACTTTGAATACGTTTTAATTCTTCTACAACTTGGACTACTTCATTTTTTTCTTCGCTTGTTTTCTTCAAGACATGTGCCTCATCAGGCGCCCATTTCATTAATGTAAAATAAGCCTCTTTCGCATTTTCAATCGGTTCCTGATGATAATTCACCGGTCGAAACATATCAACTAAAGGTTCCTGTTCTTCCTCTTGATAGAATTGCTGCACATACGGCAACGTATTCGCTACTGCTGTTGTACTCACAATCACCATACTGGTCATAGATGCAATCAACAGTTTTTGTGAAGAAGAACTGTATTTGAAATAATCCTTGAATTTAGTTAAGAATGCAAGTACCCCTACCGGCATTAAAGTATCTGTATGCAGAATCAATTTTCGATTCTCAGTTTTTTCAAACTCTTTGATTTGTTTCTGTAAAGCTTTCTTCGCTTCAAAAATTCTGCTTTTTACGGTTCCTTCCGGAAGCTGCAACAATTCGGCAATTTCACTGCTTGTATATTGTTCATAATACATCAGCTGAATTACTTCCTTTTGTTTCAAAGTTAGCCGATCAATCATATTCCGAATAATTTCTTTATCATCTAACAAATACGCATCATTGATCTTTTTAGCCTTATCACTGTGATCCACATGATGCTGAAGACTTTCCTGTTCAATCGCGGTTTCTTTCTGCTTTGCCAAAATACGATGAAATTTACTGTAGACAATACGATTCAGCCATAACGGAAATGCTTCCGGACTTTGCAGCTTATGAATGCTTTGAAATACTTGTAAAAAAGTTTCCTGTGCAATATCCTTGGCGTCAGCTTCATTATGAGATAAATTCAAAGCATAGCTGTAGACATGTTCATAACAAAGATCATACAATGTTTGAAAAGCCGCTTGATTTCCCTGTTGTACCTCTTGAATTAACTTAGGACTGATCGGTTCCATCACTCTCGCTCCTTCCTTTTCATAGAAAACTATTCTTTTCCCTTATTGACATTATAAATGAAAGTTGATTGATTGTAAATAATGAATCTTAAATTCCAAAATTTACAATATAGAAAATGAATCACTTATTCATTATAATAAATATGTAAAAACGCATGATTACATGATGTTTTGATATTGTATTGTAAAAAATAATAGAAGAGATGAATAAGACTATTTTTTTGTGATAGCTTCATAATTTTAAACAGCCTGCCGGCATTTAGATAATGACATAATGTTATATCAGAGATATTAAATAAATAATAAAGTAGGAGCTTTTAAATATAAATAAATTATTATCACAATAATATATCAGAGTTATACAAATTTTTACTTAAAGTAATTCATCCTATGTATTGTTAAGAGATGATCTGCTTCAAAAAGATAAATGAAAGTTTTTCTGTTAAAAAACCCTGAATTGCAAGTAGAAAGTGGAAATAAGATAAGAGATTAAACATAGAAGCAAGAATCATCATAGAAACCAATG
>QZED01000076.1 GCA_009917405.1 bacterium c-19 | reverse complement strand
TTATTTACATCCATCTTTATCTTTTCTTTCATCTTCATCATCTCCTTGATGACGATATCATACACCTATTTATGACACTATTCATGTCTCAACACTAAAATTAAATGCAACTTTTGTTTATAAATGTAGAAATTTTTTAGACAGGAGCTTATGAAATATAAATCCTGTTTTTTTATGGAAAACACTATACTTCCATACCTTATTACTTTAAGTCTACTTTGCTGTTTACACAACAAAAATTTTATAAGCTTGTAAATCTATTCAATCATGATACCGTCTTTCAACGATAAAAGCAAAATTACAAATCTAGTAAGCTAAGTGGAATAACGGAGTGTTTAGATAAAGAAATCTTAATTAATAAACAGAAAATCCCTGTAGACAGAAAAAAAGTGCCGTAAAGGCACATTACTTAATTTCCTGTAAGCTTTTATCATAAATAGATTCAGGATTAATAAATTGACCACCCTTTTCAACCACAATATGTACATGATTTCCTAAATCTTTATTATAGATATTCGTAGAAGCAAGTGAAATTGCATCACCCTGTTTTACCTGATCCTTTACTTGATAGCGAACATCCTTCAAACTTTGGTAAGTTATTAGTAAATCACCGCTTTTAATAGTACAGGAGTGCCCGAATAACGGATCATCTTTGATCTCCACAACCTCACCGCTGAATATCGCTGTTACGTCAAATGGTTCTTTATTGAAGGCATAATCAATGCCTTGATTACCGCGATAAGTCCCCTCAAACTTCGTCATTGTGGGGACTTCGGATTCTTCGGCATCATAAAAGCCTAATACTACTTTTGCTTCGACACCATAAGGACGCTTTGCTTTTTCACTTTGCGCCGGCAATGTAATTACCGGAACATTTATTGCTTCGATACTGACCGGTGTATCTGTACCTGTTTCCTCATGCGGCACCAATAAATAAGAGATTCCTGCTGCGGCTACTGCTAATATCAAAGACATTGCGCCGATCACAGCAGCTTTTTTATGACTTTTTTTCTTTGTATAGCTATACATTTTTATCACCTCTATGAGTGATTATGCCCTCTATCAAAGTGTTTATACCTAAAGCTTTGTGATTTCTGTTCCACTGTAATAATGCTTTAATATTTTTTGATAATCAGCTCCCGCTTCTGCCATCGCTTTCGCACCGTATTGCGACATGCCGATCCCGTGTCCGAATCCGGTCGTTTTAATAATAACACTTTGCTGATCGGTTGTAATTTCAAAATCACTGGATCTTAAAGAAAGTGCTTCTCGTACTTCACGACCACTGAATGAAATACCGTCAATAAGGATTGATTCCACATAGCCATTGGGATAACGCTTAGGTAATGAAATACTTGTGACTGCTTGCTGAAACCCAAGAGCTGCGGAAAAATCACTGAGCGTAAAGGTTGTCTGTTGAACATTCCCTTCTACCTCTTTATCCCATTTACTTTCAACACTTCTTAAATATGGAGACTTACTGCTCCAATAATCCTCCGAATTATTCGTATAGCCGTTACATGAGGAAAAAAAAGCAGCTGTGATTAACTCTCCTTGATAGGTTAATACTTCTCCTTTTGTTTCCATCACCGCATTTTTCACACGATTTTGATTTTCATTATAATGTTCTCCCCAAACCTGTTTTAATTGACTTTCATCCTGAAACACTTGTGAGGACGTCGTATCATCAACTTCAAAATTACGTTTTGCAACAAATGTTCTTGCAGCAACTGCCTGTGCTTTCAATGCTTCATTTGCAAATGAAGCAGGCATTTCACTTCCGACAACACCGATCAGATATTCCTCAAGTTCCATTGTGATATCCTTGCCGTTTTTTCTTTTGATATGTACTGTCTGCGTCTTTTCTTTTATATCTGCATCAGCGTTTATCTGACCATTGTCATTTTGTGCAGAACCTGACTTCTCCTCATTCAACGCCGGTTTCTTTTGATCTAAATGCAGCCACATAAAGCATGACACAAATAATATTGAAATAACAAAACAAAATCGTGCTAACAATTTCAAAAAACATCACCTTCATCAAATTGTATGAAAGTGATGCTGAAATTATGCAAGTCAGTTGTTTCTTTCTTCTTGTTTTTGTGCCTGAATTCGTCGTCTGAATTCTGTCGGTGATACTTGAAAAAATCGTTTAAACAGTTTGTTAAAATAAAATTGATCATCATATCCTACCGCATAAGCAGCTTCTTTTATCATCATATGCGGATTTCCTAACAATTCTCTTGCCTTATGCATTTTTTTCTCATTTACATAATAAATGAGATTCTTGCCGGTTTGATTTTTAAACATACGGCTTAAGTAGCTTTCATTGATGCCGAATTTTGTTGCCAGCATTTTTAAAGTTATCTTTTGCGTATAGTTATTTTCCACATAGTTAATGATTTCGGTAATATCTTTTCCATAGCGATTGCTGCAATCATCCTTTAACCATTGCTCGATGTGATTATAAATATCAAGTAATAGTTGATCAAGCTGTACCAATGTTTCACAACGTTGAATCTCGTTAATACCTGCTTGAAATTCAAAATTAAGCTTCACACCTTTGTTAAGTTCATTTCCTTCTATATTGTTTAATATGAATATTTCATAATCTAATAAATTTTTTGGCGCAATGACATTTTCCTTCGCATACTTCATAATCTCATGATGAATATTTCTTACTTCATTAAAATCTCGTATATTGACTGCATCAAGTAAACGTGAATGAAATTCTATATCCTCTAAAGTCAAGGACTGAAAACCTGCTGTTTGAGTAAGCTGCATCAAAGCACCTGCCCCGACATAAAACCGCATTTCATGTTGATCCATTAATGCTCTGAAAATAGCAAAGACTTGATTTAATTGATTGTTCTCTTCACTTATTGTAATTGAAATCGGTAAATTTAAGCATTGAGTAATGTTGCGCATCAGCATATAACAAGTTTTAATCAGTTGTTTGCTTTCACAGCCCTGAAATAAGATTGCTCCGGAATGATTGGTAATAAAGCTGATTACATATTTATGATTATCCGCAATGCTACTTTCCAGCATTTCCTGTAAATGACGTCGTATTTCCTCATGTGCTTCATGATGACATTGATAGTATTCATTAATATGATCTACACGAAAATAGACCAGTCGGTAAGTGTTCCTGAACGGATCAAATACATTTGACTGCAACAATACCGCCTTTTTATCTTCAGCTATTGGCAAACGATTTTTCACAAGGATAAAATAATGACGCAAGTAATCTGCGATTGTAGTTTCATGTTGTTCTGCAACAGCTTGTTTCCTTCGGTAACGCATCTTTGCTTCTTCAATCGCCTGCCTTAGCGATTCTTTCTGCAGCGTCTTCTTCAGCAAATATTCAAATGCTCCTGCTTTCATAGCTGCTCTTACTGAGAAATAATCACAAGATTCGCTGATGACGATGACCTGTGTCGCATTGCTTTCCTTCTTAATCTCTTGAATGAATTCAATTCCGTTATAATTTTGTAAATTGATGTCTGTTATGATTATCTGGGGTGCAGCTTCTTTAAAAATTCGCATGGCTTCTTCACCGTTTTCCGCTAATGCCAAAATTACACAATCTAATGATTTCCACTCCAACATGTGCTTTATATTAATTCTGCTTTTCGCCTCATCGTCTACAATCATTACACGATACATATGTTTCCTCCAAAATAACATCTGAAAGCAGATGCTCTTTTTATGCCCTTTACCTAAAATATAATATTAGTAAATTATAAACCATTAAAAATTGTCAAGGTCATAATTAACTGAGCCACCAAATAGCCGAGTGCCATAGAACACAAAATCAATAATGCCTGTATTTTCATCGGCTTTTTCACATCACAAAACCGATCAAATTTTATACAGCTCAAAGCAAAAAAACTAACTGCAATACATAAAAGATGAATACTTAACTGTAATATTGTATATGTCATATAAGATACCTCCAAAACAACTTATTATTCACTATATCAGAAATCATATTCTTGTTCGTCATACTCATCATCTTCATCATAATCATCAAATTCATTCTCATCATAGATATAACGATGAAAAAGCATGGATAATCCACTCATAAGCAAATCATTCAAAACGATATACAAAAGCAGCATCCAAGATGACACAAACGGTATACAGAGATAGAATGCACCGATTGCGGACAAATAGATTTTAATTCGTTGCGTTTCAGCTTTTAATTGATCCTCTCGTAAAGCATAAAAAATTTCTTTTTCATCTATTTTTAATAACAACGCTGCTGCATCAAGAAAAATCAACATAGCCCATATTATCATAGATTGTTTTTGATATAACATGATTAAAAACGGTAACGCAATTAAATTTAAGATGCAAATATATTCTGTATGAATTAATAGTTTCTTCATTAAATACGCCTGCCTTTAACGACTTCATTATATCATATTTTTTTATTGCTAGGCAAACATCACATTATAAAAGTAAATAGGAAAAAGTCGTATCGCTACGACTTTTCTTTCATTCTATAAATTAAGTAGGATAATGTTCCTAGGCAAGTGAATAGAATACTGCAGTAAAACACAAATTGGGTACTGTCACCTGTATTCGCTCCGCCCATGCTTGTGGCAGGATTATACATGCCTTTTACCGATGTGTCATGGTCACTTCCGTTAGGGTCGTCTGGATTGTCTGGATTGTCTTTATCATTTGGATCATTCCCATTCGGTTCATCAGGTTTTTCAGGATCTTCAT
>QZED01000075.1 GCA_009917405.1 bacterium c-19 | reverse complement strand
TGGTAAGAAATATCCATCTATGAGATAAATATAAAGGTGAAATACCTTTACAAATACTATTATACGAGGAGGAATAATCATGAAGCGTGAAGATTTACCGCAGCTTGCAAATGATGGGATTTTAACACATGGAAGCTGTGTGATTGTGGTTGAAGTAGAGGATAGTACCTCACCAAATAAATAAAAACTATAAAAACGATTATGATTCAAGTGGCATTTTTATCAGGAATCAGCCGGAAAGATCCGCAGAAATCAGGAGACATTATACCGGTCATACGTACATGATAACGTATGCTCAAAGCGGAGAGCTAAACAACCGCTATACCTTTAATACGAAACTGATCGAAACCACAAATGGAGAACTGACGAATACCGTCATTATTTATACATGACGGTGATATGAAGCTGGATATTAATATCCAAAAAGCTTTATGTTAAATGTAGCGGAACATGATTTCATCTGAATAACAGGGCGGATTAAGCTCCGCTCTTTTTCGCTTGTCTGTAAATGTTTTATTATCATTCAATCTCATCATTGATACTTAAGCTGAAAAATGATAAACTATTAGAGAAATGGGGTTAAGCTTATGGAATATAAAAGAAAACTGTCCACTCAACAAGAGGGAATCAGCGGAACAGATCCAGATTTCGGTTCCTTAAAGATGGTTGGGAAAAGTAAAAAAATGATGCCGATAATTTTTACAATTGTTATGATAATCTTTATCGTTGCCATCTTTTTATCAATTGAAGTATCAGAGAATGTGATCGCTGTTATACTGCTTCTTGTTTTTGCGTTTCTTGCTTTATTTCAATTATCTACTTTGCTTGACAGAATTGAATTTTACGAATATGGTTTAATCGATTACACATTCTTAAATATGCGTAAAAAAAGGCTTGCTTATGATGATATTAATGCGATCGTAGAGGTTAAGAAGCACTTTCTTTTTAAGGAAGGAAATCGTAAGGTTGTCGCACTGTGGAAAATCCATCCCAAAGCAAGCAATAAAGCGATCATAATTGACGCAACAGCATATATCGGTATCTCTCATATGATGACGAGTCTTCGTCATGATACAAAGATAAAAAATATTGCAGATTAATTTTACATTTTAACAGGGAGAAATCTCTGTTTTTTTTTGTTATTTATAATCACATATTGTTTTGTGAAAGCAAATTTTTTTATTTGATTTACTGTCTTTCAGAGGATTTCTATTATTCTTACAGAAATTACATATTTACAAAAAATGATAAAAATGTTATTTTAAAATAAAGTAAATTGTTATGAAAGGAATTCGTATGAAAAAATCAACACTGACGCAACTGGTCCTTCGTTTACAGGAAAATGATGAAACAGCTTTTAATGAACTTTACAACCGTTATCGTCGGCTGGTTTATTATATTGCTTTTCAACTGACAAAAAATCATGCGGATGCGGAAGAAATAGTACAGGAAACTTTTGTACAGGTGCAGCGATCGATATCAGCTTTAAAGGATCCAACGCAGTTTAAAGCTTGGATTGGAAAGATTGCACATTCTAAAACCATAACAATGCTAAGAAGAAAAAGAGATCAGCAAATGAGTGATTTACAGCTTGAAATATTAAGCAATGAAACAGAAGACCGAATGGATTATTGTCCTGAATATATGAATCATTATTCGACAGATATGCAGATTCTTCATAGATGCTTGTTAGAGTTAAAACCTCAGTATCGAGAGGTGCTGATTTTATATTTCTTTGTTCAGTTAAATAATAAAGAGATTTCCGAATTACTTCATTGTCCTTTGGGAACAGTGAAAAGTCGATTGCTATACGGCAAAAAATATTTAAAAGAAGCGATTCAGCAATATGAAAAGGAAAATGATATTAAACTGTCATTCAGAGCATCTTCAATAGAAACGCTGTTGGTAACGGCGTGTGCCTCGCTTGCGCCGGTTTCTTATCAAACGTGGCTTTCTTATCCGCTGCATATGTTTTCTTATACACTGCCCTATGTGAAAATCGCAATGATTGCATTAATGTGCAGTGGTACTTTGTACGGAGGTTATCAATTAACTGAGTATTATCGCTCTGACCAAGAACGTATCGACGATAAAGCGTTATTTTCAGATTTGTATTTTGAGAATACACCGATTCATACACCGAGAGAAGCTTATGAAATTTTATTAAATTATGCGCATTGTGAAGATGACATTAAAAAGCTGAATCAAGAGCAGCTAAATCAGCTTTTTACGGTTTATGATTCTTTAAAGCAATACGGCGGAACGTATTATGAACTGCTTTACACTTATTATTGGGATGTGTCTTTTAAAAAGCTTGTAGAGAACAGTTTCAATCAGCTTTGATGCGGATGAAAAACAGGCTTGTTTGAGTTGATTTTTATTTTTAAAAAAATTTGATGTTTTTTGTATATTTTTAATCCTTTTTGAATTCAATATCGTCGTTTGGGTGAAAGAGTATATGTTATAGTCGTATAACACTACTTTTTTGTTTGTGATTTTATGGGCTTTATGTTTTATATGTACAGAAATTGTAAAGCAGCAAAAGGGAATGCGGCTGATACAATCTTGCTTTTATATTAATATTTAATTGCTTAGTATTGGTTTGATAAGTTATCTGACATACAGAAAACAGAAAAATACATTTCAATAAATGCTTATCTTAATAAGTAGACTTAAAGAGAGATAGGAAAAAGTTATTGAAATATATGTTTCTGAATAGAAAAACAGGCGTTTTTAATTTAAAAACACCTGTTCAGAATTGTCTAACATTTATAGACATAAGAGAAAGGAAGGAATTCTTATGAAAAGAAAAGTTATAATAATTCTGATGTGCTTGCTCAGCACTGTAACAATAGGTTATAAATTTATTAATGAGAATTTGAAATTTGTATTAAATGCACAATCTGCTCCTGTTTTTCAATTACCTAAAGGGGCTAAGGTCGTATTAGGTAAATATAATAATAAGGAAATTGTATGGGATATCGGGAATGATATAAACGATTATGTTTTAATGAGCAGTATTCCTATAAAGAATATGTCAACGTATGATAGTAGTTTTCCGATTATTTCAACACCGCAACCCCTTTCAGATAGAGAGAGATATTGTATTGAATATTCAGCCAACGGTCAGAAACAACTGGTTTATTGCCCGGTTACCTTGGTAGAAAACGAAATAAATAGCATGTCTTTAAATGCTAAAGAAACATCCGTTTTATCTAGATTGCCTTTTTTACCTTCAATTACAGAAGTGTATGCCGGCGGAAGTCTTGGTTTATCTATAAGTGATCGAGCATTTAAGCATAGTGACTCTTATTTGTTAAAAGGATTCACTACTCTGCCTGTTTATGAAGGTGGAATGTATGCCAATCATTATTTACAGTCAATACAAGCAGCTCAGGATGCTGCGCCCAGCTCGACAATCGTTAAATTATTGGATTTAAATTTAAATGCTGATCCCAGTGAGAAGGTACAGAATTATGGTGCGTCAAATTGGTATCCATCATATTCGATAGCGAGCGCTATTTCTAATTTTAATATACGTCCATTTTCATTATTAAAAAAGAATGCTGTAGTTTTTGCAGCGAATACTGCTTATACTGACGGTAATTGGCATAATTATACTATAGATACAAGTAATCTAAATGAAAATAATGAATTGAATCCTAACAAATTAAGAATTCAATCATCGTTGACTGCTTCCTTACAGGATATCAAAAGGAATAATCGCAGTATACAAAAGGTAGTGAAAAACCAAAGCGTTGACTTATCAGTGAATGCGAATACCGGTACTAATACAAAAATGTCTGTCCTTCTATATGATGATGCCGGTACACAACTACAGTATTATAAATTAGGAAGTACTACGCAAAACGGCATGAATGATTACACGATTGATTTAACGGGAATTCCGATAGGAAAATATCAAGTAGCTGTTATTAATGAGGAGTATGATGGTTCGTCTAACTTACCTGTAGAAAGCTCAGTAATTTCTGATTTATTACCGTTAGAAATCGTAGAGCCGCATAAAATCACTTACACAAAAACACCACAGAGTGGAACCACAGGCGGAAATGATTATGAATTTAGTAAGAATGTGAACGCAGGACAAGCAGTAGGAAAGATAACTGTGAATACGCAAGGGGTTATGCCGCTTACTTATTCAGTAGAAACAAATGGTGATAATACGTATCAAAACTTTGAGATTGACGGATTAAGTAGCGGAGCTTCAAGCAGTACAAGTTTAGATGTGAAAATAAAAAGTAATGCGCCTGATTTAGTAAATGGAGGATTGAAGGCAGGAACTTATAAATTCTGTATAAATGCTAAGGATGCGAACGGTGATCCTGCAACAGCTACATCCGATACTAAGGTTTGTACCTCATTTACGGTAGAAAAGACAAATCCGACGATTGCTTTTGATGATTCGAGTACTACTAAGAAATCAATCGTAGCTGCAGCTACAGCTTGGAATGAAACAGCGACTGCGACTCCTAGTAGTGGTACTAAGATAACCTATAGTGTTACGGGCGGAGATGTATCACTGATTTCTATAAATCCTGATACAGGAGCGATTACTTATACAGGAAGTAATGCGTTTGGTAAAGTAAAGATAAGGGCAACAGTTGATGATGAACCAAGTACCGGAAACGATAACTATAATTCAGCTTTTGTTGAAAAAGAAATCGTAATCTATCGAGAGGTAGACGGAAGTGTAACACCGCATGCCAATTCATCAGATACAACGATACCTACCTT
>QZED01000074.1 GCA_009917405.1 bacterium c-19 | reverse complement strand
ATTGACAAAGATAAGGTTATATTAAAACCCTATCTCATCAAGAAATAGATAAGAAAAATTGGCTGTCAGCCCACTTAGTCTATTCACTTCAACAAGGTGGAATTAAGTCTTTCATAAATTTTTGAACTGCTTTTTCTACCTGTTTTCGTTATGCCCTTTTTTGACTTATCTACATATACATTATAACTGAAAAACTAAAATCCACAAGACTTTTTTCTTGATATATCCTAGTCCTGTCTATCTGCTTTCTTTTTGTAACAGTAAATTCTACTTATTTTTATGTGCTTTTTGAAGTGGAATTTAACTTTTCACTTCAGGATTTATAATTTTTTTAATATTTATTTACACATCATCATTAAAAATGAATAGGATATTAGATATAAATAAGCATAATGATACATAATAAAAAACTTTGACAGAGTCAATCTGCCAAAGCAATATTCATATTTATTATGTAATAATTAGCTTTCATACACTACTGATTCAACTTGCTTTTCGCATTCTCAATCGCTTTGATATAGCCGTCAATACTGATTGTACAACCGGTAAGAATATCCTCATTCATCGCTTTACCGCTCGCATCTAATTGGATCTTCTCAATACCGTTGCGTTTTATATAGCTTTCCAAGAAAGCAACCTGTTCATCCCAATTCTTACCGATTGCACTTGCTTCCCGCATATCATATGCATCCTTTAATGTCTTCTTGGTCGTATCACCGGTTGTTTCATCTAAATAGATCTCTTTGATCTTATCATCGACAAAGGTTACTTTCGCAGTGGTAGTTTCACCCTTTGCGTTTTGATAAGTGCCTTCACTTTCCACTTTATCTTCTTTGCCGCAGCCGCACAGGATTGTCAACAGCGCTATCATGAACATTTTTTTCATTTGTATTACCTCCGCTACATCAATCATTATGGCTGTTTGTTGTAAATTTATACACGGCATCAGCAGTTAAAGCATAAATACTTGAAATAGCAGTCCGAACAATACTATTTCACTTCATATTCGCGGATTGATTCTCAACGAAAAAAAATACCAGGTCATTGACCTGATACTTCGTTCTTATTTTGCGTTGTCTTTTGCTGCTTTTACAGCTTCAACATAAGGCTTGATATTGATTGTGCAGCCTGTCAAAACATCTTCGTTGGTTGCTTTACCGTCTTCACCAAGTTCAATTCCGTCTACACCGTTTTTCACAATGTAATCTTCCAAGAATTTTACTTGTTCAAACCATTCAGCGCCGCCTTCGATTTTACCCATCTTTGCACTGGTATCTTTCATACCGTAGTCAGCACCTAATTCCTTTTTAGTAGTATCTTTACCGTCTTTTGTTTTGTAAGTTTCATCGATCTCTACTTTAGTGAATTTGTCGCCGTCTACTTCAACCTTAGCAGTTGTAGTTAAAGTTTCACCATTGCTTTCAGATGTCGCAGTACCTTCACCTGTTTTTGCTGCTGATGAATCATCACCTCCGCCGCCGCATCCTGCTAATAATACAGATGCACAAAATAAGCAAGCTAATAATTTTTTCATTGTTCCTTACCTCCTAGTTAATAGTTTAACAAAACGGCATGGGGATTTCAATAAAAATGTCATGATTTTGTTATACATTTCCAAGCATTTGTTCATTATCACCATTAGTATGTATATCTTTTACTTTTGTTTGTACTTTTTTGTTCGAACATTGAAAAACGATAAGATCAATTCACCTTTTCCCTTTTATCAGCTCTCTTGCCTGTTTCCCGCTCATTCGCTCTATTGTAAAAACAAGAACTTCGTAAGCTGATTTTGATGCTTCAATCGTATGAATGCGATGTTCCTCACTGTCCTGCGGATAATATTTTAATGCCAAAAGCCGCATTGCCGCTTCGCTTTCTTGTTCATCGGTTGAGATCCTCACCGTTCCGAATGCGATAACACTGCGATAGTATGTGGTGTACTCCTGAGGCACTACTTGGTCTTGATCAATGACACAGAAAGAAGCTTTCTCACATGCTTGAATCGCCGCTATTTTATGACCTTCCGCGGCACTGTGAAAATACAGCTTGTTTTGTGAATATACATAGCTGAGCGGTACGGCATACGGAGATCCGTCATTATCAACAAGCGCTAAAACCCCGGATGTATTCTGTTTTAGTAAAGCTTCGCATTCCTCTGCCGATAATTTTTGTTTGTTTCTTCTCATTTTTTGAACCATTTCAATTCTCCTTACTATTATTTGTTGCATTTGTGATCTGTTGTTGTTTTTGTCGCATCCTTGACCAATTGATAAAGCCGTAAATATCATACAGAAAGAAAATAATGAAGCACATTACCACCGACAGATAGGACGGCTGCCTGAAAAACGCAAAAGACCATAAAATTATCAGTACAAAATCATTCATTGCATAAGCAACTGCATAGTAAGCACTTCTTTTATAAGTGAGGTATACAGCGGCAAAACTTGTCATTACTGATATCGTACTCCACATCAGATTGGCAGTGGAAAAGGCTTTTAAGATAAAATAAAATACAAAGGTAACAATCGCAGTAAGAACAAATAAACAAGCAATTTCTTTACGATTGAGCGTATTTACTTGAACCTGTGAAGCATTCTCTTGAAACGGATGAGTGATCCATGAATAAAAAGACAGAACAGCCATCGGCATTGTCATTCCTACATAAGTCAGCATTTCTCCGTAATAAGCATTCATATAAGCGATCATTCCGTATAACAAGCTGAAAATCACCACAAAGATCTGACCGATCGGATTGCCTTTCGCAATATAAAGCAATGAACTTACGCCGGTTACCGATGCGATGACGTTTAACAGGCTGTCTTGACGATAAATTCCGTAAGAGATAAGAATTACCAGAACTGATAAAAGCCAAAAGCCCTTTTCTTTTCTTGTAAAAACCGAGGACTGAAGTTTAATTTTCATTGTCAATCTTCCTAACTAAAAACAAGCATTTGTATCATATCCGTAAAGGTAGGATATGCACGAGATGCTTGTGTACTGCATAAAACAGTGTATTACAGCTTAATTATCATATTACAAGAATCAGAAAAAGTCAATTCACAACGATTGAGTGTTTATAAGCGCTGAATGCTGTTTTTTAATACTGACTCTAAGAAATTACATCAATTACTTATAATTTTACCTATCTTTATTTACTTTCTGTGGCGAGTATTGCTTTTAATATGGTAACACCGTGATCTATTTCTTGTTTGGTAATAATATAGGGCGGTAATAATCGCAGATGATTTTTTGCCGTTGAAACTAATAAACCGTTTTCAAAACAGCGCTGTGCAATATTTTGAGCGAAGAGATGATCAAAAGCGACACCAAGCATCAAACCTCTTCCGCTGACACTCTCAACCTTCGGACATTGTAACAGCTGTTGTTTCAAATAAATACCGTTTTCACGGATCGCATGATACAGCGCTTCATCTAAATGCCGCAAGACAAAGCTCGTACTTGCGCAAGCCAGCATATTTCCCCCGAAAGTTGATCCGTGATCTCCTTGTCGGAATACATTTGCGGTTTTATGAAAAAACAACACCGCGCCTATCGGAATTCCCGCCCCTAATGCCTTGGCAGAGGTAACGATATCCGGGTGTAAATGATATTGTTCATACAGAAATAATGAGCCGCAACGTCCGATTCCCGTTTGTACCTCATCAATGATAAGAAGAATATCGTTCGCATCGCATATTTTTTGAATTTCAGCGGCAAAGGCGGCAGAGATTTCATTGACACCGCCTTCTCCTTGAATCAATTCTATCATGATTGCACATGTTTTATCGCTGATTTTTTTGCGCAAATCGTCAATATCATTTGTATGAACATGGCGAAAGCCTGCGGTAAAAGGCATGAAGTGCTGATGAAAGAGTGATTGACCGTTTGCGGACAAAGTAGTAATTGTTCGACCGTGAAACGAATTTGTCAATGTGAGAATTTCATAACGATCATCACCATAGCGATCATGACTGTATTTGCGAGCTGCCTTGATCGCAGCTTCATTGCTTTCGGCACCGCTGTTCGCAAAAAACACATTTTCACATTCAGTCTTTTCACAAAGCAGCTTTGCACATTCAATTGCCTGCTTATTCATCAGTAAATTGGAACAGTGAGTTAAACGATAAATTTGTTTGATCATCGCCTGTTGCCATGCACTGTAACCGTATCCGAATATATTAACGCCGATTCCCGACATAAAATCCAAATAGGAGTTTCCTTTGTCATCAATCAAATAACAGCCTTTGCCGTCAATCGGTGCCATAGGATAAGGATGATAGGTTGCGGAAAGGCAGGATGAATTTGTTTGTATATCCATAAAAAAATAATTCCCCCTAATCTTTTACATTTATGAATGCTGTACATCCTTTGTCTTATTTATTGTATGCTCAGCCGAGCAAATCATTCCCTGCTTTTCTTAAAACTTCACTTTGTACCGGAATCAAGCAATTCTGATCCATTGTTTGATCATTATATTGCGCATTAAAAAGCCTGAAGTGAAAAGTTAAATTCCACTTCAAAAAGCACATAAAAATAAGTAGAATTTACTGTTACAAAAAGAAAGCAGATAGACAGGACTAGGATATATCAAGAAAAAAGTCTTGTGGATTTTAGTTTTTCAGTTATAATGTATATGTAGATAAGTCAAAAAAGGGCATAACGAAAACAGGTAGAAAAAGCAGTTCAAAAATTTATGAAAAACTTAATTCCACCTTGTTGAAGTGAATAGACTAAGTGGGCTGACAGCCAATTTTTCTTATCTATTTCTTGATGAGATAGGGTTTTAATATAACCTTATCTTTGTCAAT
>QZED01000073.1 GCA_009917405.1 bacterium c-19 | reverse complement strand
ATAAGGGTCAAAGCCCGGCAATGTGCTATCTTCACAGGCGCATGGCCAACTATTGTCGCCGCTGAAGTGCTTAACTTCTGTGTTCGGTATGGTTACAGGTGTCTCCACTTCGCCTTTATCACCGGTTCTTTCTGAGGTTATCCCTCAAAACCGAATAACAGTTTGTCGTGTCTTTCTTCTTGATTAAGTCCTCGACCGATTAGTATCAATCTACTCCACACATCACTGTGCTTCCATACTTGACCTATCTACCTCGTAGTCTTCAAGGGGTCTTACTTCCTTAGAATGGGAGATCTCATCTTGGAGGGGGCTTCGCGCTTAGATGCTTTCAGCGCTTATCCCTTCCCTACTTAGCTACTCGGCTATGCTCTTGGCAAAACAACCGATGCACCAGCGGTAAGTCCATCCCGGTCCTCTCGTACTAAGGACAGCTCTCCTCAAATCTCCTTCGCCCACAACAGATAGGGACCGAACTGTCTCACGACGTTCTGAACCCAGCTCGCGTACCGCTTTAATGGGCGGACAGCCCAACCCTTGGAACCGAATTCAGCTCCAGGATGCGATGAGCCGACATCGAGGTGCCAAACCTCGCCGTCGATGTGAACTCTTGGGCGAGATCAGCCTGTTATCCCCAGGGTAGCTTTTATCCGTTGAGCGACGGCCCTTCCATTCGGCACCGCCGGATCACTAATCCCGACTTTCGTCCCTGTTCGACTTGTTGGTCTCACAGTCAAGCACGCTTCTGCATTTGCACTCTTCATCCGGTTTCCATCCGGATTGAGCGTACCTTTGGGCGCCTCCGTTACTCTTTGGGAGGCGACCGCCCCAGTCAAACTGCCTACCTGACACTCTCCCTCGCACTGTTTCTCGTGCGCAGGTTAGAACTTCGATCATACAAGGGTGGTATCCCAACAGCGGCTCCTCATACACTGGCGTGCATGACTCTATCGCCTCCCACCTATCCTGTACATCTATGACCCAAGTTCAATATCAAGCTGCAGTAAAGCTCCATGGGGTCTTTCCGTCTAGTTGCGGGTAACCTGCATTTTCACAGGTACTAAGATTTCACCGAGTCTGCTGCCGAGACAGCGCCCAAATCGTTACGCCTTTCGTGCGGGTCAGAACTTACCTGACAAGGAATTTCGCTACCTTAGGACCGTTATAGTTACGGCCGCCGTTCACCGGGGCTTCAATTCTCTGCTTCACCTTACGGCTGACAGTTCCTCTTAACCTTCCGGCACCGGGCAGGCGTCACCCCCTATACTTCGTCTTGCGACTTCGCAGAGAGCTGTGTTTTAGTTAAACAGTCGCTTGGGCCTCTTCACTGCGGCACATTTCTGTGCGCTCCTTCTCGCGAACTTACGGAGCCTTTTTGCCGAGTTCCTTGGCAACAGTTCTCTCGCTCACCTTGGTTTTCTCAACCTGCCCACCTGTGTCGGTTTTGGTACGGGCCGCTTCACAATTATCGCTAGAAACTTTTCTTGGAAGCCGGTATCATATGCTTCACTACTCGCTTTCGCTTTCGCTTACCTGTCACGTCTTGATTCCTGCATACGCATTTTACTATATGCCATCTGTTACGCTTCGCCCACAATCCATTCAGTGGGTCATACTAACCGTCTCCGTCATTCCTTCACTTGTTTCGCGGGTGCAGGAATATCTGCCTGCTTTCCATCCACTACGCCTTTCGGCCTCGCGTTAGGTCCCGACTTTCCCAGAGCGGACGAACCTTCCTCTGGAACCCTTGGGCTTCCGGTGTGCAGGATTCTCACCTGCATCTCGCTACTCACACCGGCATTCTCACTTCCATGATCTCCAATGCTCCTCTCGGTACACCTTCTCCGTTCATGGAACGCTCCCCTACCACTTAGTTGTTACTAAATCCGCAGCTTCGGTATTTTGCTTAGCCCCGGTACATTTTCGGCGCAGGGTCACTCGACTAGTGAGCTGTTACGCACTCTTTCAAGGGTGGCTGCTTCTGAGCCAACCTCCTAGTTGTCTGTGCATCCCCACATCCTTTTCCACTTAGCAATCATTTTGGGACCTTATCTGGCGGTCTGGGCTGTTTCCCTCTTGACCATGGACCTTATCACCCACAGTCTGACTGCCGCATATCTTCACATGGCATTCGCAGTTTGATTATACTCAGTACCCCGGGATGGGGCCATCGTACATTCAGTGCTCTACCTCCATGCGCCTTCCTGCGACGCTAGCCCTAAAGCTATTTCGGGGAGAACCAGCTATCTCCGTGTTCGATTGGAATTTCTCCCCTAGCCACAGCTCATCCGCCAACTTTTCAACGGGGGTCGGTTCGGTCCTCCATTCAGTTTCACCTGAACTTCAACCTGGCCATGGCTAGATCACACGGTTTCGGGTCTATCACATCGTACTTTCGCCCTATTAAGACTCGCTTTCGCTTCGGCTCCGGCTCTTCACCTTAACCTCGCACGATATCATAACTCGCCGGTTCATTCTACAAAAGGCACGCCATCACCCTTTAACGGGCTCTGACTTCTTGTAAGCATACGGTTTCAGGTTCTCTTTCACTCCGCTCCCGCGGTTCTTTTCACCTTTCCCTCACGGTACTTGTTCACTATCGATCACTTGGTTGTATTTAGCCTTGACGGATGGTCCCGCCTGCTTCCGACCGGATTCCTCGTGTCCTGTCGTACTCAGGATACCGCTAGCTCCTCTTTCTCTTTCAAATACAGGGCTCTCACCTTCTTTGGCCGGCCTTCCCATGCCGTTCTTCTAGAGTCAGATTTCGCATCTCGCGGTCCTTCAACCCCGAGCCTTAGCTCGGTTTGGGCTTCTCCCCTTTCGCTCGCCGCTACTCAGGGAATCACTTTTGTTTTCTTTTCCTCCGGCTACTTAGATGTTTCAGTTCGCCGGGTTTCTCTCTATCGATCATTACAATCGATGATGACACAGTTCTTGCTCTGTGCCGGGTTTCCCCATTCGGATATCTGCGGATCTTTGCTTCCTTACAGCTCCCCGCAGCGTTTCGCCGTTCGGTGCGTCCTTCTTCAGCACCAAGTGTCCAGGCATCCACCGTACGCCCTTTCTTACTTAATCTTTCTTGTGTTTTTGCTTACCTTATGAACTCGAGTCTGTTTAACTCTTCTTTCGTAAAATCTTTCACACTTTCCGGAAAGACACTCTTTTGTCTTTCTGTTATTCGGTTTTCAAAGATCCTCTGAGTTGCTTCTCAGCCCCTCAAAACTAAACAGGAAACCTTTTACTTCTACACTCTTTCTCCTTAGAAAGGAGGTGATCCATCCCCACGTTCCCGTAGGGATACCTTGTTACGACTTAACCCCAGTCATCAGTCCTGCCTTCGACGGCTCACTCCTATTTCTAGGTTATGCCACCGGCTTCGGGCATTACCGACTCCCATGGTTTGACGGGCGGTGTGTACAAGGCCCGAGAACGTATTCACCGCAGCATGCTGATCTGCGATTACTAGCGATTCCGGCTTCATGAAGTCGAGTTGCAGACTTCAATCCGAACTGGGACGACCTTTTTGGGGTCCGCTTAACATCACTGTCTCGCTTCCCTCTGTAGTCGCCATTGTAGTACGTGTGTCGCCCAGGCCATAAGGGGCATGATGATTTGACGTCATCCCCGCCTTCCTCCGGTTTATCACCGGCAGTCTCGCATGAGTCCCCATCTTACTGCTGGTAACATGCGACAAGGGTTGCGCTCGTTGCGGGACTTAACCCAACATCTCACGACACGAGCTGACGACAACCATGCACCACCTGTGTGCATTATTTCTATCTCCCTATCTCTAGGGCATTTAACGCCATGTCAAGGCCTGGTAAGGTTCTTCGCGTTGCTTCGAATTAAACCACATACTCCACCGCTTGTGCGGGCCCCCGTCAATTCCTTTGAGTTTCACACTTGCGTGCATACTCCCCAGGCGGAGAACTTATTGCGTTAACTGCAGCACTGAATCTCTCCAACACTTAGTTCTCATCGTTTACAGCGTGGACTACTAGGGTATCTAATCCTATTTGCTCCCCACGCTTTCGTGCCTCAGCGTCAGTTACAGGCCAGACAGCCGCCTTCGCCACTGGTGTTCCTCCATATATCTACGCATTTTACCGCTACACATGGAATTCCACTGTCCTCTCCTGCACTCTAGATCTACAGTTTCCAAAGCTTACATCGGTTGAGCCGATGGCTTTTACTTCAGACTTATACATCCGCCTGCGCACCCTTTACGCCCAATCATTCCGGATAACGCTTGCCACCTACGTATTACCGCGGCTGCTGGCACGTAGTTAGCCGTGGCTTCCTCGTAAGATACCATCACTTAATGATCATTCCCTATCATTACCGTTTTTCTCTTACAACAGAGCTTTACGACCCGAAGGCCTTCTTCACTCACGCGGCATTGCTCGTTCAGGGTTCCCCCCATTGACGAAAATTCCCTACTGCTGCCTCCCGTAGGAGTTTGGGCCGTGTCTCAGTCCCAATGTGGCCGTCTACCCTCTCAGGCCGGCTACGTATCATCGCTTTGGTGGGCCGTTACCCCGCCAACTGGCTAATACGCCGCAGGTCCATCCATGTCCACACCCGAAGGTCCTTTAATATAGTCAAGATGCCTTGTCTATACCTATCCGGTTTTAGCAGACGTTTCCATCTGTTATCCCGGGTACATGGGCAGGTTCCCTACGTGTTACTCACCCGTTCGCCACTAAGTCTTTTAAAAGCAAGCTTTCTAAAGACTTCGTTCGACTTGCATGTATTAGGCATGCCGCCAGCGTTCATCCTGAGCCAGGATCAAACTCTCCATTTGATTTAGCTCAAGCGCTTTGCGCTTTTTCTTTTTTT
>QZED01000072.1 GCA_009917405.1 bacterium c-19 | reverse complement strand
CTTTTACCGAATTTTACTTCTCTGGGATAAGAGTTGATGTGAGAGAAGATCAGATCCAAGTCCTTTTGTGAGTGAAGTCCAAGTTGTTTCAAGTCTGTTCCTTTAGGACATATATAACGAAATAAACGATGATTGTTCTCTACATGCGGTTTCTGTGAAGACTGCATCGGATCACAGTAGAAGATTTTACAGCCCAGTGCTTCAAACTCATTGGCATAGACGAATTCGCTGCCACGATCGGTTAGGATAACCTGGAAGTGGCGGCGGAACTCTTTATCGCCAAGAGTTTCTTTGATTTGTTTAAGACCGTCTACCATAGCGGCAGCTGTTTTTTCAGTATGATAGATACCAATCATAAGGTTATAATCTACAAACTGAAGTGTTTGAATAAAAGGACCTTTAGATTCGTCATTATAAACGGTATCCATTTCCACCACGGAAGAATAAGGATGAAGATCCATATATTCAGTAAAGCATTTATACGTGCGACCTTTTAGATAGGCACGATCCTTACGAATTTTGGATACCACTTTTTTTGTCGGTTTTCTAGAAGGCTTTAATCGAAGATTCAAGTTAATAAGCCCATTAACGGAGAAGACACCTTGATTGATATAGTTATAGATAGTTTTTTCGCATTGTGTGATCTCCGGATGATCAGTTAACGCAGCGTAAATCGATTGACCATTGTCGATATACGGCTTAATGAGGTCACCAAGTTTTTTAGCTTGAGAAGTAGTAAGATTAATGCCTTTCCTAGAGTCGTGAAGATTTTCGAGGTATTCCTTATGAGCTAATTGAGCGTCATAGAAGCGCTTGGTAAGTTTACAGGAATTACGTAAATCACAGCCATTACAAACGCCGACAGTATGATCCCTGCGCTTACAAGGGATCGCTTGAATACGATCACAAGAAGAAGTACAGAAATGATTAAAGCCACATTCAGCAATATGGATACAATCATAAGTGCCTTTAGGGGAAACACCAACACGTTTGTGACGTTTGGAAAAGGAATGAAGTTTAACTTCTTTACAGACAGTGGACTTATCCTTACCGATGGTATCGGCAATAGATTTACGTGAGGATGAGTTATCAAGACCTCTATGAATCATAATACGATCTTCAAGTGTTAAATGTTTATGAGCAGACATAAGAATTCTCCTTTCGCCGCCATGACAGGAGATACAAAAAGAGAACCATAATGTAAGACTAAAGTCAACTAAAACAGAAGTGGAAATTGATGTAAGACTGATTTCCACTTGCATCATATTGAAGTGGAAGTTACTTTTGCACTTCACCCATAGCTTTTCTTATGTACTAAAACGGCACTTACTATTGATTTAAAACTGTTTCTCATGGTATGATGATGAAAGAAACAGAGGTTGATCGATATGAATATAAAAATAGAAAATTGGAAGCTGCTCGTATTATCTGCGTTTTATTTTATTTTTGCATTTGTTTCCTATCAAGTGCAGGCAAGTGAATTTCTAAGTTTTTTCAAAGTGGCAGGCATTGCTATTGCGGTTGTCGGAATTCTTCAGATACTTATTTACTTATTAAAAAAAGACTATATGAAGCCGCAGGATTTTACCTTTTCTTTCGGTTTGTTATTGGTATTCGGCGGCTTGGTTGTTACCTTTAAAGCTGACTACATTGTTGATTATTACCGTCCTGTGATCGGCGTTTTAGTGGTGCTTGACAGTATTCTGCGCCTCCAATACAGTATGAATTTATTAAGGGTGAAGGATAAGCAATGGTTATGTCATTTATGCTTATCACTGATTCCGGTAACTTTAGGGATTGTGCTGGTACTGTTTGATTTAGGTTCACTGTTAGAAAATTATTTCAGCTTTTTATTAATATTAGACGGTATCGCTAATATTTATACGGTATTTTATTATAAGCGTTTTGTGAAAAGGATGGAAAGAATCACGCTTGATTCCGATGACGGAGAGATTATCGTAAGAGAGAAAGCTGAATAATAAAGTTATTTTATAACGGGATGACATGATCATCCTTTTTTATATCAAAACAGGTATGATTTCATATTGAAATAAACATGGAAATCCGATCGAAATAATGGTAAAATATAAAACGTTAAAATGAGTAAATACAATGTTTACGAAAAACATGTGATCAATTATAATTATTCATACAGAAAAACTGTAAACGAGAATATTATATATAAGGAAAAGTTAAACAAAAACAGGAGGATTTTTATGGATTATGCAAAAGAATCACTGCGCCTGCATAAGCAGTGGAAAGGGAAATTGGATACAGTCGCAAAAATGAAAATTGAGACAAGAGATGATCTTTCATTGGCGTATACACCGGGAGTTGCACAGCCGTGTCTGGAAATTCAAAAGGATATTAATAAGGTTTACGAGTATACCGGAAGAGGTAACTGTGTGGCAGTAATCACCGACGGTACTGCGGTACTGGGACTTGGCGATATTGGTCCTGAAGCAGGTATGCCGGTGATGGAAGGCAAGTGTGTATTATTCAAGGAATTCGGTGATATTAATGCAATTCCTTTATGTATCCGCAGTAAAGATACGGAAGAGATTGTGCGTACTGTTTCTTTGCTTGCAGGCAGCTTCGGTGGAATCAATCTTGAAGATATCGCGGCACCGCGCTGTTTTGAAATCGAAAGACGCTTAAAGGAGCTTTGTGATATACCGGTATTCCACGATGATCAGCATGGAACGGCGATTGTGACTGCGGCTGCTCTGTTAAATGCGGTAAAATTAAGCAAAAAAACAATGGGAGAATTAAATATCGTCATCAACGGTGCCGGGTCTGCCGGCATGTCAATTGCACAACTGTTGCTGGCAATGGGATTTGGTGATATTATTCTTTGTGATACACGAGGCTTATTGTATGAAGGGCGTGCTAATCTGAATGAAACCCAACAGAAAATCGTCGGTCTTACCAATAAACGTCGGCTGAGTGGGAAGCTTGCCGATGCAATGAAGGGCGCAGATGTTTTTATCGGTGTTTCAGCTCCTAATATTGTCACAAAAGAAATGGTACAGTCCATGGCTGATAAAGCTATTGTATTCCCAATGGCAAATCCGATTCCGGAGATTATGCCGGATTTAGCAAAGCAAGCCGGAGCTTATATCATCGGAACCGGACGCAGTGATTTTCCAAATCAAATAAACAATGTATTAGCGTTCCCGGGAATTTTCAGAGGAGCGCTTGATGTAAGGGCATCAGACATCAATGAATCGATGAAAATCGCTGCCGCAAAAGCAATTGCTTCCTTAGTCAGTGAGGAAGAATTAAGCGAAGATTATATTATTCCGAGCGCCTTAAACAAACATGTTGCGGTGGTAATCGCCAAGGCGGTTGCACAAGCAGCGATTGACAGTAAGGTCGCACGCATTTAAATCAATACAGTACATTACTTAAATACATTTAAAACTTATGCAATATAACGAGGGACGCATTCATTAAGCAAACCCTCGTTTTTTTATGTGCTTATTTTCAAGCTCTCATGAAAACAATCAAATATGATCAAAAACTTGTATCTATATTCTTCTGCCTATGACAACTTTCATGTTCTGTAATAAAAACTTAATCATCATTTTATCCAATATCATATAAAAACAAGACCGATTATGTTACAATAAACAGGAAAAATTTACCAATTAATTATGGTATGACTCTTTGCCTGACATGAATTGCATGAGAAGGCTGATCATCAGGCTGTCAGACGATTTGGACAATCAGTAAGACAATCATCAGGAGATACAATGATATATATGAGGTGTTTGTATGGATAATACGGAGATTAGGACAATTATAAAAAATGGGTTAAAGCAAAATCATATGACACAGGCAGAATTGGCATCCATGTTGGGGATAGAGCGGGCTACCGTAAATCGCTGGTGTGTGGGAAGAGCGATTCCCGAAGCCGATACATTCTTACAAGTATGCATAATCTTAAATATTCACATCGATTCTTATCTGTATGACGGAGACGATCCTCTTCAGCTACAGATCATGGCAATGATGGCACAATTAGATGAAAAGAAAAAAGAGTCTGTGCTAAGAATGTTAAATCAGTTAATGGAAATGGTAAATGAAATCGTTCCGGTATAAAAATAACATCATATTTGAGCAATCTTTGTTCCAATGCTTTATTTATTCATTGTTAAATCATCATATCAAGCAGATCTAAAATATGCATTAAAAACAGTTCTTTATGTTCATTCTCCAATTCATTTAGTTTATTCAATAAAGCTAATTCTGCTTCGCTTAAATGATTAAAATAATAATGTATCTGTTCATAATAATGCGGCTTCTTCAACAACTTTAAAAAGAAGTCGTCAATGCTTCTGTTCGCAAACTGCATGATTTTATAAAAGTCATTTAAAGACGGTCTCGGTTTGGCGCCGCTCGTATACTTATACAAAACCGTGTAGGGAACATCTGACAATTCAGCCATCTGTTTAAAAGTTATATTTAATTCTTTCTTCAGATCGTATAAAAAAGCTGAAAAATCAAAATTTTCAAGCTTTTGGATATCGTTGTTTTTCATGAGTATCTCTCCTTTTTTTGCAACTGCATCGCCTCAGGTTGTAATATCCCAATATAGCTTTAATTCTATCACAATATGTAAAATTGGACTATTCATAATGATAAAGCGATACATGAAATAAAATGACTCATAAAATGATAAGCAAAAAATACAAAGGACATCAATATGAGCAATTTATTTTTGAATAAAAATATCAATATTACTGCTGTGAAACAAAAGAAGAAGCGAATGATGAATATACGAACTAAAGAGAATGACTGAAATAAAAAAAACCATGCGTATCATTGATATGTACCCTCTTTACTGGACAAACCAGTAAGGAGGGTATTTTAATATGAAGTATAGTTTTGAGTTTAAGTTAGAATGTGTAAAATTGTATCAAGAGAAAGGCATCTATGCACCAACTCCGAAAGGAATAAAAAGTCATAACTTTAAACATAAAGTAAGAGATTGGTCACGATTAGTCTTAGAGCATGGAATAGATTCTTTAAAGCATCCAAATTCAAACAGAGTATGGAAACC
>QZED01000071.1 GCA_009917405.1 bacterium c-19 | reverse complement strand
TGACATAATGATACTATTTCTACGGACTTTTTTCATCTTTTCTTAATTCCACTTTCATTTTACAATGAGCAAAAATGAAAAAATTGTACATTTATGTTGCACGGCGTTTAAATAAGTGTTATAATCTTAATGTAAGAATGGTTGTTAAAAAATATCCGTAGCAGAGTACGGGGTCAAGTCCCGTACGCGTCACCAATTTGCTTGCAACAGGAACATGTGTTTCTGTTTTTTTGTTTCTAAAAACATACAAAAGTCGATGTATTGGGACTTTTTGACACTCATGAAGTGGATACATGTAATTCTTCGTACACCTTTTTCAGCGAATGTAAAAACACATTTTGAGACTTTTCCGATTTTGGAGAAGTT
The DNA here is from genome assembly GCA_009917405.1 of bacterium c-19. Taxonomy (GTDB): domain Bacteria; phylum Bacillota_I; class Bacilli_A; order Erysipelotrichales; family Erysipelotrichaceae; genus C-19. Next base: position 4,957 of record QZED01000071.1, on the reverse strand, counting down.
TTTTTCATGTGCAACGCTGAAAACAAAACGAAATACATTTCTTTCAAAACTAAAAAAGGAGTTGATAGTAAAATGAAAGTTTGTTCTGCTTTTCTGGTTGGATTTAAGCTTGCGGTTGAATATTTCAATCAGATAACGAAAATTAAGCAATATGCGAAAAGGAAACGTAATCAACGTGGATGACAAAGTGAAGCTTGCCGGATTTATCATCGGCATAATCTTTGTGGTATTTGTGGAACTTGTGGAATGTCAACGTGAGAAAGGAGCGAAAGCATGAGTAAAGAAAGCACGACAAAAACAAAAGAGCCGACAGACGCATTGAAATCACTTCCCGAAGTGATGGGAGATGCGGTACTTCATTCTACAAAGTATTGTAATCTTTTAAAACAATGCAGGATTGACGGTGAACATCCTGAGGAGTATTTTGCGTTGGAGGAAATACTAATCAAGGACAAAAACAGAAAGGAGTTACGCTTTGCCTATTACCATCGCATGTTGGATCGAAGCTGTACGAAAAAGGATTTTCGCTTAGTACCGAGATGTACGGACATGACGGAACTGCAATTCATTCAGCTGATTAAGAAAGCGATTGAAACGAATTTCTTTTCCGATGAAATGGTAAAGTATTTAAAAAATGCCTTGAAGTAGGCAGGTGTTTTACATGAGTCCATTACATATATTCATGTAATGAACTCTTTTTTTTAATGTCTTTATAAACAGGTAAGTCATGAAGTCATCCAAGCGGAAGGGAGTGATAGAAAAGAATTATAATGATTTTTAATCCGAATATTTTTAAAAAGAAAGCAGGTGTAAAAAATGGAAAACAATCTGAGCGTACTGAAAGCATTTTATGAAATGAAATCGGCATTCGGTCAAGCAATCTATGAAAAGAAACAGGAACGAAATCTTACGTACCTAAAGCTTGAAGAAATGTGCAACATCAGTCATAATTATCTTTCGGATATTGTGCATGGCATTGTCAACGTAAGTATGATGTCGATGGTTAAAATTGCACAAGGATTGGAAATGCCGTTGAGTGAATTATTTGTACGTGCCGATGAAATAATAAAGGAAAGATATGACAAAAGCATATTAAAATAACTTTTCCTGTTTGCTTCAAAGGTGCGGTAAATGCGGTAGCATTAAAGTTGTGCGTGTATTTAAAAAAGAATGATGAAATACGGATGCTCCCTAAATAACAAAAAGAATAAGAGGTGTACAATGTGTGTATAATGCTGAAACAACTATTGCTTACTGATTGTCTTTGCTTTTAAATAATGAAGTAATTCCAGTTGGTCGCTTTCATGCCAGTTTTTTACTTGAATCAAATAAGATTGAATTTCTGAATAAATGGTGTTTTCATCAGTGTCATTCAAAGAATTGAAAAAGTAAGTAATATCTACGCCCAACACCTCACAAATTTTAAGTAAGTTTTCAAAGGATGGATTGGAACGTTCTTTTTCAATGTCATTCAGAAATGAACAGGAAATATTGCATTGTTCAGATAAGTTTTTTTGTGTCATACCTTTAGCGGTACGTAAAGCTTTCAGTTTGTTTCCAATATACATAGCACACCTCTTTTAATTACGTAAATAACGTATTTTGCATTCTTTCATTATACACACAATATATAATAAATCAATAAAATACGAATGAAAATGAAATGATGAGCCGCCATAATACGACAATTACGTAGAAATATGTTGAAATATACGGAGATTACGTATATAATGTAAACGAAGGAGGTTTGTGATGAATGTAGGTAAAAGGATAAGGGAACTTAGAAATAAAGGAGGAATGACACAAAAGGAATTGGCAGAAAAAGCAGATATCAGTACCTCTTATCTATGTGATATTGAGGTTGGCAGAACAAATCCCTCATTGAGAACCTTAGAAAGAATAAGCAAAGCGTTTGGAATAACAATGAAAGAAATGGTTTAAACAGAAAAGGCACTATTATAAGTGTATGAAACTGAGGAGGACAAGTTATGAATATGATTAGTAAGTGGAAAATAAATAAGATTTCAATGATTTTAGATTATGTGGGTGCAGTCATTTATTTTATGGCTATCCCGATGATATTTGCAACAGCGGTTGATGACGCTTTCAGTAATCAAAACAGCACTGATGGACTGGCAATATTTATATACGGTTATGCTATTGTAGCCACGATATTTCATGTGTTGGGTTTTTTAAATGCGAAGAAATTTAAAATTTCAAATGAAGCATACATATGGGGAATGTGCGGAAATGGTCTGTTTATATTAGGCGCTCTATTTTCCATACCATCAGCGATATTAGTAATAATTGCTGGATTTAAGATAAACAAAATGAGAGAAATAGAAGATCCGTTTTATGCGAATGCAGTTGATTATTCTAATATAACAAGCGGATTAAAATCATCTGCAAATTCAATTAAAGAAAAAACAAATGCTGATGATGACGTGGTTTGTCCAAACTGCGGGAAACATTATGCACAGAATGTTAATTTTTGTCCGGAATGTGGTACAGCCAAACCAAAAGAACCTGAAAAACCAAAGTGTAAAAAATGTAATGCCGTATTAGAAAATGATACAAAGTTCTGTCCTATATGCGGAGAAAAGGTAGATGATGAATGTAAAATTCTGATTTGTAAAAATTGCGGAGAAACATTGGATGATGGAGCAATTTTCTGCGGTAATTGCGGAACGAAAGTAGGCGAATAATAATGAAAAGTTGTCCGAAGTGTGGCAATCCTAATCCCAGCGGGAAGTTTTGTATCAAATGCGGAGCTCCTTTAACAGAACCTCTGAAAAGCGAAGCAGATGAAATGATTAAAAATGAAGCAGAAAAAATTGATAATAAAGAGAATGAAACCTCAGAAAAAGCCATAGAAACAAAAAAAGTGGTTGAACATAACAAAGCAGATAAAACTGATATTGAAGAAAATGTTGTCGTACATAATGAAGTTTTGCAGAATGAAAATGCAGAACCAGTAATAAAAAATGAGCCTGTTAAATCAAATAAAAAGGGTATCATAACTATTTCTGTAATAATTGCATTGGTGCTTGTTTGTGTTGGCGGCTATTTTATTTATCAGAATAATCAAAATAACAAAAAAGATGAACCTATCGCTGATGAGGATGAATTTAAAGAAGATATATCAAAAAAATCAAATATAGATCAAAGCGCAATATCTGAGATAGAAAACGGTAAATATGTTGAAGCAGTTAATAAGATAGGAAAACCTTTAACGGATAATTCAGACCTTGATGATTATTCATATATTAAGGATTACGATGTCAATAAAAATAGAACTACAAAAATTATAATCGAGGTAGAAGAACGAATTGAATCACAAGCTTTGCTCGCTAGTATACATAAATTCCCTTCTCTTTCGCATAATAAAGAAAAAGGATATTTCATTGAGGATGAGATTGTTAATGAAAATGGTAAAAATGTTAATATCTATTATTTTATAGATACTGTGTATTTATCAATAAATTATATTGCGATAGTTGATGAGTCAAGCGGATATGATGTGGTTGATATTCAACAAGATGTTTTGAAAGCGCAATCTAAAGACAGACATGAGTCAGAGGTATGTACACTGGAACAGTCCGACGTTAAAATGGAGATTGGTGCATCTGCGGTTAACAATATCATTAACAAGGTTAGCGTAACAATATTTGTTCCTTTACAGGGAGTATCAGAAAGTGCTATTACTGACGAAATGAAATCTCAATTGGAAGAAGCGGCATTGAAACAGGCCGGATTAAGCAAAGGCGAAGGTGTTGATGTAGAAACTGATGTTAATGACGGCAATCTTTCCGTTAAGGTTTCTATCGATATAAATAAAGCAAGCGATGAAGCGAAAAAGGCTTTAAATCTTGAAAACGCAAAAGAAAACAAGTTAAGCGATTTCGTTAAGAGTGCTGAAGCGGTTGGCGCTACTTGTATCAATAGATCTTCAGCACTTGATGCTGATACTGCTATTCCATATTTAAAAGACAGATTACTGGAATTAAATGAAATCAGTGAAGAAGAATATTATAACTCTATTTTTAGAATTGAACGTGAGGAAAACGGTTGCTTCATCATTCATAATTATTATGATGAGGGCACTCATGTGTCTACAGCAGGATGGTATTCAATAGATATAAACACTTACGAAATAAGAAATTATATGACGCAAGAAATTATTGATACTCGTGATGATATAACCTTAGTCAGTTAAAAGTAACTGGATTGAGTAAAAATAAATTTGAGCTAAACCAATTACGGTTTATCTCATTTTTTTAATGGTAAAACAAAGGAGCAAATAGATGAAAAACAGATACATCACAAGAAAGGTGCATAATGAAATCCCTTTGGACATTCAAATCATTCTATGGGGAATTTGGGGTAAACATAGTGTTGATCGTAATGGTAATGTAGATTGGTTGCAGGTGTTTGAAATCAAAGTAAATGATGATGAATATATCATAAAGCATTGGAGTGAAAAGCCTAAGTATTCACATGAGAAACACATTCCGAAAAAGTATTTGTCTGATGTTGATGAATGTAAGCTATACATCATTGATGACGATGAATATGCGACAATGCTGTTTCCTGATGAACGATAAGCCAAAGGAAATACATCAGCAGAATGAAGCGAGGTAAAACCATTACGGTTTTACCTCATGTTAAAATGCTATATCAATAGAAGTACGGTTGAGCGATATAAATCTTTAAAAGTGTGGATATTTACAGCATAAAATATGTCAAGCAAAAATGAAAATGTCTCAAAAAAAGTTAAACATTAGCACCAGATTGACGGTGCTTTTGTTTCGCAAGATAAGATTGAAAAGAGGCATGTTTCCACGGATGTGACATAGGTGGAATATAAATCTTTTTTTGCTTGTCACCTGTAACTATGTGATCAAATGTTTTTGATTTAGCTTCATGAGTCGCAACTTCTTCTAAAGCAAAGATATGA
>QZED01000006.1 GCA_009917405.1 bacterium c-19 | reverse complement strand
ATTGACAAAGATAAGGTTATATTAAAACCCTATCTCATCAAGAAATAGATAAGAAAAATTGGCTGTCAGCCTACTTAGTCTATTCACTTCAACAAGGTGGAATTAAGTTTTTCATAAATTTTTGAACTGCTTTTTCTACCTGTTTTCGTTATGCCCTTTTTTGACTTATCTACATATACATTATAACTGAAAAACTAAAATCCACAAGACTTTTTTCTTGATATATCCTAGTCCTGTCTATCTGCTTTCTTTTTGTAACAGTAAATTCTATTTATTTTTATGTGCTTTTTGAAGTAGAATTTAACTTTTCACTTCAGGTCCTTATTTTATTTAAGTACAAACAAAAAAGGCAATAGAAATTCATCTACTACCTTATTGATAACTATTTAACAATTAATAAGCATTTAGTTTCTTTTCCGTTAATAGTTTTTGCATAAGCATAAGTACTTCCTTTTGCTTTAGCGATAATTTTACCGTTTTTATCAATGACAGCTACTTTAGGATTCCCTGTACGCCAGGTAACAGACTGATTTGCATTTACAGGATTTACCGTTGCTTTCAAGCTGATAGTGGCGCCTGCTTTCAACGTTAGCTTCTCTGAAGATAAAGTCACATGTTTAGGTTGTGGTATAACTTTCACCAAAGCTTTCTTTTCAATGCCGTTCGTCGTCTTTGCATACAACCATGTCATTCCCTCAGCTTTAGCGGTTACTTTACCGAATTTATCAACCGTCGCAATTTTTGAGTTTCCGGTTCTCCATGTAACAGACTGATTAGCTATTACAGGATATACAGAAGCCTTAAATTGTGTTGTCCTATCGACCGTAACTATTTTCTTATTGTAATTTAAGATAACATCGGTAGGCTTAGGAAGAACCTTTATAAAAGCCTTAGCTTGTAGTCCATTGACTGTTGTAGCATAAATCCATGTGGTACCTTGTTTGACTGCAGTTACCTTTCCATTTTGATCGATCCTTGCTACATTTGGGTTATCAGAACGCCAGTATACTTGCGGAACTGCATCTGACGGATTCACAACCGCTTTAAACTGAACTGTTTTACCTGATGAAATAATCTTATCACTAAAATTTAAATTCACACTTTTCGGATCTTTCATAACTTTCACTAAAACTTTATCTTCTAAGCCATTTATTGTTTTAGCATATAGCCACGTCATACCTTCGCCTACTGCATCTATCAAACCGTTTTGATGAATTTTCGCTACTTTTGGATTTCCGATTCGCCATGTTACTGACTGATTGGCCTCATGCGGATAAACGACGGCATGGATACTCATTGAGCCGTTTCTTGTTAAATATATTTTATCGCCGGTTATTTCAATACTTTCCGGTTGATCCGTTACTTTAATAAGATATCTCGCTTCTTTTCCGTTTATCGTTTTTGCATATATCCAAGTACTGCCAATCGATTTTCCGGTTACACGTCCATCTTGATCTACAGAGGCAATCTTTGGGTTCGCAATCCGCCAGGTAACTTTTTGATCAGCGCGTACCGGATATACTTTAGCACTCATATATATAGTAGTCCCCATGTACAGCTTATCATTTGTTGTTTCTATTTTCACACTTTGGGGTACCTCGTCTTTTTTCACCCAAATACTTGTTAAACCCATAAAAGAATTCGTCGGTTTATATGTTCTTTGGATTGTTGCTCTGCCTTCTGATATCGCTGTAACATTACCGCTTTGATCCACCGTAGCAATTTCAGGATTTAAAGATTCCCATTTGATATAATTATTCACTTCTTTTTTTGTATCTTTATGTTTAAAAGATATTTTTTTCTTTGTACTCGGTTCCATAATTAATTCTTCAGGTCCCGTTAAATCGTTAATGTTGTAGTAAGTTGTAACAGTTCTGCCTAGTGTTCTGCCTAAATATTTTGCGGTAATAACCGATGAACCAATATCAAGTGCTTTTAGAGTCCCATCTGCCTGAACAGAAACAATTCCAGGTCTGCTGCTTGAATAGGCAATCTTCGAATCATCTAATAATAAGTTAAAACCACCGGATTTTTTGTTAGTATTTACTAAGTGAACCTCTTTTTCTTTCCTATATTCCAAATAAAAATTGGTGGGCAGTGTTTCTAACCTAAACAAGTCTGAATTTTCGTCATATGGATGAAGAATCATTGATTGCCATTCAATATCCACAAACTCATCACGCGATAATTTGCTTTTATACACCGTTTTATTCGCGGGTTTTTTTATCGGCTCTGCTTCTAACATGCTGAAAACTTGTACCCAATAATATGTTTCATTGTTTTTAAAACACCCGATTCCCACTGATTTCCAATCTTTTAACGTCATATTTTGATAGTGACCGGGTGAATTTTTCCAAGAGGTATAAGCCCCTCGGGCAGTTACCTGCCCATAGGTAATATTCTCGCCGCCCATTTTACTGTTAATAGTAAAACAACCGTCGCCGTTCGGACGCTCATGACTATAATTTATCGCTGTCTCAGCTGCTCTCTCCATTGCCGCAGCTAATAACTCCTCATCCATGGTAAGCTCATTGAGACCAAGTCTTCTGCGTTCTTCATTCACTAAATCTAAGACATCATACGCTTTATCGTAATAGTTCTCTCCTGAATAATTCAATACAGTGGTTCTGTTAATTGCACTTGTCGGCACACATAACATAATCATCATGACAGCTAGTGTTATAATGCCGGAAAATAATTTTTTCATATAGCACCCCTCTTTAATATCGTAGCACTTTTATTTGGTTACTTTTATTAAACTTCTCGTTTCTATCCCATTCACTGTTTTTGCATAAAGCCATGTTAATCCTTCAGATTTTCCCGTAACTCTACCGTTTTTATCTACTGTCGCAATTTTTGAATTACCGATTCGCCATGTTACTGCCTGATTCGCATTAGTCGGATTTACAGTAGCTTTTAACGTACAAGATCTGCCGATTTTCAAAATCTGCTTTTCTGTATTAATTTTCACACTTTTCGGTTGAGGAATCACTTTGACCGTTGCTCTTATTTCTTTACCGTTAATCGTTTTAGCATATATATAAGCCGTTCCGACCGATTTCGCTGTAACAATGCCGTTTTTATCTACTGTCGCAACTTTCGTGTTGTGGCTTCTCCATGTCACTGTCTGATTCGCATTAGTCGGATTTACTGTTGCCTTAAATTGAGTGGTTTTTCCTTGAGTAACTATCTTACTGCTGTAATTTAATTTTACCCCTGTCGGCTGCGGAATCACTTTAACCGTTGCTCTTATTTCTTTACCGTTAATTGTTTTAGCATATATATAAGCCGTTCCGACTGATTTTGCTGTAACCAATCCGTTCTTATCAACTGTCGCAATTCTCGTGTTACTGCTTCTCCATGTTACTGCCTGATTTGCATTCGTTGGATTTACAGTTGCTTTAAATTGTGTTGTTTTTCCCACTGTTACAATTTTACTGCTGTAATTCAGTTTTACACTTGTCGGTTGCGGGATCACTTTGATAGAAGCTCTTACCTCACTGCCATCTGCCGCTTTTGCATATACCCAAGTGCTGCCAACAGACTTACCGGTAACTTTTCCGTATTTATCTACAGTGGCAATATTCGAATTACCGATTCGCCAAGTAACATTCTGTTTAGGTGATACAGACAATACCGTAGACTTTCCGACTGTTACAATTCTACTGGCGGCACTCATTTTCATATCTGATGAAACGGTAACTTTACAGCTCGCTCTATATTTATCATTTATTATAACAGTTATATACGCAATTCCGGGTTTTAATGCTTGAACTTTTAACCCGCCGTTTATTGACTCTATTTCTACCACTCCGGGCTGATTCATTGAAAGTTCCCAAAAGGTTTTTTTAACATCGTTCGCATTAGAAGGCTGGGTTATCACACGAAGCGTCGTCATACCTCCTGGTTTTAGCATTGCTTCACTCTTATCTAAAGAAACCCCTGTTACAGAAATTGGTTCAGGATATCTTGTATAGTAATAATCAGATTGTAATACTTCAGCTTTTGATATTACTCTGCCCCAATGGACAGAAAAATTATAATTTCCTTCTGCAATTACGATATGATCTGCGTTTTTCTCCAGAATAATCACACTATGTGAATCATTATTCATACGTAATATATCGCCTACTTTTAAAGCGTCATAATTGATTGTATCAAAACGATAAGCTGACCGATCACCAAACGCCGCATCACTCAACATAAACGCGAATGCTGCACAGCCATAGCCCTGTATCGGAGCACCTTGCCAGAAATATCCGTTTGAATTAGTCCAGCTGGTACCCTCAGGATACTGATTTTTCAAAGCTATCATTCTATCATATGCCTGTTTCTCCGTCGGCGCTGAAATCGTCTTAGATGATAACACTTCACTTTGATTCGCATTTACTTCTACACAAGGAATTACACTGTTTATCATAAAAGATAAAATCACTAGTATATAAAATATTTTTTTCATATCTTTCTTCTGCCTCCTGATTCTATATTACCGTACGATAATTAAACACTTTGTTTCTTTGTTATTCCAAGTCTTTGCATACAGCCACGTATTGCCTTTTCCGACTGCGGTAACATTGCCGTATTTATCTACAGTTGCTATATTCGCATTATCGGTCCGCCATGTAACAGTTTGTGAGGATCTGATCGGATTTACTGTGGCTTTAAATTGGTATTGCTCTGAAATTATCATCACTCTACTTATATGATTGATTGTTACTCCTGTTGCCGCAGGCAATACTTTAACCAATGCTTTCGCTTCTAATCCATTGCTTGTTTTGGCATATACATATGTACTGCCCTCTGCTTTTGCACTAACCTTACCATTTTGATCAACCGTTGCGATGCTACTGTTATCGACTCGCCATGTAAGTGTATTGCCTGCCTCAGTCGGATTTGTTATCGCTTTGAACTGATACCAACTGCCTACCGATACCGGAATCTGCTTTGCATTTAAAGTAATTGATGTTGCTGGTACTGACACCTTTATCAAGCATTTTGCTTCTTTATTATTCCATGTTTTTGCATAAACATATGTACTTCCTGTTCCTACTGCGGTTACATTTCCGTTTTTATCTACGGTTGCTACCTTGGAATTACCGGTTCGCCATGTAACACTTTGCGATGCTCTGGTCGGATTTACGGTTGCCTTAAGTTGATATTTATCATGTAATGTCAATGATTTATCGCTATAATTCAATGTAACTTTAGTTGCCGCAGGTAATACTTTAACCAATGCCTTCGCTTCTAAACCATTGCTTGTTTTGGCATATACATATGTACTGCCTTCTGCTTTTGCGCTGACTTTGCCATTTTGATCAACCGTCGCGATACTGCTGGTACCGATTCGCCATGTAAGTGTATCGCCTGCCTCAGTAGGATTTGTTGTCGCTTTGAACTGATACCAACTGCCTACCGATACCGGAATCTGCTTTGCATTCAAGGTGATTGATGTTGCTGGTACTGACACCTTTATCAAGCATTTTGCTTCTTTATTATTCCATGTTTTTGCATAAACATATGTACTTCCTGTTCCTACTGCGGTTACATTTCCGTTTTTATCTACGGTTGCTACCTTGGAATTACCGGTTCGCCATGTAACACTTTGCGATGCTCTGGTCGGATTTACGGTTGCCTTAAGTTGATATTTATCATGTAATGTCAATGATTTATCGCTATAATTCAATGTAACTTTAGTTGCCGCAGGTAATACTTTAACCAATGCCTTCGCTTCTAAACCATTGCTTGTTTTGGCATATACATATGTACTGCCTTCTGCTTTTGCGCTGACTTTGCCATTTTGATCAACCGTCGCGATACTGCTGGTACCGATTCGCCATGTAAGTGTATCGCCTGCCTCAGTAGGATTTGTTGTCGCTTTGAACTGATACCAACTGCCTACCGATACCGGAATCTGTTTTGCATTTAAAGTGATTGATGTTGCCGGATTCGTTACTTTTATCAAACATTTAGCTTCTTTATTATTCCAAGTCTTTGCATATAAATAGGTGCTGCCGACCCCGACTGCCTTCACATTCCCATATTTATCGACAGTAGCGATATTTTCATTACCGACTCTCCATGTGACTGCCTGTGAAGCATTAGAAGGATTTACAGCCGCTTTAAATTTAAAAGAATCATTGATTTTTATTTCCTTACTACTGTAATTTATAGAAACAGAAGTAGCTGCGGGAATCACAGTTACCAATGCTTTTGCCTCAAAGCCGTTATTTGTTTTTGCATAAATCCACGTTTTACCGACAGCTTTGGCTGTCACTCTTCCTTTTTGGTCTACAAACGCAATATCCGATCGACCGGATCGCCAGCTGATACTTGAACTCGCATTTGCCGGAGTCATTGTTGCTTTCAACTGATAAACGCTGCCTACCGACATTGTCCGATCTTCATCAGATAACTCGATTCCTTTAGCGCTTGGTTTGATAAATTGATTACTGAAGCAGTTTAAATCTACACGCCCGCTGATACCGTTCACATATCCTCCGGAGCTATATTGCCACCCTTGTTCACCGCTGTAATAGGCATTCTTATAACCTAACGTATCTGTATAAGCCGCTATCCATGACACATGAGATAAAATCTCCGGATCATTCAATTTTGACTGCAAATAAGAACGATAGCTGTATACATGCACCTGCTTATAACCCAATTCACTCATTCTGTTTAAATATGTTTTAATTACCTTTTTATAACCGCTGACAGTTTCAGGCGGTTTTCTGGTTGCTCCCTCATAATACCAAGGACTGAAATTTTCAATATCATAATAAATCGGGTAAGATAAATTTACATTGGCACGTGCAAGCATTTGTGCAGTTCCTGTTGCCTCTGCATATGCAAAATTCGCGTCATATGCATAACTGTATAAATAGATTCCATACGGAATTCCCAAACGATTACATTCAGAAACATTCCTTCTGAAATAATCATCTTCCTCTAAATAACCGTATCCGACTCGTATAATTGCACCGTCTACTCCGGCAGCCTTTACTTTATTCCAGTCGATAAAACCGTTATGCTCAGACACATCAATAACGTATTTCGATCCGGAACCATACATTAATTTTCCTTCTGCATCATAAAATTTTTTTATTCCGTTTGTTTTTGTCCAATATGGTCCGCCGCTTCGTAAAGTTACTTGCTGTTCACTTCCCATAGCAACATCTTTCATACCTTGAATTTCTTCCTTGCTGATCGGCACAAAATTTTCTTCTGTAATAATATCTGTATCAACCTCAGCTTCTTTTGCCCATATCTGCATATTCACCAATAATAATGAACAAATAACGCTTAAAGTCACGGCAATCCTTCTCTTTCGCATGCTTCCCTCTCCTCTTCTTTATGTTATTGTATAAATATCCTGAAACTTATCAATGATTTCTTCACTGTTTATATTAACAATAAGCATCGCATCTTTTATAGATATATTTTTTTCAAGTGCCGTTTTAACAATGACAGCTGCTTTATCATAACCAATTTCCGGTGTCAATGCAGTTAAAATACAATAAGAGTTTTCAATCAGTTCTTTGCATCTTTGTTTATTCGCTTTCACATTTTCTAATGCGTTTTTTCTTAATGTGAAGCACCCGTTTGAAAGAATTTCAATCGATTCATATAAATTATAACACAAAATAGGTTCAAATACATTTAATTCAAGCTGTCCCGATTCTGCAGCTTTGCAAACGGTATGATGATTTCCCATAACCTGGAAACACACCTGGTTCATAACCTCAGGTATCACCGGATTAACTTTCCCCGGCATAATAGAAGAACCCGGCTGCTTGGCAGGCAATATAATCTCATTTAAACCGGTTCTCGGCCCCGAAGCCATTAAGCGCAGATCATTGCAAATTTTGGAAAGATTAATTGCCAGCATATTTAAGGATGAACTGGCCCATACAAATGAATCTACATTTCTTGTTCCGTCAATTAAATCATCCATTCCTTTTAAATCAATTTTTGAAAAGTCTTTTAAATAAGATAAACAAATTTCTTTATAATTTTCGGGTGCATTTAATTCTGTACCGATTGCAGTAGCACCTATATTAATAAATTTCAACTTTTCAAAAGTAAATTTTATTCGATCTAAATCCCGCAGCAAAGAACCTGCGTATGCCTGAAACTCCTGTCCCATACGAATCGGAACTGCATCCTGTAAATGAGTCCTCCCCGGCTTCAATACATCGTCAAATTCTCTGCTTTTCTCCAAAAAAACTTCATGCAGAAGCAATAATTCCTGAATCAGCTCTTCTACTAAATAAAGGGCGGTAATTCTGCATACAGTCGGAAATATATCATTTGTAGACTGGCTTTTATTCACATCATCTAACGGATGAATATAATCATATGAACCCATTGGTTTACCTGCCAGCTGTGCTGCTCTGTTGGCGATCACCTCATTTGCATTCATATTAAATGATGTACCCGCACCGCCTTGAATAGGATCTGTTATAAACGCTTCATCCAGTAGACCGCTGCTTACCTCATCACAAGCCTGCAACATATAATTAAGCTTTTCTTTATCCAGCTTGCCGCATTCATAATTGGCCAAGATACAAGCTCTTTTCACTAAACCAATCACATGAATCATCTTTGGGTGGAACGTTTTCCCCGTAATTTTGAAATTATGATATGCACGTAATGTCTGACAGCCGTAATACGCATTCTTTGGTACATCGATAGAACCTAAAGAGTCTTTTTCTGAACGATATTCCATTTATCACACCTCTAATCCTTATATAGTTTGAATATATTTTAGAATAATATCAGCAATTCTTTCTTCATTGTTTTTTAAGAAAAAATGGTCACCTTCAAATTCATAAAAGTGCGTATCTTTTAAACTCATTTCTTTCCATTCAGAAATAAGCTGAAAAGGTATATCGTTTTTTGAATATAAAACTTTCAAATCAACATCCAATTTCTTTTTAGTTTTATCAAAATCATAAGACTCCAGCAATCGATAATCATTGCGAATTTGCGGCAGAATTAAGGGCCAAAAGCGTTTGTCAGAGAAAACCTGTCGATTCATCGGACTAAACTTTAACATCTGCTTCACCAAATCTTCATCAGATAAGTTTGACAGCGTTTCTTCTACACTTGATCTTGTAGGTGCATAATGTGCTGCCACAATCAGTAATTTAGGTTTTTTAATTAACATTTCATTTGCCAGTATTTCATACGCAACAAGACTTCCCATACTGTAACCGAAAATAATGATGTCATTACAAGAATCCAATCTTTGATTAATCTTGTCACTGATATCTTCAGTCATTTCATCAAATGAACTGTACGGCAATTCCTTTTTTCTTGATCCTCTTGCGGTGTATTCAATCGCTGTACAATCTATTTGATCATGAAATTTCTTAATTAACGGTTCAAAGAAACCGGCATTACCCCCGGCATATGAAATACAAAACATTTGAATCATAGGCTAACCTCCCTGCACCTCAGAGTTCTTATGCATTTTCTCTTTTCTGAATATTATTCTGTACATATCAATGATTGCTTTTTTCAGTTTGTTGATAAAAGTCGTATTCATCATTAACGCAATAATAAGCAATAAGAAGAACGCGATAATTGATATTTTTACACCCAGCATGAATCCGGGTGTTTCATACTTTAACAAAATTTCATTAACGCCTGCTTCTGCCATAACAGCCATATACATGCCGTTAGCTTCCATGATATCCGTTTCCTTCCCGTTTATATATGCGGTCCAACCTTTTGAATAAGGAATGGATATTGTTACCAAGCGTTTTTTATCAGTAGAAAGTTTCCCTTTTATGCCGTTGTCAATCAATAATATATCAGTAACAGGAACAGTTTTTAAAGCATCAATCTTTTCCTTGAAGTTGTCCATCGGCTGTACAATGACTTTAATGTCATCAAAGGAATACACACCTGCACGACTGAACTTTATTTTAATATGATCGCTTTTTGTATTTCCTATGTTCAAAAGCAGATCTCTTTTACCAAAATAATATTGATAATTATTATTTAATAAAGTCCCTGTATCATTCATAATTCCGATTTTTGCTGTAATCGTTGAAGTGGTAGCAGGAGACCAATTCAAATAATTACTAATGAAATTTTTTAAAACATAACGCTTTCCATGTGTCTCTAAATCTTCCTTTATATTACCTTTCGGATTAATCGCCTCAAAACCGGTATTACTGAACAGCACATGAATTTCTCCGTTTATTCTCTGTTCATTTGTTAATGTAATTTCTACATCGTCATCCTTTACGATAAAATAATCATCATAGATTTCAAATACACTGCTGTCTGCATAATCTAGTCTCAATCTTCGCAAAACTTCATTTTTATCTAAAATGATTTTATGATCATATTGAACATCGGCTTTAGGATAATCAATATTTTGTTTCAATACCGCTCCCTGAAGCATCGCTTGCTCTTTTTCATGTGCATCCATTTCTTCATACTGTTCATAAGGAATATACGAAGAATAAGTATACATAAAAGGCAATGCATTTTCATTTAGATACAAATATTCCTTTTCACTTGAACCGTTAGAAAAATATTTCACCTGAGAATCAATCAACTCATATCCATACGGAACACGACGCAGACTTGAATCTGTAACTGTCAAATACTTTACACTTGCTAATGAATTCAGTACAGCCCTTTGGTCGAAATCAAGCATCAAAAACGGAACATTCTGCTGAGAATTTCCAAGTTGCAAAGAATAATTGGTTATATTTCCTTCTGTAAAGCTAAAATAGCTGGATATTGCATTTACGTTATTTCTTAAACCATAATTTTTTTGATCATACTTTTTGCCGATCGGATAAAGTACGGAGTCTACTCGGTACAAGCTTTCATCTTTTACAAGCTGTAAAGCAGTCGTTGGATTATCTTTCGCCATACCCACAACTTTTCCGGTATCCGCAAATCTTGTGATATAACCGTTCTGCGGTGAAAATAAAGTATACGATTTTATCATCGTTTCTAAACAAAGCAAAGACAGTAAAATATAAATGATTTGCTTTTTCTCTTTAAAAAATCTGGCATAATTAATAAATAAAAACAATACGAAATAAACAAAGTATAAAATGACGCCGGGTTTCAAGTCAGATTTTGTTAAGAATGAAACCAGCAAATAGATACATAAGTATGCGGCAACGACCAGCGAGCTTACATTAAAAGCAAATTTCCGTTTTTCTAATGTTCTCGGCAGCATGATAACCACTATCATCGCAATCCAGAATGAATATACATAACACCAACGCAATGTTCTTCCCATAAATCCATTAAATACAAGAACCGCAAAAGGTACGAGAAAAACAACAGTGTACAACAAAAATTGTCCCACATAAATGTTCTTTTCCTTGAATTTTTCCACAAACATATAAACAATACAGAATACAGCTAAACCGGATATTGCAATAAACCCGTAAGAACCGAATTCTTCAATATTAATAAAACCTTTAATAAAATCAAAATAATAGCTCAAATCCCAATGAAACCAGCTTAATCCGGAGACTGCTCCAGTTCGGCTGCTGCCTAACGATCGAATTAAAGCCGGAAATAAACTGAAAGCACTTAATGCAACACCGAATAAATACTGCCACAAAAAGCAACAAACGATATTTAAAAAGTCCTTCCAAGTTCGATTTTGTTTATCTCTTGTTTCAAAATACTTAAACAATGCGTAAATCACTGCCGGAAGTGTAATCATATATAAGAAATAGATATAACTGATACAGCTCAAAAATACAATAAAGATAAAAAGATACGATCTTTTCTTTTCAAAGATTAGGTCAACACCGCGAAGCAAAAGCGGAAAATAAAACATCATCTCCAAAAAAAACGTATGACGCGGCGCTACATAAAGTGAATAGCCACAAAAAAGATAAGCCATACATCCGATTAAAATCGCATACTTGTGTTTAGATTTTGTTGAAGCAAAGCAGATAAAGGATAATCCGCATAAATATAAACTGATAAATGTACGAAATAAAAAATAGAATTCGATTTGGGATTCATCAAAGAAAGCAAACAGCATATTAAAGAGACGAAAATTGATTATATTACCGATTACATCTTGACCGAAACCTGCTTTTAATGTCCAAAACGGTATATTTAAAACTTGATTTTGAAAGATGGATTCAAAGATTGTGCCAAGCCATTCTTTCATATAAGTCAATGAAGAATAATGCTGAGAAATACCATCCGGAATCCATAAAAACGATTTACTTTGAATAATAAACGGTGAAAAAATCAACAAGAAAAATAAAATAAACAAAAGCGTATAAGAAAAATAAATATTATCTTTTAAAGATAACAGCTGTTTCTTAATATCTTCCCAATTCATTTTTTTTACCATAACATCATTCCATTTTCACATATATATCTTGAGGATTTTTAAAAATTCCTCCTAAAGAACCATAAAGATTCATTACTGCTGTATTCTTCGTTGAAATTTTGCCTTCAATACTTGCATATCCTTGTTCAGCGTATATTTGACAAACATTTGCATACAAACTCAACGCCGCCCCTATCATGCGGTATTTTTCATCAACCGCGACAAGATGAAAGAACGGAACAGTCCCATCTTTTATAAACGTTATATTCGCAAAAGCAATAATCAAATCCTTATATCGACATACATAGGTTGCTTCTGCTTGATCCATATAATATTGAATCGTATTTTTATACAACAATTCGCTTTCCGGTGCTGGTATCCGAAATCTGGAATCATCTGTAAAGCTGCGATATGCTATTTTCAATAACTCTTGTTTTTCATTCTCTTGGAATAGTTCAGCCTTTAATCTGATTTTTTTACTAAAATCTTTTTGCCTATTCTTTAAAGGAACAGCGACATCAAGCATCCTATCAAATAGATATAAATGCTTTTGCGCACATTCTTTAACTTGATCCAATCCATGATTATCAAGGGATAGTCTAAGGTGCTGTACATTATCAATTTCACAGTTATTTAATGAGTCCGATTCTAAATTAGTTATTTTAATCAAATCATGCCCTCCAAATCTTTATAAAGTATTTTTCCTGAATCATTCTTAGGGATCTGTTCGATCTCCTTCACTTCAAAAGCACTGATATTTAATTTCGTTTTTGCACTGATAAAATTTCTGATTTCACTTAATTGTACTTGATTTGGTTCTACAACAAAAATAGACATTTTATCATCACGCCCGGTACAAGCACACTCTTTAACGGCAAACTGACCTTTGATTATACGCTCTGCTTCATCAAGGTTGACGCGATTGCCGAAAATTTTCAAAAACCTTTTTAATCTTCCGACAATATAATAATAACCGTCTTTATCTCGTTTAGCGATATCTCCGGTATGTAAAATTCCGTTTCTTTCATCACCTTTAATTAAATCATTACCGCATTCTGCATAACCAAGCGTTACATTATCCCCTTGATAGACTAACTCTCCTGCAACTTCAGGCTCATTGATTTCCTGATTGTTTGTATCTAAAAGCTTGAAAATCCCACCGGGGATTGCTATTCCCATACTTCCGTACTTTTCAAGTGATTTATCTGCCGGTAAATAAGCCATTCTTGCTGTTGCCTCAGTCTGACCATACATTACAATAAACTTTTTGTTATGCTCTTTGGCATATTCTGCATATTTCTTATGTAAATCAGGCAATAATTTTCCTCCTGCTTGTGTCATCGTTCTCAATGACGGTAAATCCATTTGAAAAAAACGTAACCGATTTAACATCTCATAAGTATATGGTACTCCACCAAACGATGTCGCTGAGTTTTCTTTGAAAAACTTCCAAAAATCTTTATCCATTAATGTTCTATCTGTCAATAACACTGTTGCGCCTACATATAAATGTGAATTAATGATTGAAAGACCATAAGTATAATTCATCGGCAAGGTCGTGATCGGCAGCTCGTCTTTGGTGATTTCCAGATAAGATACAATAGACTCTGTGTTAGAATGAATATTTTTATAACTCTGCCTTACTAACTTGGGACTGCCGGTACTTCCTGATGTAGTTAGCAATAACGCTAATTCATCGTTTAACGGATATGGCTTCAGGTTTGTTTTATATAAAGCGTAATCCTTTATCTCAAACACTTTTTCAAAGCCGGCTGTTTTATTTTCTGCTCGACAAGATGCCCAAATATATTGAGGGTGATAAATTTCGATTAAGGATTGAAATAATTCCTTGTCTATTTTTTCAGCCAACAATAAAGGTACAATGTCATTTAAATGAAAACTTACATAACCGATTAATGAAGCAACAGTATTACTGCATAACTGAAAAACCAGACAGCGCTTTCCGATAGAGTGATTAAGCTGCGCAGCATATTGAAACAGTTCATCATAAGTAAGCACATCTTGATTGTCCTGAATAGCCGCAATCCTTTTACCGTAATTTTTAAATATTTTTTCCATACGGCAATCTCCTAAATACTGATATCGTATTTCTTCAAAATTATTTTTCCGTTCTCATAAGAGTTCAACTCCATAATATCTTCACTTTCCAAGAAAATATTAAAAGTTTCTTCCAACATAGCAATTAAATTCATATGTCCGATAGAATCCCATTCACTTACATTTTCACTCGTAAACTCCTCATTCAAGGCTTCTGCCTCAACCTGAAAGCACTCTGTAAATACTCCGTTATACATTTCTAAAGTTGTCATATTTTTTCCTCCTATATCGTAATATTTCTTTTAATTCTGGCAGGATTACCTGCTACAGTTAATTCATCCGCCACATCACTTACTACAGCAGAACCGGCTTCCACCACACATCGATCACCTATCGTGATTTGCTCTTTCAGTACAGCGTTCGCTTTTATATGAGAATTCGCTCCTATCTTACAGCCGCCGGCAATTGTCACTTTTGTTTCAATTACACTGTGTTCTGTTACAACCACGTCATGAGAAACAGAAGCGTATTCCGCAATTAAGACATTAGCAGATAATACACTGTCCGGATAAACGATAACACCGTTACCGATAATACACCCCTCATTAATTACAGTACTTTTATCTATGTAGTTGTTTGGATGAATTAATGTCGCAAATTCCGCATGATTTTGTTTTTGAATTTCATATTCCGTTTGACGTACCTTAGGATCAAAAGCCGCAATTACAACCTTATTGTCACAACTTTTAAAGTTATCGTAAAAAATCGAATCAACAATCGCTAAGTTACTTTTATTAACAATCTCTATGTCTTCCCACTGTTTGGTAGCTTCCGCAATTCGCTTAACAAACTGCCAAGAACCATCTAAAGCAATAATACTAAGTTTCATAAACTCCTCCTAAAACACTTTATGTTCTTTATTTTTGGACATCACCCGTCCGGGATTCCCCATGCACACACATTCTTCAGCTAAATCTTGATTAACAATTGCTCCCATGGCCACAATCGCATAAGGGCATATCTGCACCTGGGGAGCCACCACAGCATGCATACCGATAAAAGTGTGGTGGTCTAAATGTACTGAATCGCCTATCGAAGCCTTAGCAGATACTTGCACACAATCACCGATTAAAACATAACTGCCGATCGTCGCATACGCTTGTATCCACGAACCTTTGCCAATCACAGTATGATCACCGATCACTGCACCCATCTTAATCTGAGCTCCGCGTGCAATCCTAACATTTTTTCCTACAACAGCATCCGGATGAATGATACTGCAGATGGTATATCCGGATGCAGTAACTTTATCTATCAGCTTTTCTTTGGTAGCCAATTCACCCAATGCAACATGTATTTCTACATCCTTGACGGAATATTTTTTTTGAAACTCATCAAAAGGATAACAAGCATATTCTTTAAACATACCAATTGGTTTAGTATCATCAATAAAAACAACTTCGTTCCAGCGATGATCTTTCTTTTGAATATCGTTTACAATACTGTATGTTTCCTTACCTGCACCGCCGGTTCCGTAAATCGCCAATATCATGCCTTATCCTCCTCAGTTTCATCAATCATATCATCAATAATATAGCGAGGCATATTTCTGTCATTTTGCATCCATTTAAATTGATACAACCCCATAACAGACAATAGACCATTCACTGAACCGATACCTAACAAAATCAGACTGATAACGATACAGAAAAATGCATTATCTGCATTCTGTGTAAAACTGAATAAGCCGTATAGAAACATCATAAATGATATTATAAGACACAATATCGAAAAACGCAAAAAATAACGAAACGGTTTATCGCTGTAGACAGCAAATATATTCAGTGCTTGATTCAATTTTTTCGTAAGACTCCATCCAGAAGAACCGATCTCACGTTTTTTTCTGACATATTCTATTTGTTTCGCCGAGCCTCCAAGTTCTAATAACAATAGCTGCATCGAATTATTATGCGTGTCTGATATAATAAATTCTTTAGCGATTTTTTTATCAATCAAATAGAAATCAAAGCCTCCGATAGGATAATTCTTATTAATATTCTTGTTAATAAACTTATGCAACAGATTAGAACAAAAGGCACCAATCCCTTTTTCTGCCCTTCCTTTTCTTTTAGCTATTACAAAAGGACAACCTTGTTCCCAATAATTCAGCATTTCAGCGAAAAGTTCAAATGGATCCTGTAAATCTGCCGAAATGACACCAATGACATCTCCCTTAGCTATTTTCATTCCGCAATTCACGGCAGCACGCTGTCCGCTATTCTTTAACAGATTCACAATCTTTATATTCTGCGAATACATCGCTTGGTATTCTTTCATGACCTCATAAGATTTATCAGGCGATCCGTCACAAACAAGTATTACTTCTACTTCATAATTTAAAAATAATGACAATCGATCCATAATATAAGGTATCGTAACCGGTAAATTTTTCTCATTTTTATAAACAGGTAAAATGATTGAAAATTTTTTCATGCAATCCTCTCCTTAAACTCGCAATAATCAATAATATCTTCTATTTCCAAACGCCTACATTTTACATCGACATCTCGATGACATATCATCATCTCATAGTCATCCTGCAAATTCACTTCTGTGAGCGGATAACGTTTTCCTTTATATACTGCCGCAAAGTGATGACCCCTAATTGTCACTTCAATATCTTTGATAACTTCTGCTAGGCGAATTCCCAAATACTTCACGAGAGCCTCTTTTCCACACCATATCTGATAAAAGTGCTTTAAATGATTTCCTACATAGTTTTGCTCTGAGGAACAGAAATAGCGATTCATTACAGCTATATTGATTTTTTTCTGATATTGAACATCTACCCCTATACATTGCTTTGAAATTCCTACCGCAACAATATTATGAGAGTGAGATACAGAACAATATTTTTCTAATCCTAAAAAGTACGGTTTGCCGTTTTTAGTATAAGCTAAATCAGCAACAGTATATCCGACGGAGCACAAATAATAATTTAAAATGCCTTTTCCGATAATGGAATGCAGCTCCTTTGGTTTACAACGGAAATTTCCTAAGCATGTACCTATATCAATCCAATATATCATAACAGTTCCCCTATCATACTTTAACACTTAATTCCTTTAATTTCAATCTTATTTTTAATGAAGCAATTAACACAAAAAAACCACTTAATAGGATCATTAGCAATAAATATCCATAAGCTGCTCCCATCATTTCATAATTAGCCACTAAAATCGGTGATAAGAAATATGCAAGAACAGCAACAGATCCATATCCTAAGATTAATGTTCTTTGGATTCTCATAATCGTTATGACTGTAGTTAAAAATCCGGACAATCCTAAGAATCCGCCGCCTACAAGCAAAACAATTAATTCTGTTTTGTAATCGGATAAATCGGTGTTATAAAGAATAGATAAAACAGGAACGCCTAATAAATAAGCACCAATAACACAAATAAGCGTTATAGCCGCAATCACTAAAACTTGAAATGCTACTTTTTTTATAAATTCTTTATAACACTTATGACTCCACAATATTGACATTTTGGTTATAATCGGATTAAAAATAAAGTTGTTCAATAAACCGATTACGAATACAGGCATTGAGATAAAGCCGTAACAAGCCTGAAGTGTATCATTTAATTGTGCATCAATCGCATATTTCGGAGCATTGCCGATATAAAAAGAAAGAAAAGCACTGATACATAAGGGAAAGCAAACTCTCAATAAATATGATACATTTTGAAATCTCAGATTCCGTTCCTGCTTTTTAAATGGTTGATTAGTGAGGAACAGGAGTAGAATGAGACAGATTATAGTAAATACAGTGGATACGATTAATGCATTCAAAAGGTTCTTTAATAACAAAAGACTGAAAGAAAATACGCATAATGTGAAAAAAATTCTCACTGTCATCACTTTGGAGCCAACATCCAGCCGACCTTCCTGCTGATACATTGCGATATAAACATCCTCGATAGCATCAATCATTTTAAACACACACATACACAATATAATTAATGATTTCTCCGCAGAATAATTGTTTTGACTACCCGTAATCAAGATATATAATGCAGAAATCAGTATCATCGCAATACAGCTTACGATTCTTGAAGCCTTATATTCTTTGAAGCTAAATTGATGCTTTACATCTGAAACTTGATAATAGCGCATTCCGTATTTACCGATTGTTAAAAACAAGTTTGCATTCGCATAAGCTATCGTAAAAATCCCGGCATCAGTCAATCCGAGTGTTCTTGTAAGTATCATCAGCATAATTACGGACTGGAAGGCTGTCAGCATGCTTCCTAACATATTCCATAAGTAGCTGTCTTTTTTTATATCTTTGCTTATCAGTAAGAATCGTTTCATATAACCACGCTTTCTACTTCGCTAAATATTGAAAGAACAAGTTTTTGTTGCAATCCGTAGATTCATAATCATTCTGTAAGACCTTGTCAGTACCTACCGAAGCCGCATTCACACTTTCATTCATTATGTAGCGTTCTTGCGTATTCGATATGTTTCTCACGATTTCATTTAACGGAGTAATTGCTCCAAAAAATATAACCGCAAGAACTGTTATCGCATAATATTTATTGCTAAAATCAATTTCATAAATTGATTGAACGAAATAAATAAATAATACAGTTAATCCCGGTATGCTGGCACGCATGCAAAAATTATCTCCGCCGTAAGCTTTAATCAAAGGACAAGCACACAACCATAAAACACAAATATAGAACAACGGATTATTGCGTTGTGTGAAATAACAAACGGAAACAATCCCTCCGATTTCCACCAAGAGGAACACCAAGACCGTAAGCCATCCGCCATTTTGTAATGAGAACAGCCCGATGCCTCCAGCCTCGTCAGATGTTTTTATTAAGTACAGAAAGAATATAACACTTATAAGTATACTAAACAAATTTACATAAGAGACCGTGTCCTTTATCCAGCTTCTCCACCATTCAATTCCGAATTTCTTATTTTGATAATTTTTATTCAAACATTGATAAGCAATAATTGGTAACATACCTATTAACGGCAATGTACAGCAAATCAATGCAGCACTTATAAATAATCCTATATTTCTATTTTGTTGATTCAGAAGTAATGCAATCACGATCAACCAAGCCGGTATCGCTTGATTAAAGACCCAAAATAATTGCGTTGTATTTGAAGAAAACTGAAATAATGTCCACCACT
This sequence comes from bacterium c-19, assembly GCA_009917405.1. Classification (GTDB taxonomy): domain Bacteria; phylum Bacillota_I; class Bacilli_A; order Erysipelotrichales; family Erysipelotrichaceae; genus C-19. The sequence continues at coordinate 36,937 of QZED01000006.1, read as the reverse complement.
CCAAATGTTGCGTTTGTGTAATCGATGATAGATCTTCGCCTATTAAATAATATCCGATAATATCCATTCCGCTAAAGAGAATAAAAATTATTAACGGAAGAACTCTTATTTTTTTAAGCAAAATACAAACGCCGTAATAAAATAAGGAAATACCGAATACCGCCCAAACGATTTGTGAGAGAAAACCGACTTTCAAGCCAAATACTTTACCTACCAACGCGCAAGGGAGCCAAAATCCGATATAATAGGACATACCTCTTGTTTCCGTAACACCGTTTACATTTATTTGTTTTATTATAGGCCAATCTTCATTTACGAGCGTCTCAAACATCGCATTGCGCCACAAATGATCTTCGGTTTGATATGCAAGTTTTCCAATTCCGGAAATCAATACCCAAATCAATATGATAACCAATATAATAAGCAGCTTTTTTTGATCACTGCGGGAAAATAAAATAGATTCATTTTCAGTCTTTACCGAGATAACCTTATAAAGAATAAACAATAATGCAGCCACCAAAGGAATTGCATAAATCAATTTCATCCAGCCTAAAAGAAATATAAGAATAGGAATACTTATATAACAATATGTCAGATTAAAAAACATGCGCTTCGATAGGTTTAAGGTCATAAGACTTCCTCCGCAAGATCATTGTTACTTTGAAATCTCAGTCAAAATAATATCGCAAATTCTGTTAACATCGGCAATTTCAAGATCAGAATAGCAAGGTAATGTTAATACATTTTTAGAAATATAATCTGCGACCGGCAAATTCGCTGAATCACAAACATTCTCACAACATTCAAAATCACTCGTTAAAGGATAAAAATACTTTCTAGCATAAATATTATGCTTTGCTAAAACGTCTGTAATTTGATCACGGTTCACACCCAACACAGCAGCATCAAATACTACCGGAAAATAAGCGTAATTATTTTTGACATCTTGTTGGATAGGACACAAGCGTATTCCGTCAATATTTGAAAGACGTGAGCGATAACATTCAATAACATTTTTTCGTTTTTCAATGTATTCCTCTATATGCCTAAGATTACACAAGCCCATGGCCGCATGTACCTCTGTCATCTTTGCATTAGTACCAATATAAGGCACTTCATCACTATTACGCTTCTGACCGAATTGCTTAAGAGAATTTAATAAGTCGACTAAATCATCACAATAGGTCAAGCATCCACCTTCAACTGTATTGAATACCTTTGTCGCATGAAAGCTGAACATCGAAATATCGCCGAACTTGGCAACACTGCGTCCTTTATAATCTTCATGAAAGGCATGTGCCGCATCATAAATAACTTTTAAATTGTGTTTTTTAGCAATTCTGTCAATTTCTTCAACATTACAAATGTTTCCATAAACATGTACAGGCAAAATTGCACACGTTTTTTTCGTGATCAATTCCTCAATCTTACTCACATCAATCGTATAATCATCAGGATTAATATCACAGAAAACCGGCTTTAAACCTTGTCTTAAAATCGCTTGTGTCGTTGATGCAAATGTAAAAGGAGTTGTTATTACTTCACCTTCCAAATTTAAAGCATCAAGTGCTGCTTCCAGTGCCAAATGACCGTTCGCATACAAAGTAACATGTTCAACCTCCAAAAAGTCCTCTAATTGCTTTTGTAATTTCACATGTTTCGGACCTGAGTGAGTTAACTGCTTTGTCTCCCATAATGAGCTGATTTCCTCTATATATTCATCCAAAGGAGGCATAGAAGGACTTACAACAGGAATTACTCTACTATTTGTTTCTTTCATTATATCCAAACCTTTCTTTTTCCGCTGTTACGCTTTTTTATACAAAAGTTAATTTTCCGCCAAGCTGCGTGCTTCATCTACCAGCTTTGCCTGCAATAAAATTTCTTCGTAAAGCTGCTTTCTCGTCTGATCCTCATGAATCGCTTTTGCGAGCATTTGAATTGATTTTCTGAAATGAGAATCTTCATTTAACAACGTTTCACTCACTTCATTATTGTGCAGTACCTTAACAATCGGCTGAAGCTGATCCGGTGCCGTGAAAATGCGATCAGTCGACAATATTCCGGAAGAACCCCAAACCGAAAGGCTGCATTGATATTCACAATCCATTCCGTATTCACCGATGAACACCTCATTGCGATCATTTTTAAACATATAGCTGCCGTACATATCAACATTGAACTGTGAATAATCCTTCATCACACACGAAATCATTTGAACGGTCGGCCCCAGCATCTTCGTTGCGAGCTTGATCACATATCCGCCGGCATCCAATAATGCGCCGCCGCCCAATGCTTTATTATAGCGGAAATCATTTGCCTGGCGCATCGGAAATCCGAATCGGGCGTGATAAGAATGAATGGTTCCGACCGCGCCGTTTTCCAGCTGCTCTTTGATCTGTGAAAGCTGGCTGTGATATTGGAACATATAATTCTCATGAACTGCCAATCCCTTGCTCAGTGCTAAATCAACCAATACTTTTGTATCCTGATAAGAGGTCGTTGACGGCTTCTCAACAAACACATGCTTACCGTTTTCAAGCGCAGCCTTTGCCCAGCGCATGTGCAGTGCCGGCGGAAGCGGCAAATAAACAACATCAATCTCATCTGAGCAAATCATATTCATATAGCCGTGAAAGATTTTTCCGCCGTATGTATCGACAAAGCTCTGTGCCTTTGCCTCTTCGTTTTTTATCACGCTGTCATCGACTTCTCCGTCCCATTCACTTTTATCGGCAATCGCAACACCGGTATACACAAACGCTTCTTCCTGCTGCAATGAGGGCAAGAATCGTCTGAATGCAATTTCAGATGGACATATAATACCAATTCTAATCTTTTCCATAATTTACGCCTCCAATAACGATAGTAAATTTCTTAACTGTATATTCAATACATTATTTACTTGTATCAATGTATTCAACGTCTTATAGTCTACCCAAAAACAACCGTTTTCTTCCTTTGCCGCAAGCTCATTTTTATTTATCTCAATTATCACATTGCGATTTTGTTCATGGTAGAAACGGCCGCCTTCCTCTGACAATAAAACATCATGGAGTACACGATCCTGCTGCTTCAGCTTTGTTACTAGCAGCGCTGTTACTTCATCATGTTCAACATTCATCAAAGAAGGCTCAAGCTGAACACTCGGTCCCAATTCAACCAAGTCAAAACAGCCAATTTCTTTCTTCACTTTCACAAGGAACTTGCGGATTCCTTGATCAACGCAGGTGAATAACCCAAACAATGCAATTCCGGTCGCTTCAAACAACGGTTGAGTCCATTGCGTTACTTCTCTTCCTTCAATCATAATATCACAAAATATCACTTTAAAATCATGTTTTCGGCGACATACAATTTCATTATTTACCTCATGCCAGCTTTTTAGGGCTGATAACGGAACAATCTCATCACTGACATCTTCAAACATCTTTATATTATTGATTGACTGAAAGATTCGCGGGATAACGGTTTGATCATTTGCTTTGAACACAGAACGAAACAGTGCTTTATCATTCACCTGCTGCTCCATTTCCAAAAGTTCTTCTTCACTTAATTCATGATTGTAATAAGGGATGCATGACAAAACGGTTCGAGTATCCATATTAACAATATTATCCTTGCGCATTAAGCGCTTGATTTGTCCCAGTGTCATCCATTTAAAGTTTTTTTCCAAAGGAACATCTTCATCTACCATCACGATAATATTGCGATTACGCTTTTTATAAAAGCGAGAAGATTGTTCTGATTGAATCTGATCTACAACGATTGTATGTTGATAAGCATTGATAAAATAATCTAAATATTTCGGTTTTTTACCCCCGTGCTTCTGTGTGAAATTGCTTTTTGTAGCTTGAATTGTCGGGGACAACTGAATTTGATTTAGATTACCGGGTTCTATTTTGGCCTGCATTAAAAAATTCAGCACGCCGTCAATTTCTTTACAAAGAATCCCAAGATAGCCGATTTCATTTTGCAGTATCACCGGCTGTTCTGATAATATCTGATCCTTTCCTTTGCGCTGAATCCCTTTAATCACAAAAAAACTGCCATTCTTGTTTCTGATGCAGCCGTCAGCTTCATCATAATACCAAAAATCGCTTTGTTTCAGTGGGATTTTATGAATTTCTACATTTGTAGTTTCATTTAATTTTTGTATCCATTCATCGATTTCTGCATTTTCAGTTACATTTCCTTCTGTACAGATCCAAGAATGAAACAGCAGTTTTTTTAACATACTCATATGCTTATCCTCTTATCATTGACGCTTCATCATTGGCAAGTCGCTGCAAATATTTTCCGTATTCTGTTTTTGCGTTCTTTTCCGCGAGCTTTAACAGCTGCATACGACTGATAAAACCACGAATATAAGCAATTTCTTCGATGCAGGAAATATACAGACCTTGACGTTTCTGAATATTGGCAACATATTCACTTGCTTCCAGCAAAGCATCGTGATTTCCTGTATCTAACCATGCAAAGCCACGTCCTAAGATTTGTATACGCAGTCGCTTTTGGCGAAGATATTCATTATTGATGCTGGTAATTTCCAGTTCACCACGTGCTGACGGTTTGATCTTTTTTGCGATTTCAATTACGTCATTATCATAGAAATACAAGCCGGGAACTGCATAATTCGATTTTGGATGTTCCGGCTTTTCTTCCAATGTCAAGACTTCATTCGTTTCATTATCAAAGGTAACCACGCCGTATTCTGATGGATCCTTCACATGACAACCGAAAATCGTAGCTCCGTCACTTTCCACAGCCTTTTTAAGTACTGCGGAAAAATTACGTCCGTTGAATAAATTATCACCTAATACTAAAGCTACTCGATCATCTCCGATAAACTCTTCACCGATGATAAAGGCTTCCGCTAAACCTCGCGGCTGCTCCTGTACCTTGTATTGAATATTTAAGCCCAAGTCACTTCCGTCACCTAAAAGATCCTGAAAAACCGGTACATCTCTCGGTGTGGAGATAATTAAAATATCACGAATATTCGCCAACATCAGTGTTGACAATGGATAATAAATCATCGGTTTATCATACACCGGTAAAATTTGTTTAGAAACTGCTTGAGTAACCGGATATAAGCGAGTGCCTGATCCGCCTGCTAAAATAATCCCTTTCATCTTTTTACCGCCCTTCGTACATCAATTTATAATATTCTTGATATTTACCGCTTGTAATATGATCAATCCATTCTTGATGCTCACTGTACCATTTCAATGTTTTCTTTATCCCATCTTCAAACTTTGTTTCCGGATACCAACCGAGTTCATCGGTAATCTTAGTCGGATCGATACCGTAACGGCGATCATGTCCTTTTCGATCCGTCACATAGGTAATCATATGCTCACCGACAGCCGCATCGATATGTTCCTTCACATATGCGATAATCGTCTTTACAATGAAAATGTTGGTTCTTTCATTATGACCGCCGATATTGTAAACTTCACCTAAACGGCCTTTATTTATTACCGCATCGATTCCTTTGCAGTGATCTTCTACATACAGCCAATCACGCACATTCAAACCATCCCCGTATACCGGTGATTCTTTATGATGAACTGTATTATTGAAAATTAACGGAATCAATTTCTCAGGAAACTGATAAGGTCCGTAGTTGTTGCTGCAACGAGTGATATTCACCGGGAAGCGATAGGTATCCGCAAATGCCTGTACAAATAAATCGGCACTGGCTTTCGATGCACTGTAAGGACTATGCGGACATAACGGAGTTGTTTCCATAAAGTAGCCTTCTTCACCTAATGAGCCGTATACCTCATCAGTAGATACTTGTAAAAACTTCACACCGGCTTTATATACATCGTCTCCGATTGTCCATGCTGCTTTTGCGTGCTTTAATAAATTTACGGTTCCCTGTACATTGGTTTCCACAAAAATTTCAGGATTTAAAATACTGCGGTCAACATGGCTTTCCGCCGCGAAATTGACTACATAATCAATTTCATATTGCTGAAACAGCTTCGCAATCGCTTGATCATCACAGATGTCAGCCTGAACAAATATATGTCTGGAATCGTTTTCCAAGCCTTTTAAATTTTCTAAGTTTCCTGCATACGTCAGTTTATCCACATTGACAACTTGAATATCCTGATATTTTTTCAACAAATAATATACAAAGTTACTTCCAATAAATCCGGCTCCGCCGGTAACTAAATATGTTTTCATTTACTTCCCTCTCTATCTTAGTTTGTAGGTGTTCTTATTCGATCAACATATAGATGCGCTTACCCAAAGCAAGCACATTTCATTTTTAGCTTTCTCTGTACGCACACCTAACTTTGAACCCTTTTCATATAATTCTTTGAAATCATACTTCATCGAAATATATGTTCTCATAAAACATTCCTATAAAACCATAAGTATATATTTCCTCTTTCTCATCTACTTATACATTATAATTTTACCCTATGATACCGTAAATTACAATGGTTAGATGGCTTTTTTCCCCGATTAACCATATTTTTGCTTAATTTAGGCATATCTCAATTAGTAGACTTTTATCATCATTGGCAAAACAGACAAAAGTGTATATTATGATATAAATTTCATACAAAAATCCCTTAAAAATGAATTATCTATAAAGGTCTACCATAAAAAACTATTTTGCTTTTTTCCGTACGGTTTCATTGAAAACATATCCTATCGGATACAGGCACATTATAGCATACCGCTTCTTTCAAATACAAAGAGACAACATAATAAATTCATAATTATGCTTCTTTCATAGCGATGCATATAAAAAATCAAACAGAGTTCCTGATTTTATCAGAAAAGCGATCTGTTCTTATATCTCACTTAATAAAGTCTTGCGTTGAGCGAATAGATGTAATAAAATAACTATGCTAGGAATACTTTATATAATAAAGGAAAGAGGATATTGAATATGAAGAAGTCATTAAAATTGATTTTGGCGTTATTTTTAATGCTGTCAGCATGGTCTTTGCCGACATCTGTTCATGCAAATGAAGAAGTCGGACAGGATGTAGATTACATTCTACCGACCGGTGGATTGCAAACACCTCCGGAACCAATCGTTGATGAACGAGAATTACCGCAAAATCCGAATGCTCATGTATACAGCAGAACCGCTTCTTATACGGAAGCAGAGCTTTATCAAGAATTAGAGAATCGTATAAAAGAAGCATTGCTTACAGGAAAAACATCCATAGATATAGATGATTTACAAATTGACAGAAGTCTCTATAACATAAACAGCTTAATATATTTTTCCCCTTATTTAAGTAACGGAATTGATATCGCATGCTATTACTCATTGTCCGTCAATCAGTATACGATGATCAAAATCACTAATTCTATGACACCTACGCAAACAAAAGCATATATCGCTTCAGTAGATGCTGAACTTGATGAAATTTTATCGCAGATCAACAGTACAATGTCTGATGAACAAAAAGCGTTGGTGATACATGATTATCTCGTTTATGAATATGAGTATGATTACGACAACTTAACTGCCGGTACACTCCCTGAAGATTCTTATCGAAGCGGTGGCTTGATTATGAACAGAACCGGAGTATGTCAGGCATATGCATATGCATTTTATTATCTGATGAGCAAATTCAACATTGAATGCTATGTCACAAGCAGCGATTCAATGAATCATGCATGGAATATCATTAAAATCCAAGATGCATATTATCACGTTGACTGTACCTTTGATGATCCTGTTCGTGATCGATTAGGTCAAGTTGAACACAACTATTTCCTATGCAGTGACACTGTGATTCAAGATGAAAATCATGAACATAATGGTTGGAATTTAACCAATTTGAAATGTGACAGTGATAAATATGATAACGCATATTGGATCAACGTAAACAGTAAGATTTGTTTTGACGGTGAAACTGCTTATTATTTACGTAGCAATGCCGATAGTTACGGTGGCACTATTATTGCTCGTAACAACAATAAAGAAACTTCATTGTCGGTTAATTTGGGGGAATGGCCGGTATTTAATCAACCGGGCTATTTCTACAACGGAGCTTTCAGCGGATTATATTTAAAGGACAAAGCGCTATATTACAATACAGCCACACAAATTCGTAAATATTCTTTAACAAACGGAACTGATGAACTTGTAGCAACGCCGAATACAAGTAACGGCAATATCTATGGCAGTCGTGTTCGTAATAACGGTATTCAATATGTGATTAAGCAAACTCCGAATGAACAAGGAACAAAAAGCAGTACCGGCTCCTACGGGACTTATAAGCTTCAATATATCTTAAACGGTGGTAAAAACGCTGAACATAACCCTACAAGCTATGCATCTGATCAAGCAACCATTATCCTGAGAAATCCGACTCGCAACGGTTATATCTTTGCAGGATGGTACAGCGACAGCAGTTATAGTACAAAGATAACGCAAATCACAAAAGGAAGCAGCGGCAATAAAACAGTATATGCAAAATGGAATTCAACCGCTTATAAAATCACTTATCAGTTAAACGGCGGAACAAACAACAGTGCAAATCCGCTCACATATACAAACTCTTCTCCTACAATCAGCTTGAAGAGTCCGATCCGTAAGGGATATACATTTGCCGGTTGGTACAGCGACAGCACCTACAAATCAAAGGTAACAAGTATCGTTCAAGGCAGCTCCGGTAATAAAACACTTTATGCGAAATGGACGCCGACAACCTATAAGATCACTTATAATCTGAACGGCGGTAAAAACAGCACAGGCAATCGCAGTTCCTTTACAATCACTACTGCAACCTTTGCTTTAAAAAATCCGACTCGCAGCGGTTATACGTTCAACGGATGGTATTCAGACAGCAAATACACAAAAAAAGTCACAAGCATTGCGAAAGGAAGCATCGGTAATAAAACACTTTATGCTAAATGGACGCCGACAAGTTATAAAATCACTTATAATCTAAATGGTGGTAAAAACAGTTCCGGCAATCGCAGCTCTTATACAATCGTTACCGCTTCCTTTGCTTTAAAAAATCCGACACGTACAGGATATACATTTAAAGGTTGGTATTCAGACAGTAAATTCACAAAAAGAGTCACAAGCATTGCGAAAGGAAGCATCGGTAATAAAACACTTTATGCTAAATGGAGTGCCAATACCTACAAAATACGCTACAATCCAAACGGCGCTACAGCAGGAAAAATGACAGATACATCTTGTAAATACGGATCAAACTGTACATTGCGTAGCAATGCCTTTCAGAAAAAAGGATATTCTTTCTTAGGATGGAGTACCTCTAAAAGCGGAAATGTAGTTTATAAGAACAAAGCCACAGTAAAAAATTTGGTGAGCAGCAGTAATGCTGTAAAAACACTGTTTGCTAAGTGGAAACTTAACACCTATAAGATCACCTATCAATTAAATGGAGGCATTCAAAATAAGAGCAACATTGCTTCATATAAGGTAACAAGCACAACATTTACTTTAAAGAGCCCTACCAAAAAAGGATATGTGTTTAAAGGATGGTATTCAGATAAAGCCTTTAAGAACAGAGTAACAAAAATAACAAAAGGCAGTACAGGAAACAAAACACTCTATGCGAAATGGGTAAAGAAATAAAAGACGCCTTTTAAATCAATATAGAGCTTTAATCAGCGGTTAAAATATTACGCAAACCTTCAATGCTGTATGATAAAACATATGAAATTGAAGGTTTTTTTAATGGAAAATGAATAGAGTAAATTATTATACAATCCATCTATCACCATTTATTTACCTTTATACATATTTATATTTGCACAATATCAGAAACACGTTTTTCACTGTATAGATTAAAAAAATCGTAAAATTACATATTGTGAAAGTTTATGTGTTCTTTACGATTTTATAATAGCTTAATTTTCAACAGTCATTCGTTGAGCAAAATCCATTGTGCTGCATCTACACACAATATATACAGATTTATCGAACTTATAATTTAAAATGCATTATTTTTTTGTTACTACTGCCCCTGTTTTACTCCAAGAACTATAAAGTTTTATTGATTCACCTTTATACTTACTTGTCTTATAGGCTCTGATTCTGACATAATATTTTTTCCCGGGATCAAGATTTGTAATGGTTTTATTTATAGTTTGATTATTGCTAATATTGATTGTTTTTGTAGTTGTACTGGAAAAATTACTGTTTGCAGAATACTGAAGTTGATAGCCGCTCGTTTCTACTGTACGTTTACCCCAATAGACACGTATTCCCTTTGAAATAGAACTTACTCTAGTAAAACCGGTTGCTTTCGGCACAATATTTATCGTTTTCTTTATCGTTCCACTGTAGTTACCTTTAAAATTAACCGATACTGTGTATCTACCAACATTTTTACATCCCCCGGAATACGAGGTTGTGTAATTAGCAGAACTAATCGTTTTACCGTCGCTCCCTATAACCTTAACAATAGGTTTTTGTACTTTTCCGTTAAACATAAAGTTTGTGGCAGAAAGCGATACACTTTTTGGATAATAAACAGTTGTTGCCGGCTTAGTTGCGCCGCACGAGCACTTATACGTTATCTTCCCATTTTTAGTTGTTGTAGCTTTTGTTACCGTTCTTATATATTTATGAGGACAGGTAACGGTAAGCTTTGCGGATGGACGAAAATATTGAAGCTTCGCTGTTATATTGGCGCTCCCTGGCGCAATCCCCTTTACGCTTCCGTTGGATAAAACAGTCGCAGCTTTTATATTGCTGCTGCTCCAAGTAATATTTTTATCATTGTTCAATAAAGACTGATGAAAAGTGAAACCCGGATTGGTTACAAAAACCTTTGCCTTGGCAGTAGCACCTTTTGTTATACTTGTTTTATCTAGTTTAGTATGAAATTTGAATGTATACTCCTCAGAATTCCAAATAATACCATTTCCTGTTGCGGCTTCTGAAAAAGTATCGTTTGCCAATGCAATCGTTTGTGAAACTGTTTTATTCGCAGGTTTGTCACAATTTGATGTATTAGAGCCACTTCCAAAACATTGAACCCAAAAATAGACACCGTTGTGTTCCACTACGCCTATACCAATCGTTTTTACGTTTGTTGAAAGAATATTTTGTCTATGTCCTGACGAGTTCATCCAAGTGTCCATAACATTTTCTGCCGTCATTTGTCCGGCAGCAATATTTTCAGCAATCATTTGATCGTTAAGATCAAAAGCACTTGAACTATCCGGACGCGTATGTGAGAACAAAAGTGCACTTTCCCCGGCTCGAATCATAGCTGAATTTAACAATGAGCTGTCCATAACTAATTCATTCAATCCCTTAGCCTTACGTTGCTTGTTCACCAGCTGCAATACTTTATAAGCATTATTATAATCTTGCAACACATTGATACTTACATTTTGCAGATAACGATACCCATTTATCCCATAAGCACGCACCTGAGGACTCATGCCTGAGATTTTAGTTGTGCTTGGAAACGCAAAAGAATGAACATATTTTGTGCTTTTCGGCAATGTAACCGTTTCAATAGATTTACATCCATAAAAAGCACTTCGATAAATGTCAGTAACACCTTCATTCAAAAATACATTCTTCAGCTTAGTACACTTAAAAAATGCTTGATACGGAATATTTTTTAAACCTTTAGCCGTAAAATTAACCAAATTATTATCATCTCCGAAGCAACCAATGCCGATTGAAGTGATGTTCACCGGTAATATAATGTTTGTAAGAGAAGAACAATTAGCAAAAGTTTGCGCATCCAATAATTTAAGCGATCCAAATTCCACATTCGCTAACTCTGAACACCCCTTAAACATCTGGTAAGAGGTAGAAGTTAATCCTTTACCAAAGGTTACCGATTCTAGTCTCATACACTCATAGAATGTAAAATCCCCTACCGATGTTACACTATCAGGTATCTTTACAGATTTGAGGTTATAGCACGCTTGAAAAGCCGAAGAACCGATACTTTTTACCGAAGAAGGAATAGTTATATCTATCAGATTTCTGTTAAAAATGAATGCAGAATCGGATATTTTTGTAACTGTCGAAGGTATTTTATAATTTTTGTCTTTTTTACCGGCTGGATACATAAATAAAGTTTTTCCATTATCAGTGAATAAAACCCCGTCCTTTACAGTAAAAACAGTATTACCGCTTGCCACGGTAAAGGAAGACAACGGACAATTGAAAAAAGCCAAAGGTGATATGTCAGTCAACAATTTTGATATTTGAAAAGAATTCAAAGTTGTATTTTGATAAACATATTCCCCCAATTTTGTTATTCCATTCCCTGAAAAGTTTTCAAGATCAGAACAATTTGCAAAAGCACCAGCTTCTAAAACACTAACAGATGCCGGCAATGAAATTTCAGTAATTGAAGAACATCCATAGAATGCGGCCTCATGAATTGATTTTACTGTATTCGGTATAGATACAGAGGTAAGGTTAGTAAGATTATAAAAAGCTTTTTCACCTATAGCGGTTATTCCGCCTTTCATAACAATCTTAGTAATGGATAATCGATCGGAATACCATGGAGCTCCACCTGTATCATAATCGTTCATTTTACCGGAACCGGAAATAGTTAATATCCCGTCTTTCAAAGACCATGTTAAGCTGTCACCGCAGGACTGTTGATCATTTACAGCTTTTTGTCTGCTTTGGGTATTTTGACGAGATTTTGATAATTCATAACCGTTATGCAATTTCTTATCATCGTCTTCAGCAAGCACTGTTTCTTCTTCCTCATGCTTAAGATAACCGAAATTATCAATTTTTGATAATTCAACATTCTCCGATGCTAACACATAGACTTGGGCTCCTGATAACATAGAAACCGCCATCAGAAAGCCTAATAGCAATAATTGGATTCTTTTCATAGTTTTCTCCTTCTTATACTTTCTATACTAGAACATTTGTATTATATTCTTCAAACGAAAATTTATCAAGATCTAAAAAACAATTCATAAATATTATAATCAAAAATGATAATTTCTTAATGTAAAGCAATTGATTTAGCCCTTAAAAATGTTATAAAATAAGGCATCATAAAAAGCGAGCCGATACGACGTCAAATAATCGGTAATCCGTTTACACTTTAACCAATCTGCCATATCCACTCACTCCTTTTCGACGACTATAAGCTCTCTGCCAACTTTAACGCCTTATCCACAATAGCGTCCATATTATAATATTGATACTCCGCAAGTCTGCCGATAAAATACACATTCTGTTCCTGATCCATCAATTCCTTGTAAAGCGCAAACTTGTCCTTCCACTCCTTCGTCGGATACGGATAGTAAGGCTCCTTACCGAAACAAGGGAATTCCTTAACAATTGTCGTCTTATCATGCTTCTGCCAAGTCAGCTGCTTAAATTCCGTAATACGCGTATAATCATAATCATTCGGATAATTTACAACCGGTGCCTGTTGATACATCTCTTTATCATGCGTTTCAAACTTGAACTCCAAGCTGCGATACAACAATTCTCCGAATTTATAATCATAAAATTCATCAGCCGGTCCCGTATAAATCAGTTTATCATAAGTAATATCCTTTTGAATATCACGGAAATCACACTGTAACAGAACATGAATATTTTTATGCTGTAACATCGCTTCACACATTTTCGTATATCCGAGCTTCGGCATTCCCTGATAACGATCCGCAAAATAGCGAGTATCGCGATTAAACCGGAACGGTATGCGACTGATCACAGAAGGATCTAATTCGGAAGGATCACATCCCCACTGCTTCATCGTATAATTCTTAAAGAATTTCTCATAAATATCACGCCCTGCCTTAGACAAGGCTACATCCTCACTCGTTTGAACGGAATCAATCTTCACACAGCGCTGTTCGATAAAAGCCGCCATTTCTTCCACTGACAAATTCAAATGATAAAGTTGATTCAATGTCTCTAACGAAATCGGCATCGGCAATAAATTGCCGTCCACATACGTCAACACACGATGCTGGAAATCATTCCACTCCGTAAACTGTGATAGATAATCATACACATGCTTATGATTCGTATGAAAAATATGCGGACCATATTGATGGATTAAAATCCCCTCGTAATTATAACAATCATAAATATTGCCGCCGATATGATTTCTTTTCTCAACTAACAAAATCGGCTGATCATATTTTTGCGCAAGACGTTCCGCAACGGTAATGCCCGCAATACCTGCACCGACGATCACATATGGATAATGCATATACTTCCTCCTCAGCCTTTCAGCTTTTTACTCTTTTGTTTTATTGTATCAATGATACCATAGATTAAGGAATCCTTCACTAAAATTAGACCGATAAAATAAAATGAAGCACCGATTCCCATCAATAACACCGTATAGAACACAGACGGCTTCAGCCAAATGCTCATCGGATATACAATCGCAAACATCGCCAAAGACATTAACAGATATTTACTGTTTTCTTTTATGATCGGTCTTAATCGTATTACATCATGCACACAATAAAATTGAAAGGCAGTTACCGACAGTTCGGCAATTACCGACGCTATTGTCGCACCTAAGGATAAAAAGCGCGGTATCAGTACCAAATTCAAAACAAGATTTACACCGGATCCCACCAATGTAGAAACCGTATATGCTTTTTGGCGACGTGTCGGCAATAAAAATTGAATACCGATGACATTGCTCATACCGATAAAGATCACAATCGGCGCAGTAATCATCACCAAAGGAATGCTTGCCAAAAACTGATCCCCTAAAAACCACGGCACCAAATTATGAGCGACACCAATCAAACCAAACATAATCGGACACCCGATTAACATTACAAACTGTAGAGACTGATAAATATAACGCTTAATTGCTTCATTTTGTTCCCCTGCATATAAGCTGGAAATACGTGGCAACATCACCGTACCGAGCGAAGTCACAATCGTAAGTGCCAGCTTTACGATTTTTTGCGCCTGTTCATAATAACCGATTTCTCTTGTATTGCCTGTTAAAAGCTCAATCATCGTTCGATCCAATACCGTATACACCGAAACGGCAACCTGCGGCAAAAACAACACAAGCGTCGGACGCAAATGCTTTTTGATCTCTAAAGAATACTGATCCAATCTGACAAGATATTTCGGCAGTGTAAGCCACATACTCATATTGCCGAATAAAATCGACAATGACTGAATCAATACATAAAGCGGCAGATCCTCGGGTGATTTTACCAATAAAAACACACACGCGATACTGATAAAGCGTACAATCACATTGCGCGTGATGATCTTAGAGAAATCTTCTAGGCCTTGATAGAAATAATTAATATCAAAAATATTCGCAATTAAATCAATCATTTGAATATAAAATAATAATTGAAACTTTTCGACAGACTGAATTACAAAAAAATATAAAACAAAACTGACCGTTACGGAGATAAGCTTTAATAAAACAAGTTCATACAACAGCTTCGTGCGCTTTTGAAAATCATTTTGACAATAAGCGATCTCCCTTTGTCCGTATAAGCCTAAGCCGATACAGCCAAGTAAAGTGAAATAAGTGACAACCGACTGTGTAAAGCTGTAAGAGCCGATCGCATAATCACCCAAGACTCTGGATATATAAGGCGTTGTAATCAGCGGAAGGGCAATCAACAGCAGCTGATAGCCTAAATTTAACAGATAGTTGATTTTAACACTTTTCCGCATAGCCTGCTCCTTTCTGTCTTGTAAAACAAATGAAACCATCAAAATAAAATGTTCAATGCTCTTGATCTTTTAACGCAATTGTTCAGAATCCTGTACATATTCAATCTGCGGACGAAACTTCTTACGTTTTCTCATACTGCCGTAAACTGTTTTCAGTTTCTTCCACTTACCGCCTTGTTTACTTTTACAAATGCGCATCATCTCTAATCCGGTACGGTAATAAAACATGAACATATTAAGTTTACCGCCCTCGAGTTTTTTCACATAATACATATTGCGATAAGAATACTGATAGCGGAATAAGCGATCCGGCGATTCATTCACAATATCTGTCGGCTGATTGTTTTTCATTTTATGGATTACGCAGCTTTTTGCCGCCATATAACACGGATATTTTAGGCTGATTCGTTTCGTATATTCGGAATCATCGCCCCAAATAAAGAACTCCTTGATCGGTAAACCGACATCCTTTACCACGCTTGCCGGAATAAAGCATGAAACAAACGAACACTGCTTTACCTTTAATAATCCTTGCGTAATCTCTGTTGTATGTTCATACCATCGATCATCGATATTCGGAATGTTCATTGCACAGGGAGAACCATCAATCCAGCGCACATCGCTGCATAAAAAGCCAAAGTTTCCGTTTAACAATTCCTTTGCCTCTAACAATTCGGATAATGCATTCGGCTGAACCATAGTATCGTCATCCATCACCCATAAAAAATCGTAGCCTTTTTCTACACCGATCCGAATACCAGTCGAAAACCCGCCGGCTCCGCCGATATTACTTCCGGTATTTTCATAAATGATTTTATTATCATCAATATATCCTTGAATATACCCCTTCGTACCATCTGTACTGGCATTATCCACCACTAAAATATCAAGATTATCCGCTTGTTGTTTTAACAGATGTTCGATTGCCTCTTTCAAAAGCTCCTTGCGGTTATAGCTGACAATTATTGCGAGTATACGATCCATAGACGTCTCCTTTATCTACCATATTATACCATTTTATTTTTTAACTTGTACAACAGATTTGCACTTCGATAATGTTCTTTACTGACAAAACTGCAAATTAGCCGATAAAAACGGCTGCGTTTTTTTAAATAATTATTATCTAAACAATGAGGAAACTGTTCATTCACAAACTGCACCAACTTTGTTAATTCTTTTGTTCGATGATATTTTAATAAACGCTCACCGCTGTTATAAAACAAATTACATACGCATAAATATTCCAATTCCTCATAATATGCTTTACAATCCATCTGATGAAGCAGATTTTGAATAGCCGGAAGCATATCCATCATTTTAGGATTATATGATTCCTGATTCATAATCGATTGACTGCGCTGACGATAATAGTATAAGCCGTCTTGCAAATAATACAATTTCCGCGCAAAATTCACATAAGCACCGGTTGTAGCCAAATCCTCATACCAAATGCCTTTCGGAAAGTAAATCTTCTGTTCCCGATACAGCTTCGTTCTCATGACCTTATTCCAAGCGGTCGGCGGACATAACAAATACTGTTTTGCGCTCACAAAACTGCTTGTTCCTTCATATACATGATAGACTTCTTGATGTTCCTCATCAAAATTAATATAATCAAAAAATAACAGATCGGCATTCGTTTTCTCAAAGGTATCAATAATCGTTTTGCAGGCATGATCCGCTAAATAATCATCACCGTCCAAAAACATCAAATATTCACCCTTCGCATAAGGCACACCAAAATTTCGTGCATCGCTTAAACCGCCGTTTACTTTTCGATAATATTCAAAACGATCCGGATATCGATCGACATATTCCTGCGCAATCGAGGAAGAGCGATCTTTACTGCCGTCATCGATAATAATTGCCTGAACGGCAATCTTTTGATCCTGTCTGACAATCGAATCCAAGCATTCCTTTAAATACTCCTCAACCTGATATACAGGGATTATGATTGATATTTGCATATTCGCCCTCATTTCTTTTCCGCCGTTTCTTTCGCATAAGCCGCCAATACTGCCAGAGCAAAGATAATTGAAATAACAGGAGCGATAACCTCACCTTTCATTTCAAAGATCAGAAACAAAATTATCGAAAGATAAACAAGCCAAGTCGGTGAAAATTGCCAATCCGCTTTTAATTGCCGCAGCGATATAATTAATGTGGAATATCGAAGCGCCTGAAACAGTATTCCGCCGAACAGTATCGGTCTTAGCAAGCCCACATCGGTTCCCATATAATATCGTCCTTTCGGCATCATATATCGTGCATCACCAATCAGAAGCGTTTTCCATTCCGGCATAAAATACATTTTCTCCAAAGAGGCAGAAGATGTCGTTTCCATACTGCCGGTCGTAAATAAATTGACGAAACTCTGAAAGGCCCAATACAGCCAAGCGCGTGCAGCTTGAGAACATAGCGCCAATACGGCAATCGCACCCATTCCGCTGCCAATCATCACCAACAGACGATATGCCAGCTTTCGCTCTTTCAGCCAAAAGCCTGTCAATAAAATCAGGAAAAAAATTCCGCTTACAATAATCCCGACACGTCCGTAAAATAAATTTCCCAACATGCAAAAAAACAACAGTACGCAGTTTTCCCAAAATTGCTTAAACCGCTCTTCATACATAAAAAAGCACATCATCATAACCGCCAGCGAACATTTCAATGTATAAGTAAAACCGGAGAAGCCGCACCATCCGAAACGTGTCACGTAGGTTGCTTTATGTGCCAGACGGATAACATTCGCATCTGCCTTATTTAATGTCAATAACAGTTCTCGTAAAGGCGGTATACAGATAATGATCATTGTTCCTAAAATATAAATACACGTAGAATAAACAAAATAGCGCATAAACAGCTTAATATCTCCCTGTGGAGATATATAACGAATAAAAAGCATAACCAAAAACAAGAGCTTGATGCTCTCTTTGGCAATTTGTAAGATGCGAATTGTAAAATAGCTGTAATCATTTGTCCCGCTCACATACGGCAATACGATACTGAGCAATGCCATAATCACTATCGATAACAGATAATATTTCAAGCAATTACGGAAACAAAGCCGCAGTAATGAAAGTGCGTCTTGATAATGAACAAGTATATAGATAAGCGGCAATCCGTAAAAGCATAAATAGCTGACAAGCTCCAGCCCATCGTATACCGCACTGTAATAAAACAGTGTACTCAGCACCAAATACCAGCCGGAAACAGAAGATAACAGTGTGTTTGATTTCAATTTCCCCATAGCTACCTCCCTTTTTGATTGATGCGACAATAGAGTTGATCACTCAGACAAAATAACAGAACTTTTAATCGATTTCGCATCGATTTTGCTTTTCCTTTTACAAAAGCTTTATTTCTAATATCATCAAACTGCTTTTCATAAGCATTTGCTTTCGCATACAAATATAAATATTTTTCTAATAAGCTTTCCCTTAAATAAGATCGAAGCGGCTCTGCTTCTTTTTGATACAATTCATCCAACTGTAAAAGAATTGTATACAGATCTTTAACTTTCGGATAATAATCGCTTTGATGCGTAATTGATGCATCATGAATCAAATATTGATAAAAGCATAGATCGGAAACGTATACCGCATCTGTAGCTAATAAAGCTCGCGGTGTAAAGTCCTCATCCTCATAGCGCATCCCGCTGAGCAGCCGTAACTGATTTTCATTTAAGAACGCACGGCGATAAATCTGTAACACCATTGCCATATGTAAAGAGTGATGACTCAATTCATGATATAAGTAATCACGTCCGCTGACGATCGTATTGTTTAAGCCCTGATCATGACATAACTTTTCCTGATGCTCACCGTCAATCATGCATAAATTGGTCACGATAATATCGATATGATGTGCTTCAATGATTTCATGAAGCGATTGACATGCATTCGGCAAGATACGATCATCGGAATCCAAAAAGATAATATATTCTCCCGACGCATTCTGAAGCCCTAAATTTCTCGCAGCTGCCGTGCCTTGATTGTGCTGATGAAACACTTTGATCATCGGATATTGATCTGCCAATCGATCGCATAAAGATACGCTGTCATCAGTTGAACCGTCATCAATTAAAATAATTTCACAGCGTTTACGATCATAATCCTGATCTAATGCACTTTTTACACAATCCGCCAAATAAGCTGATGTATTATATACAGGAATGATAAAAGAAAATTCAACGAAAGGTAAATCTCCTGTTTTTTGCATTCTTAACACCTCGATTCATCGTATTCCACAAATAACTGAAGGGCTGACCGTACATTTTGCGATGACGGTATGCGTCCTGTAGGATCAACAGGCGATACCAACGTCGTGAAATTAAATAATATAATAACCCTTTATCTAAAAAATAAGTTTCTTTGTACCCTTCAAACCAAGTGGATTTGCGATCCTCACGCAGCTGTGCAATCGTGTACGGAATTGCGTAGATCTTCAACCCTGCCTTTAGACAACTGCTTAAAAATAAGGTGTCCTCACCGTTGGAATAATGAGCACCGCCGCCAAAGCATGTATTGAACAGAATTCCGTGCGTTTGAATACAGGCACTGCGAACCGCAATACGTGCAGCACCGAAGCGCATATAGTTTAGAGAATTTACTTTGAAAGCTTCTTTGATCAAATAGCGTGTCGGTGTTTGTTCAAGAAGATTAAAGATCAACACATCGGCATCGGGATACTGCTCAAAATACCGGATCACCGCTTGTTCATAACCATCGGTATAAGTTAAATCATCATCACCGAATAAACAATAGGACGACGCTGTCCGCATTAATAAATTATTGCGATTCAAGCCTACACCCTTTTCCCGAAAGGAATACATCGGTATACAATAATCTTGATAAGTTGTTTCTGATACGCAATCTCTCAATGCATAAGCATCATTTACCTGATTGCCGATCATCGCCGCTCCCTGAATATTCATCTGTTTTAACAGTTTGATCGGATCCTGACAATTCATCGTTGTGATCAAGACCTCAACTGTCTGATTCGCTTTTGATTGCCCCGCTTTATTCATCTCGCTCATAAATATCCCTTGTATACACCTTATCTGCTACATCGGACAATACTTCATCCATGCGATTTGTCACAATTACATCACTGTCTTCTTTAAACTGCGCCAAATCGTGATATACCTCAAGCTTCATAAAGGAATCCGCTGTGATTGCAGGCTCATAAATAATAACATTGGTTGATTTCTTGATGTACGCAATTACATCTTGAATCGCTGATTTTCTAAAATTATCGGAGCCCTTTTTCATCGTAAGCAAATAGATTCCTACCGTCTTTGGCTTTCTTGCCAAAATCATATCCGCAATATGCTTCTTACGCGTATCATTCGCATCAACGATTGCGCTGATAATATCATTGGGAACACCGTCATAATTAGCTTTTAACTGCTTCGTATCCTTTGGGAGACAATAACCGCCGTAGCCGAAGGAAGGATTGTTATAGTGATTGCCGATACGCGGATCACATCCGATTCCGGTAATAATTTGTTTGGTATTCAACTGCTTGAGTTCACAATACGTATCAAGCTCATTATAGAAGGCTACACGCATTGCCAAATATGTATTCGCAAACAGCTTGATCGCTTCTGCCTCACTCGGCTGCGTCAAAATAACCGGCGCCTCAATCAATGCACTTTCCTGTAACAGATTCGCAAACTGCTTTGCCTCAGCCGTTTCATCACCGACAACAATTCGTGACGGATATAGATTGTCGTACAGCGCCTTTCCCTCTCTTAAAAATTCCGGTGAAAAAAGGATACGGTCGGTATGAAATAATGATCGAATCCGTTTCACATAACCTACCGGTATCGTTGATTTAATTACTATAAGAGCTGTTTGGTTCATTTCCAAAGCGTCTTTTAAAACACTTTCTACTGCACTCGTATCAAAATGATTTTTAACATCATCATAGTTTGTCGGTGTTGCGACAATGATAAAATCAGCATCTTTATACGCTTCTTCAGCACATGTCGTCGCCTTTAAATGAAGCTGCTTTTCCGCCAAAAAAGCAGATATTTCCGCATCCTTGATGGGTGAGATCTTTTGATTGATCTGTTCAACCTTTTTCGCATCAATATCATATGCCGTCACTTCATGTCGCTGTGCCAAAAGCACTGCCATGGACAGTCCCACATATCCTGTTCCCGCAATTCCTATTTTCATATCATCCCTGCCTTCCTCTTGCCGATCCTCTTTTATTTTGTTTCTTATGTATCATTACTGTTTATCAACAATTTGTTGATTAGTTAAATCGATTTCTCTGTTTCGTTTATTTATAAAATAAACGGCAATATTTGTTCCGGTATAAAATAAGCTTCTGAATATATCAAACTCAGCTATATCCCGATACAGAAGAAAATGATATTTTAATAGCTTAACCTTAGAACCAGATGAAAGAGAAGAACTGCCGACACGATAATATGCCAAGTCTTCATCTAACAAGTAGCCGAAGCGACAGCGCTTCAGAATTGTAATCCATAACGCATCGTCATTTCGTTTATCAATTCGTTTTGTTTGTACCAAGCCGATATTTTTTACCGCATACATCACTGAAAGACAGCCGATGGAGCAGCCCAACAGCGTGCGTCGATAAGTGATCTTAGCCGGAGCGATTCTTTGAATATTACAAGGCTTACCTGCTTCATCGATTAAGGAATAATTATGATAACAAAAATCAATATCGTGTGCCTTCATATAACACAGCTGTTTTTCCAGCTTTTCGCTTTTCCATAAATCATCGGCATCCAAAAAGGCTATATAGCTGCCTTTGGCTTCACTGATCGCCTTGTTTCGTGCCATCGACGCTCCGCCTTTTGATGATAACACAAAAAAACGAATGCGTGAGTCTTGCTCAACATATTTTTGAATAATCTGTGCAGTATGATCTGTAGAGAGATCATCTACGATTAACATTTCCCAATTCGTATAAGTTTGTGCCAATACACTTTGAATCGTTGCCTCGATATATGCTTCTCCGTTATATACCGGAGTTATAATTGAAATTAAATCGTTCATTCTATCACCCTTATTTATGTAAAACAGCTGCGATTGTTAAAAAACAAAGCTTTAAATCCTGCCAAATACTGAATTGAATCAGATACTCTAAATTATATTTCATTTTTTCTGATAATACAATGTTGATATAAGCTTCATCCACATTTTGCGGATATTTCGCTAAGATTTCATCCTCATCTTTATAACGGATACTCGCCAATGAAGTAATCCCCGCCGGTAATAATAAAGTCGCTTTCATCGCATCGCTGTAGACTTTTACGTATTTTTCCACTTCAGGTCGTGTGCCGACGAAGGTCATTTCACCTTTTAATACATTGATCAGCTGCGGTAATTCATCTAAACGACATTTTCTGATGCGCTTTCCCGTTTTTGTGATGCGCTCATCACCTTGTAATGTTACAAGTGTTCCGAGTTGATCGGCATTGACTATCATAGTACGAAATTTATAAATGCGAAAGCTTTTGCCGTATTGGGTAATGCGCTTTTGCCGATAAAAAACCGCTCCTTTAGTTTCCGCTTTAATCATTACGGCAATTACAAGAAATACCGGTGATAAAATAAGCAAAAGCAGCAGCGACATGATAATATCAAAGCTACGCTTGATTATAAGAGCGGCAGTTCGTTTTGCCAGAATGTCATAATATTGCTTGATCTCTGACGTTTGGAATTCCTTAGGAAGCTCGTTCCATTTCTTCATCAGCATCTGCTTTCCTCCAAAACCGCAAGGAACTGCTCGATGATATATGTCTGTGCTTCATCGCTTAGAGTGCTGTAAAGGGGCAGCGTGATTTCATTGTGATAGAAGTCGTGAGCATTAGGATAGTCTTCAATCGAAAAACCCATATTGCGATAGGCGCTTAACATCGGCAGTGCTTTGTAATGCACATTGCAGGCAACTCCGCGCTCTGCCATTTTGATGATAATTTCATTGCGCTTCGCTTCATCCGCTCCCGCTATTCGAGTGATGTATAGGTGAGCACTGGAGCGATGATTCTCATCACAATGTTTCAAATATTGAATATTGGTGGATTGAAATGCCTGATTGTATCGATCGACGATTTCATGACGGCGTTTCAACATTCCGTCATAGCGCTTGATTTGCGCCAAGCCGAGTGCTGCCTGAAGATCGGTCATATTGCATTTATAGGCAGGTGATACAATATCGTATTCCCAGCTTCCCAATTGATTTTTACTGAGCGCATCTTTGGTCTGCCCGTGCAGTGACAATAACTGGTACTGCTTGTAGATCGCTTCATCGCTGAAGCCGTTGATTGCTTTCCACGTAAGCGCTCCGCCTTCTGCGGTTGTCAGATTTTTCACCGCATGAAAGGAGAAGGTCGTAAAATCGGCAAACGCACCGGCTTTTTTATGATCTCGGATTGCCCCGAAGCCATGTGCGCAATCAGATATAATCACACATCTGCCGATTGCCTTTTGGATTTCGGTCCGCGGCTGAAACAGCGCTTTCTTTGTTTCCACAAGCGCAAAAAGGCGATCATAATCACATAGGATCCCGGCTATATCAACCGGTATTATCGCCTTTGTTTTTTCGCTTATCGCTGCTTCTAACTGTTCATAATCCATTTCCAATGAATCTTTCGCAAGATCCACCATAACTATTGTCGCCCCGACATGCGCAATCGGACTTGCAGTTGCCGTATAAGTATAGGCAGGCACAATCACTTCATCACCCGCTTGTATTCCCAATAAGCGCAGCGTCATCTCTAATGCCGCCGTAGCTGAATTTAAGCAAACCGCACGTTCAACCCCGCAATATGTTGCCAGCTCTTTTTCCAGCTGTTTCGTCTTCGGTCCGGTTGTGATCCAGCCGCTGCGAAGTGCATCAGTAACTTCTGCGATTTCTGCCTCGCTGATGTCAGGCGGTGAGAATGGAATCTTCATAGTTTGTTTCGTTTCTTTCATCCAATTGCCCTCCTGTCATCTTTTATAATTTCAAGCATCGTTTCGCGATATACTTCTGTATCTGCGTCTTTTTGCAATAGGTCGCTTAATGTGCGCAGTTTTTCTTCAACCTGTTCTACCGTAATACCCATGACGTTATTTTTATAAATCAAGTTATTTTTAGTTTTGGTTCTTGTTTCACCGCTCAAGTGCAGTTCCTCGAACATTTTTTCTCCGGGACGCAAACCGATTTCTACAATATCGATATCTTCATAAGGCTTGTAACCGGACAGTCGAATCATCTTTTCCGCTAAATCCAGAATTTTTACCGGCTCACCCATATCCAAAACGAAGATTTCGCCTTTATCCGCATAGAAGCCTGCCTGTAACACTAGCTGTGCCGCTTCTGGAATTGTCATAAAGTAGCGAATAATATTTTTATCGGTAATCGTTACCGGACCGCCCTCGGCGATCTGTTGTTTAAAGATCGGTATAACGGAGCCATTGGATCCCAACACATTTCCGAAACGAACTGCTGCCATTTTGGTAACGCCGTTATCACCGTTCGCCTGTAATAACATCTCAGTCATACGCTTTGTCGCTCCCATGACATTGGTCGGATTTACCGCTTTGTCGGTACTGATCATAATAAAGCGTGATACTTTGTTTTTGATACATGCCTGAATCACGTTGTTGGTTCCGAATACATTGTTTTTGATCGCTTCCTGCGGTCTTGTCTCCATCAACGGCACATGTTTGTGCGCCGCCGCATGGAAAACCACCTCAGGCTGATATTGCTTAAATACTTGGTTTACAGAGCTATAATCTCGAATCGATACGATTAATGATATTACTTGAATGTCCTTACTCATCAATCCGTGTACTTTATTACGATTGAATTCCTGCTCTAACATGTATAAAGAGTTTTCATTTATATCAATCATCACAAGCTGTTTCGGTTTGAATTTCACAATTTGCCGACACAGTTCGGAGCCGATCGATCCGCCCGCACCAGTAATCGCAATTACTTTATCGCCGATATAGGATCCGATTTCATTTTGTTGAAGCTTGATTTCTCCGCGTCCCAACAAGTCCTCAATAGAAATATCCGCAATCGGATATTTCGCAGCGCTCTCATCTTCCAACAGACTGTCAGCTTCCTTCATGATTTTGGTTTTTAATTTTAAGGATTGACAAATATCGTTAATACGACGAATTTCCGCTTTAGTTGCACTCGGTATGGCGATATAAGCGGTACTGATCTGATATTTGGTTACAAGCTCGGGTAAATCATAGGTACTTCCCAATACTCGCTGACCGTTGATGACCTTATTGACACGCTGATCATCCGCAAACCCTACAACATTCACATTCATTTTTTCGTTTTGGGAGATTTCCTTTGATAGAATATATCCGCCGTCACCCGCTCCGACAATGATCACATTTTCTTTCGGCATATCACGATCCGGCTTCACAGTATATTTTCTCAATAATCGATATGCCAAGCGCACATTGAACATCAACAGGATGGATAACAGTCCCGCCACAAATACTACACTGATATAAAAGCTGTTCATTGATAAAAAGATTATGAGGAAAGCCAGCACGACACTCGCAACAAACACGGATAAGCCGATGCGAAACGCTTCCACCACACCGATATATTTCCATAGGCTTTGATGTATGCGAAACATCAAAAAGCTGATCGCATAGACAATCAGAACTACAATCAGCGCAACGATTATGTGCATTAAATCGATTGTCCAAAGCCTTTGCAGATTAAAATCTACTTTGGACCAGTAAGCTAAAAAGAAAGACAATAAAACAATACATAAATCTATCGTACAAAGAATCGCTTCTCGACAATTCTTATAAATCGGATTAGCGAAAATGGCATTCAACATACGCTCACTCCCTTATGTTTTTAGTTTCAGATTTCAGTTTTCACACAGCTGCTTCACTTTGTACGCTGTGTTTGAAATCCTTGTAAGCTTTTCTATCCTATAAACTTCTTTTTCAAATTCTTCTTTAATTTTCATAGCTTTACAGCATATGCAAGCTATCTGCTATAACTATAATACTTTAGCCGCTAAATTGCAATAAAAATAAGCATGCAAATCCTGTAAATGCCTTTATTTATCGCATTTTTTAAAATTATCAAGCAAACTTTGTCATGAATTAAAAAATATTGTTTTCGGTGGTTATCTGCATTTTATCGTGAATCGGTTTCTTGTTTGAGCCACATAAGCGCTTTCAAAAGAAAAGCATCCTGTTTCCAAGATGCCTTTGCTTATTTACCCATTCCGTATTTCTTGTTAAACTTCTCGATTCTACCCTGAGCAGCTGCGAAACGCTGACGCCCGGTATAAAAAGGATGACAGTTTGAACAAGTATCAACTCGCAATTCGGTCGCTGTAGATCCTGTTTCAAATTCATTACCGCAGGATGTACATTTTACCATAATGCGATGGTATTCAGGATGAATGCCTTTTTTCATATTTTTCGTCTCCTTCCGCCTTAGATTTCATGTGAATCTAAAGTAAGTGCTTAAGTATTATAGCATATGTTTAGTATTTCGCAAAGGGAAATTTTATTTTTTTATCCACAATCGCAGTGATCGAAGCGGTGCGTCTTTTCGTTTGTGTGCGGGTTCGGCTTCAGACTTTTGTTCTTACCTTATTAATGGATCAGTTTTGCTTATAATGGGGATCTTATCTTATTTTAAGGTTCATCGGGACAACTGTTTTTATCAAGCGTCAATTTTCCACTCTACGCTGTCTCCCTCATGAAGTTTGCCGCTTTCCATATCGTTCACGAGCGAATCTAAAAATTCGGTGTTGATGATACCGTCACTGATTGCTTTTATATCAGTTGTCATATTTATTTCGGATACCTGACCTTTCCCGTAATCAGTTTTTAAATGATTGTTTCTTTTTATAAGGTTAAAATCAGAATCAATAAAATACTCATCTTCAATTAACGTATACTTCGCATCAGGATTATCTTCAAATAAATTATAATGTTCACGCCGATATTTCGTATAGCCTGCCAAATCCTTACAGTACATTGTCACAATCGTGTGATCACCGTCCTTTGTCATTTTAAAATCAAAATAGGCGGCATATTCCCCTTTCGGCATGAATCCGTTAAGATCGCGTCTGAGTACGTTGAAGCTGTCGGATCTATGTACATTATTTGAATATGAAGATATTCTCATCTCCTTGTCAAACAAATGTCCAAACAGCATTGCGTCATTTGTTTTTGAAAATATATAAAGCCTATCTTCCTGATCTGTGTCACTGTGCCACCATTGATATTCTTTTTCATTTGCGTGAGCAGCACGAATAACATATTCGCTGGATTTATTACCCATTTCAGCTTCTGGGATTCCGCTTGGATCTTCAGGATAAACTGACTTTAAATGGATCCGCATCTCAAGACCGGGTTGGGATTCATATTTATCTAAGGCTTTGTTTAAAAATGCGATTGCCTCCGTCGTGCCGCCACTCTGATTATCGCCTTGTTCATCGGGAGACGCAGTTTGCTTACCACAGGCTCCCATAACAACCGCACAGATCAGTGCCAATGCGGATGATATTAATTTTCTTTTGTTCATAATTACTTTCTCCTTTCTCGTTGAGTTTGGTGTTTATCTTTTATTAATCAAACTTCGAATCTATCACATCACCTTTTATAATTTATTGTTTTAATGATTTCTCTCCTTTTCTTGTTTAAAGTATCATACATCATGTTTAAAAGAAACTGCGCAGTCCCAAATATCACATTTTATGTAACTTTTAGTTTAAATGCGATAATATTTTAATGATCCTCTTTCTGCGTAACCGGAAGAGGGTCATTATTTTAAAAACATATTAAAAGTCAGT
Organism: bacterium c-19; assembly: GCA_009917405.1. Lineage (GTDB taxonomy): Bacteria > Bacillota_I > Bacilli_A > Erysipelotrichales > Erysipelotrichaceae > C-19. The sequence goes on along the minus strand of QZED01000006.1, from coordinate 8,465 downwards.
TTCAATATTTTTGCTTACTCGTCAATCTTAGCCTTCAGCTTTTCAATACACCAGTTAGCCCAGGTTATCTCATTTTTATAATACATTAGCCCATATGTAATTGTCATGCCCCAATAAAAAGATTCTTCCTTAGTTTGAAATGATTCCTCATAATCAGGAATATTGCGAGTATCCTCATTCATAGAATCAATAATTGCTTCACACTCCGCAATATACTTCTCCAACAAACGCATCGTCGCACCCAAGTCAATATTACCCGAAAAGAAAATTTTAATTAACAACGGATTTTTATACTTCATAATTTCGGTAATGTCAGCGTCACCGAGCCAACGCTTTAATTCAATTCTGCCCTCATCAGTGATAGAAAATACTTTTTTGTTTGGCTTACCGCTTTGAACTTCAACGCGGCTTTCCACCCAATTATTTTTCGCAATCACATTTAATTCCTTATATACTTGTGATGTCTGCGCATGCCAAAAGAAAGCGATCGGCTTCTGAAGCCATCGATCAATATCATATCCGGTCATATCCTGATAATTCAAAATTCCCAATATAGCGTGTTTTAAAGGCATCGTCCCATCTCCTTTTTCATCAGTGTGTTACAAAATTATTACTTTTAATATAATAAAGCATTTGGTAAACATAATATTCTATGAATAGAGTACTATAAAATAAGAGCTTTTGCAAGTGAAAGCGGTTAAATTACATCAGATTATTCACTTAATCTTATCTCATGAATAGATTATGCAGAAAAAGCGATGACTGCGATATGATTCGCCACCTGTCTGAAAATAATAAAAAAAGAAAATTTCGCAGATATATTTCATTCACAAACAAATTCATGTAAAATAGATACAGAGGTAATTATGGCGCAAAAAACAAAAACAACAAGAAAAAGAAAACCTAACTACTCCAAACGAGCGAGACGACTGCAGCGCGAAATGCTGTATTCATTTTTACTGCTCATTGGAGTTATAGTGCTTTTGGCACGATTTCATTCCTCACCGGCACACTATAAACTGGTAGTATATCAAGAAGACGGCGAAGCCGATACGATTCAATACTATACAAGCTTTAAAACTGCCAAACGTGAAATGATGAAGTTGATTGAGCAGGGAAAATTTAATCCTGCCGTTTTAGATGAACAAGAACAGATCATGGCGATTCGCTATGGCATTGTGAATTTCAGAACCAAAACATGTGGAGAAAATACCTCGTATGTCAATGCTCACAATCAAAAAAACGGATACACCAACGGCTGTTATGGCGCAGACGGCGCTTATTTGGAAACTGACGATAAAGGAGAAAAGGTCAAGTTTAAACAAAGTGGTGCAGTCGGTTGGGTAAAGCGCAGTGATATTGAAATTTATAACTATTTTGATCAGACAAAAGTGAAATCGGTTAATCATTATACAATAGAGGACGGAGCGATTATTCATAACGGGACAACCGATTTGTCAAAAAATGAATACCCTACTGTCATATCCCTCGGCAAAACTAAAACAGCGTTTCAGGATCAGCGGTTATACAGCTATGATGGACATTATTTCTATTCTGCATATTCACAAATGATTGATGATTATCGTAATGATACATATGAAAACAGTGTGAATAATAAAGAACCGCATTTTAATTACTATCAATACTTATCACATCGGGCAAAGACCTCTTATGTGTCGAAAGACATCAATGCTTATATCACAAACATACTCGGTTTTGTCGCAAAACCAAGCGGTTATCCTTGCGCAAAGCAGGAAAGTCAGTTATATGATGAAGGCTATTCTTTTATTGATGCACAGAATACTTACGGAGTGAATGCGCTGATGATGCTTTCACTGGCAATTAATGAGAGCGGATTCGGTAAAAGTCAAATTGCGATTGAAAAAAATAATCTGTTCGGACATGCGGCATATGATCATGCGCCGGATGCAAATGCAAATGGTTATAAGGATGTAGCGGCAGGAATCGCTACACATGCTTCGTTGTTTCTAAATCAGGGTTATTTGAATCCTTGTGATCAAAGTGATCCCGATGATACGGGAAGTGCAGCAGCATGCTTTAATCGAAGCGGCAATCGCTATTTAGGCGGATACTTCGGTGATAAAGAAAGCGGTATGAATGTGAGTTATGCATCCGACCCGTATTGGGGTGAAAAGGCAGCGCAGTATTATCGCACGATGGATGGGTACTTAGGCGGTAAGGATGAAACACGCTATACGCTGAAAATATTACAAAACAAACCAAAAACGCCTTGTTACGCACAACCGGATACTTCTTCCAAAACGCTGTTTTATACGCCGCCCACAGAAAATTATGCGGTTGTTATACTCGGCGAAGTCAATGGTGAAACCATCGACGGTAATTCAGTATGGTATAAAATTCAAAGTGATGCGGTTCTGACGAATGCTCGTAATGCGGTTGTCACTGCACCAAAGAATTATAACCACAACAGCGATGTCATCTATCTGCCTGCCGCCTATTTCCAATCATCCGAATAAACAGATGATCCTTTTCGTTTCTAATGGTATTATACACTACATAGAAATGTTCACTGTTTATATGATCCGATTCCAACTGCACATAAAAAACGGCGTTGTCCTGTTCACATGGATTTCTTATCCTAAGCGAAACAGATAACTGCCGTTTTCTTTATCCTTCACTGTTGAATGAATCGTTTTAAAGTTTTTTTATGCTTCGGCGCTCAGCACCTTCATAAATTCCTCACCGGTAATCGTTTCTTGTTCATACAGATACTTGGCAAGTTCATGCAGCTTGTCTTTATTTTCCTGCAAAATCGTATATGCTTTTTCATGTGCTTCCTTGATCAAGCGCATCATCGCATTATCAACCTTAGCCGCTGTATCGGAAGAACACATCAAAGAAGTATCCTGCCCTAAATATTGATTATTCAGTGTTTCTAACGCAACCATTCCGAATTCATCACTCATACCCAGTCTTGTAATCATCGCACGAGCGATTTTAGTTGCCTGTTCAATATCATTAGCTGCTCCGCTTGTGATGCTGTGGAAGATCAACTCCTCTGCCGCGCGACCGCCGCAATAGGTCACAATACGTTCAAACGCCTCGTCCTTTGACATTAAATTGCTTTCTTGTTCCTCTACCTGCATCGTATAGCCGAGTGCTCCCGAGGTTCTCGGAATGATCGTTATTTTATGAACTGGAGCGGTATTTTTCAGTTTCGCCGCCACTAATGCATGACCGATTTCATGATAGGATACAATCAGCTTCTCTTTCGTAGAAATTACGGCACCTTTTCGCTGATAACCGGCAATTACAGTCTCCACCGCTTCATCAAAATCACTTTGTGACACTACCGAACGATCATCCTTTACTGCCAACAATGCCGCTTCATTTACGATGTTTGCCAATTCAGCTCCGCTTGCGCCGGCTGTTGCCCGCGCTACCGCATTGAAATCAATATTTGTGCCGATTTTAACATCTTTTGCGTGTACGTGTAAAATCGCTTCTCGCCCCTTCAGATCTGGCAGTTCTACCGGGATACGACGATCAAATCGTCCCGGTCTCAACAATGCCGCATCTAATGATTCCGGGCGATTGGTAGCGGCTAACAGTACCACACCTTTCGATCCGTCAAACCCATCCATTTCTGCCAACAGCTGATTCAACGTCTGTTCTCGTTCATCGTTCCCGCTGAATCCGCCACCATCACGCTTTTTACCGATTGTGTCAATTTCATCAATAAAAACGATACAAGGTGCTTTTTCGCGTGCCTGTTTAAATAAATCACGCACTCTTGCCGCACCGCGACCAACGAACATTTCCACAAACTCCGAACCGGAAATGGAAAAGAATGGTACTCCTGCCTCTCCGGCAACCGCTTTTGCCAACAATGTTTTTCCGGTTCCCGGGGGACCGACCAAAAGCGCTCCCTTTGGCATCTGCGCTCCTATTTTTTCATATTTTTTAGGATTTTTTAAAAAATCCACCATCTCCAACAGCGCTTCTTTCGCTTCATCCTGCCCCGCAACATCAGAAAACCGCTTTCCACTCTGGGCTTCCACATAAACTTGCGCATTCGCCTTGCCGAAACTTCCCAAGCCACCGCCTGTTCCAAAGGTCATCCCGTCATTCCCCAGTTTCTTTTGAATGCGCTTGAACATAAAATTACCTAATCCCCACAAAAATAACAGTGGCAATAAAAAGGTAATCAATGCACTGAAAAACGGATTGATCTCTTGCGGATAAATACGCTGAAACTTCGCTTTTGCCTCTATCAACTGTTCTGTTAAACTCGGATCCTGCATGTTCCCCGTATAATAACGAAGCTGTTTTTCATCATTTTTCAACGTGTAAGTAATAGTCTCATTTTCTATTTGTACTTCATCAATCTTATTTTCTTTCAGCGCCGTTTGGAATTCATTATAGCTCACTTCCTGTTGACGTGAATGATATAAAAATCCCGAGAAGAAGCTGTTTAATAAGATCAGTACTATCATTATAATAAAATAATAATAGTACAGTGGTTTTTTCTTTTTATTCATGGATTCACAATCCTTTCTTGTTTTATTTACTATATACTTTCATCTGATAAATCTACGATGAAAGTATCAAGGTATATCATATACCTGTTAGAAAACATCTTCAAGAGCTTTTTATAAATACCATAATTTTACACATTCCCTTTAATAAAACAGATACTTTTTCTATGCACCAAGTTTTTTATTGCTGATTGTAGATATAAGTAACCAAACGCTTGTATATTTATCTTAAAAACAGCTTCCGTATCATTTATATCTGCGATTTTTCAAAATATGAATAAATTTATTTTCAAAATTAAAAAAAGTACTTGCTTTTTTTACGGAAAGCAGTTAAAATATAGATGTTGTTAAATGGTATGATTCATTATCCCTATCCCTAAACCTATTTTTACTTATTGAAGCCATTTAACAGCTCCCACAAAGAAAGGCCGCATAACCCCCTGCGGCTTTTCTTTTATTATCCGATATAACTAAAAAACAAGAAATTCGCCTATCAGACAAAATTCTTGTTTTTATTTATTATCAATCATTTATTAATGCTCGGTATCAAAATAAACATCTTGACGGATATTGACACTTCCTTGTAGAACCGCGCCCTTTTGAATTTCAATATCACGTGCAGTCAAATTGCCGACCAAAGCTGCTTTATCTTCAAATGTCGCCGATTCCGCAGCGTTCACATCACCTTTAATTCTACCGCCGCAGACAACATTCATCGCTTCACAGTTACCCGCTACCGTTGCGCTGACACTTAAGTGCAGATCGCCTGTACAATTAATATCGCCTGTAACAATCGCATTATCTAAATCCACGTCACAAGTTGTGATGTTTCCGTCCACAACGCCCGTAACCTTGATTTTATTTTGACAAGTAATATCACCCTGTACTTCACCCTGTATTACCAAATCGCCGGCTACTTCCACAGTACCGACAATTCTTGCCCCTTTTCCGATTACTGTAGGTTCCGATGCTTCCTGCTGGCTCATCTGCGGTTCATAACGGCGCTGCTCATTGTTCACAACATTGCGCATGCGCTCGTTTGGATTGTTAAAGCCCTGATTGCGATTGTAATATTCTCTGTCATCATTATAGTTCATGCTCATACCTCCGGATATATTTCCTAACCCTAAGTAGTATTATTATACATGTATTTTCAAGGTTATTCAATCTTACACTGTCATTTTCTTAAAAAAACTCCTTTATGAGCTGATAAAAGCCAAAAGTTAGGCATTTGACGAAGTGGCTGCCTTCATATATTCTATAAATATTCATTTTAAATCAATGTCATAAATGATCTGATTAGAGTTAAGGACTCGGCATACATCGATTATTTTTTTCTCAATAATGTCACACATTGTGCCAAAACGCCTTCTTCTCTGCCGACAAACCCTAAGCCTTCACCACGCGTTGCTTTTACACTGACTTGTGAAATATCACAGCACAAGCAATTTGCAATATTGGTTCGCATCGCATGAATATGCGGTGCCATCTTCGGTTTTTCAATCATAATCAATGCATCAAGATTCTGTATTTCATATCCTGCCTCATTCATCATTTCCGCAACTTTTCGCAATATGATCATAGAGTCAATGCCGGCATAGGCAGGATCCTGATCAGAAAAATGACTGCCCAGATCACCAAGGGCAAGCGCTCCCAATATGCTTTCTGCCACCGCATGTAAAAGTGCATCCGCATCACTGTGTCCCAAGCATCCTTTGTCATGCATGATTTTCACTCCGCCTAATATTAACGCTCTGCCGCTTACAAGCTGATGAATATCACTTGACTGTCCGATTCTGAACATCTTCTTCACTCCTTTTATTCATTCTTCTTTTTATCCATTGTACCATAGAATACCCTTCGTTTATTATAAATTTATTCATTTCATATATCAATTATCGTTATTATTTAATTTCGCTACTTTACCCTACTGTATTATTCTCAAGTTGAGTTTCTCACAGGTTTGCTTTTTTAACATATCCTAATATTGATGTATGTATGAAGCTAATTAGCTGCACTTATATAAGGAATAAATAGATGAGATAACAAATATTAATCATAAAAACGCTGAGAAATCATAAATTCTTATAGTTATTTCTATAGAATTATGATATATTGTAAACAAGATATCATATAGGGAGGATCATATGAAAAAATTAATTCAATTATTTTTATGCAGTACAGTCTTGTTTTCAATGTTCGGCTGCTCAAAACCGAAGATTGATGAACAGGCAATCGATCGCATTATCCCCGCAGTACAGAAATTCGCAGAAGTGGATTCATTTGATTATGAGTTAGGATTTGAAGCTCCGCTCACTAACGGTAAGCTTTACGGTTCCTGTATTTTAGATGAACTTCAGCTTTCTTTATTTTTGGATTTAACATCAGACGGTATGAAATCCGAGAAGTTTGCGGAGGTTTACATCGTAGATCAAACGGCTTATATGAATGCGCTGGGTCAAAAACAAAAACAGAAGCTTGAATGGGGAAATATACCGAGTTTTTCCTTTGATCCAGAAACAGTTGGCTTTGATAAAGAAATGTTTAAGGAAAATTTAAAAGCTGCTTCCATTGAGGGTGAAACGCTTCATTTTGAATTAAAGGATGAAATTGTACAGGACGCAAGCGCTAAGGGCGATATTAACTTTAAAGAAATCGGTATCGATGAAGTAAATAATATGATAATCGATGTTGAATTGGCAAATGATTTCTTCAAATCTTTGACACTTACCTTTGAAGGTTTAAGCAACGGAGAAAAAGTGACTGTATCCGCTTATTTGAAGCTGGATTCGATTAATGAGAAGAAAACCTTGGAATTTCCGAAGGATTTAGATACTTGGCCGTTGGCAAAAAGCAATAATTCCGGCAATTAGCTCTCAAGAGAAAGGATGATTTCATTATGAAAAAATTTTTATGCTTTACCGCAATCATAGCCGCTTGCCTTTGCGGCTGTTCCTCTCGCTATGATGAGGACGCAATTTCCCTGTATATAGATGCTGCCCAGGCAATGAGGCAAATCAAAAGTATTCATATTGACGTTGCGGGCGGTGTTTACGGAGATAAGGATAAAGAAACGAAGAACACAAAAATTAATATGAATGCCGATCTGATCATTTCCGATCAACCGCAATTAGCGATGGAATTCGATCTTGCCGTTTACGGCGTTGCTTTGGATGATACAGCATTTTATTTAAAAGATAATACCTTTTATATGAATTTCATGAATGAAAAGACAAAGGTTGCCTTACCGAAAGATTTCATGAAGCTGTTCAGTATGACTAATGATGAAAACGGTTCTTTTACTTCCGATGATGAAGTTAATGCGGAAGCGGTTAAAAAAATGTTTAAGGAGTTTAAGTATCAAGATAAGGATCAGGGCGTGATTGCGTTCAGCTTTGATTTGGAGATGTTTGATCAGCTGATGAAAACAGCAGGCGCTAATGAGCAGTTTAAGATGACGATCAAAAGCTATGACGGCACTATGAGCATCAAGGATCGTATGATGGACGAAATTACCTTTGATTTGTTGCTTGAAATTGAAGGTAAAGATTATCCGATCAGCTTTACTATTTCTTTCTCTGAACAAAATAAAGTCAAGGAAATTAAATTCCCTGATTTTAAGGATTATAAGGTTAAGGACTTAAGTGATGAACTCGACACTGATTTCATTGGCGGAGATAACGAAATTTTATAGGGCAATACTTCCTTAATATAATTATAAGCAACAGAAAGCCGTTGCGTCTATCGCTTAAGCAATGGCTTTTTTCTATGTCTGTCTGTATACCTTTGATGCGCTTGACTAAAACCGAAAATAAATAAACGGATTATATGTAGAGCTGACCAAAAACATAATACAAATCACAAAGATTCCCAGCAGTGTTCCTTTTCTGATCAGCTGATACCATGCCTGTTTCTCATAACGCTGATGTATTTTGTGTCCGAGAT
>QZED01000070.1 GCA_009917405.1 bacterium c-19 | reverse complement strand
TTAAAAACTTCTCATATTTTCTTTGTTTATCGCTTTTGTATCACTTATTTCCACTATATATTTTTCGACCTTTAGAAGTGGAAGTTACTTTTGCACTTCACGAAGAAAAGCTATGTCATATTCTTATAAGAAATATCTTCTTATGACACAGCCTTATATTAATCAGCTTCTCATTAGGAAAATAATACCATTTTGTAAGGTTTAATGAATCATATTTCGTTTATTCATCAGACAACTTCATAAAGAAAGTCAGTAAATATAGACCGCTTAATGCGACTAATGTGTATACAATACGTGAGAAAACTGTCATTGTTCCGAATAAATATGCGACTAAGTCAAACTCCAATAGGGCGATCAAACCCCAGTTAATACAACCGATAATCGCGATTGCTAATGCTATTCCTTTTATGAGCTTCATAATCTACCTCCTAGTTTCCGCCGGGACCGTCTTGGCGTTCTCTCTCATCAGGATAATACTTTAAATTCGCATTGGTCCATTGATTATTACCCGCATCTTTTTTATTGTTCTGCTCCTTCAGCAAATCGTTTTTTCTTTTTGACATCATCATACCTCCTGCTAGTAGTATGCGGCAAATTGTATAAATTAATAAGAGAAAAATGATTTTGTTTCATTATCGAGTCATGAATTTCAGTTTTAGCACTTTTCGTTAATTGCATTTATAGGAAGTTGCTGCTTGACTTTTTTCTGTTTAGGTATAATATTTAGTATGCTAATAGTTAGAATGCTGAATATGAGTGTTGAATGTTTGTTCGCATAACACAACATTAAAAAAGCTATCATGCAAAAGATAAAAGCGACTCTGACTGATTAATTAATCAAAGCAGTTAAGAAAATATGAAAAGAATTGCGAAAGGGGAATGTTATGGATACACAGCTACATATATTATTATTTAAAGTATTTCATATTCATCGTAAGCAAATGAGAAGCGATATGCATAATTATGGTTTATATCCGGGACAACCGAAAGTGCTCAGATATATCAATGCGCATAAAGACAGTAAGCTGAGCGAAATTGCCAAAGAATGTGATATTGAATGTGCGACTGCGAGTAAAATATTGGATAGCTTAACTGAAAATGAAATGGTGGAGCGTCATATAGATCCAAAAAACAAGCGGGCTTTACAAGTTAATATCACAAAGAAAGGACAAAAGGCTCTGTCGTTATGGGAAGCTCATTGCAAAGAGATTGAAGCTGTCGCCTTGCAGGGATTTGATGAATCAGAAATTCTTCGATTTAAGCAAGATATGATTCGTATTTATGAAAATCTGAGCAATAAGAAAACATAAGGAAGGAGAAGTTATATGCTAAAGTGTTTATATCCGTATATGCAGAAATATCAAAAGCATTTGATCTTAGCATGCTTATGTGTAGTTGCAGAGACAGTTTTTGAGTTAATTATCCCCGTATTTATGGCTGATTTAATCGATATAGGGGTTACCGAGCATAATTCTTCAATCATTGTAGAAAAGGGGCTATTAATGTTGGGATGTTCAATTTGTTCCTTAATCCTCGGTATTTTATATGCACGTTATGCGGCACAGGCCGGTCAGGGGTTCGGCGCACAATTAAGAGAAGCTCAATTCGCAAAAATTCAAGCCTTCTCGTTTTCTAATATCGATCATTTTCCCTCTGCTTCTTTAATTACGAGATTAAGCAGTGATACAGCAATTCTGCAAGGGGCAGTGTCGAACGGAATTCGTCCGCTTGTTCGCTCTCCCGTTATGATGATCAGCGCTTTGGTTTTTACGTTTATGATCAACCTTAAGCTTGCCTGTATCTTTTTAATCACAATGCCGATTTTAGGTATCGGATTATGGATCATTGTCACAAAAGTAGCCCCCTACTATCGACGTATGCAGAGTGCTGTTGATCAGGTGAATGTTGTCGTACAAGAAAACATTCATGCCATACGAGTTGTGAAGGCCTATGTCAGAGGCGATTTTGAAAGAGCTAAATTTGCGAAGGTGAGTCGTGATCTCCAGTCTGTATCCGTCCATGCTTTTGCGACATCGGTTTGGAATCTTCCGTTGTTTCAAGCTGTAGTATACGCTACGATGGTTGCTCTCTTATGGTTTGGCGGGAATATGATTTTTGAAGGTTCTATGAAGGTTGGAGAATTAACCGGTTTTCTAAGCTATGTCTTACAGATATTGAATGGCTTGATGATGCTTTCTAATGTATTTTTGATGCTGACGCGAAGCATGGCAGGTGCTGAACGTATTCTTGAAGTATTATATGAGCCAGTCACAATGACTGATCCTAAGCACAGTGACTTGTGTATTACTCAAGGAAATATTGTTTTTGATCACGTTAGTTTTAAATATCAGGAAAATGCCGCAGAATATGTATTAAGTGATATTTGTCTTTCCATGTCATCCGGATGCACAATCGGTATATTGGGTGGAACTGGAGCCGCAAAATCAACATTGGTTCAATTAATCCCGCGTCTTTATGATGTCAGTGAAGGAGAGGTTATAATTGACGGTCATAATGTTAATGAATATTCTCTGTCTCATTTAAGAGATGCGGTTGGAATGGTACTGCAAAAGAATACCTTATTTTCAGGCACGATCAGAGAAAATCTTTTGTGGGGCAATCATTCGGCTGATGAGCAGGAACTGTCATGGGCGATGCAATGTGCCTGTGCCGATGAGTTTGTCAATGCTTTTCCGGACGGTCTTGATACACATTTGGAACAAGGCGGTGTTAATTTGTCAGGCGGTCAAAAACAGCGTCTTTGTATTGCAAGAGCATTATTAAAACACCCTAAAATCTTAATCCTTGACGACTCTACAAGCGCTGTTGACAGCACTACAGAACAATCGATCAAAACTTCGTTTCACAAATTGAACGATACTACGGTAATTATTATCGCTCAACGTATTAGCAGTATCATGGATTGTGATCAAATTGTTATTCTTGATGATGGACGCATTCATGCGGTAGGAACTCATGATCAATTACTAAAGGACAATCTGATTTATCAGGAAATATATCAGTCACAAAAGGAAGGAGCGATGTTATAATGAAACAAAACAAATCTCATCAAGTTCCTTCTGATAAACTGACTACTCTGCGCTGTTTTATTCCTTATTTGGCAAAATATCGGTTTTCCTTTTGTTTCATTGCTTTACTTGTGATATTCAGTGCAGCAGTAAATTTATATGGCACTTATTTGATTGCACCGATCATTAATCATTATATCTTACCTCATAATTATGACGGATTGTTGCAGGCAGTGCTGTTTATGTGCGGTATGTACGCACTGGGTGTCCTCAGCACCGCTGTGTATAAACAGCGTATGACACGAATTGCACAGGCTGTTATTTTTGATATACGTGCTGATCTATTTGAACATTTACAGACGCTGCCGTTAGAATTTTTTGATACTCATACTCACGGTGATATTATGTCACATTTTACAAATGATTTAGATGTGCTTCAAGATGCCTTTCATAATTGCTTTGATAATATTATTCAAAGCTTCACGATTATTTGCGGTACATTGATTGCGATTTTTATACTGAATTGGAAGTTGTCTTGCATCGTTGCGACGTTTATGTTGATGATGACTTGCTTGATTCAGTTTTACGGTAAACGCAGTAAACATTATTTCCGAATACAACAAAAAGCAATGGGAGAGCTGAACGGCTATATTGAGGAGCTTGTCGAGGGAAGTAAGGTTGTTAAGGTTTTTCAACATGAAACACAATCTATGCAGGATTTTAATGAGCATAATGAGACGCTTCGCCATGCTTCAGCACAAGCCTTAACTTATGCAGGACGCACCATTCCTACTGTGGTTTCACTTTCTTATGTCAATTATGCAATTGTTGCGAGTATCGGTGGTTTCTTTGTCCTTGCCAATCAGTTACAGCTTGGTGAGCTATCTGCATATCTCATTTATGTACGTCAAACTGCTATGCCGATCAATCAATTCACACAACAGTTGAATTTTATTTTAGCTGCATTGGCAGGTGCACAGCGTATTTTCACTTTAATGGGGCAGATTTCTGAAACAGATGAGGGAAAAGTCACACTTGCGCAGGTCACATCGAGTGCTCACGGTCGAATCTGTGAAAGTGATACGCATACAGGGCAATGGGCGTGGCGTCATCCGCATGAAGACCATGTTGAATATGTCCCCCTTGCCGGTGATGTCCGTTTCCATAATGTCGTATTCGGTTATCGAAGCGATCGGGATATTTTAAAGGGTATCAGCTTATATGCGAAGCCGGGACAAAAAATCGCCTTTGTCGGAAGTACCGGGGCGGGAAAAACGACCATCATCAATTTAATTAATCGCTTTTACGATATTTCACAGGGCAGTATTACGTATGACGGCATTGATGTGAAGCTAATCCGCAAAGCTGATCTGCGCAGATCTATCGCCGTTGTATTACAAGATACGCATTTATTCAGTACGAGCATTTTGGAAAACATCCGCTACGGGAATTTACAGGCGAATGACGAGCAAATCATTGAAGCAGCTAAGTTGGCAAATGCGCACAGCTTTATCAGGCGCCTGCCGCAGGGTTATCATACGCAGGTACAAAGTAATGGCTCAAACCTATCACAGGGACAACGGCAGCTATTGGCAATTGCTCGTGCAGCCGTTTGTGATCCTCCAGTGCTTATTTTAGATGAAGCTACGAGTTCTATAGATACACGAACAGAAAAGCTGATTGAAAAGGGCATGGATCAGCTAATGGAAGGAAGAACCGTGTTTGTAATTGCGCATCGTTTAAGCACGGTACGTAATGCGGATGCAATTATAGTACTGGATCACGGTAAAATTATTGAACGCGGTTCCCACGAGGAATTGATTCAAAGGAAGGGACGCTATTATCAATTATATAACGGTCAATTTGAATTGGAATAACTATATATTTGAATGTACTTCAGTGAAAATAAAAAACCGTAAGCTTGTGGCGTATTTTGCCAAAAGATAACGGTTTTTTTTAACTCTTTTTGAGTAAAGCTACATCTTTTAAAAGTGACAAAAGACATTTCATGGTATGAAATGCCTTTTGATTAAAGGGGGTAGTAAGGGTGCAGATCAATCTGCATCCTTACCAAATCTGTCTGTTTTTCACAGACCATGAATAATCTGGGCACCTTCAAGGGCTTAAACCCTGACAGCTAAGACATCTTGCTACAGACACTTTTCATTCACTGATAAATCGGAATGTTGATATTGTTTGTTGGGGGTAAATCCTGTAAGCATATGTCTTAACCGCTATTGTCCCCCAGGTAACGTATCTCCCCCGGGGATTGGTTGCCTCCCCGTAGCGTCCTTCTCTAATGAAAGTTTATATTAGCAAGTGATAGCTGCTGTAGATCTGATGCCAGCTACTGCAGAATCTCCATTAGAGCTATTGTTAGCTGCCATGCTTGCGATAGCACCGCATAAGCATAAACCACAGATTGCAGAAATGACTAATTTTTTCATATTGTTCTCCTTTTCTTAAATAACTTATTAGGAGTTGATGGCGCCATCATTTCCACGACATAATGATAAAATAATTATCGCCTTTATTCAATGATATTGGCTCCAATTAAAGTTGATTTGAAAATCAGCCATTTTTCGCTTATTTTTGGGTATCGACTTCAATTCAAATTTAAGTAAAATGATACAAATTTAAGAAAAATCGTCCTTGATAACAAAAAAAACAGCAAAGCTTAACGCTTCGCTGTTCTTCTAAAGTATAATTTTTTCTTATTTAACTCTTCCGGTATCTTCACCTTATCTCTGTA
>QZED01000069.1 GCA_009917405.1 bacterium c-19 | reverse complement strand
AACTAGAATTTACTGAAAGACTGAATTCCATTTTTTACCCTTTGAAGTGGAATTTAACTTTTCACTTCAGGAGAAATCATTTCCTATGAATTCATCATAGCGTTTTAGGAGATTTTGTAGTAAAATAGAAGAAAGGTAAAAGGAGTTTTACTATGTCTGAATTTATACGCAAACAATTAGATGATATTTGGCAGAAAACATTGGCTTTATTAGAGACTGGTGGTCATTTTGACGCTGCCGTTTATAATCTTTGGATTAAAGATTCTCAGTTGTATGATATTGATGAGGATTTTGCGACAATTTTGGTTCCTTATAAAGTTAATAAACAAATCATGACCGAGCAGCTGGATGTGATTCAAAATACACTATCCGGTGTTTTAGAGTATAAAATCGGATGTCAGATCTTTTTAAAGGAAGAAATGGATCGTATTTCTAATTCTTCGGTTGCGAAAGCACGAAATGAACAAATTTTTGAGGATAAAATTAAACGTGATTATACGTTTGACAGCTTTGTCATCGGAAAGAATAATCGGGAAGCACAGGCAGCTGCGTTAAGCTGTTGTTATTACCCGGGAAAATATAATAATCCGGTTTTTATTTACGGAAATTCGGGACTCGGTAAAACGCATCTGCTTCATGCGATCGGCAATTATGTAAGAGAAAATAAGCCGGATGCGAAAATTTTGTATATTTACAGCGAAGATTTTGTCACTTTATTGATAGAATCAATGAAAAATAAAACAGTGGAAGAAGTAAAGGATCGAATCGCTGAGGTTGATTATTTATTAATCGATGATATTCAGCGTTTAACGCAGAGTGCTTCTCAGGAAGTATTTTTTAATCTTTACAATAAGCTGATTTCTAAGCATAAACAGATTGTAATTACGAGTGATATTCATCCGAATGATTTAAAAGGGATTGAAAATCGTTTGATTTCTCGCTTTTCAAGCGGTTTATCGGTAGCTGTCGGCGCACCGGAGTTTGAAACTGCCAAAGCGATTTTATCGAAAAAACTGGAAGGTCGCGAAGATGAAATCATGATTGATGATGAGGTGCTTGATTTTCTTGCGATGAAGTTTTCCAGTGATGTCCGTAAGCTTGAGGGAACATTAAATGAGTTGTTTTTTAAGGCTATCTTATATAATCCGAAACGAATCGATCTTGCTTTCGCGCAGGAAATATTTAAAGAGGATCCGATTATTCAGCGTGAACGCAGTGAGTTAAATGTGAAGCAAATTAAGAAATGTGTATGTGATTATTATGGATTGACGAAACATCAGATTGAATCTAAGTCACGAACGAAAAATATTGCGACCGCTCGTCATATCGCTATGTATTTATGCCGTAAGCATTTAGATCTTCCTTATGTGAAGATCGGCTTGGAATTTGGCGGCAGAGATCATTCTACTGTGATGTCAGGTTATGAAAAAATGGTGAAGCTGTTAAAGGATAATGAGATAATGCGGCAAGCTGTTATCCAAATAGAGCATAAATTGGGAATTATCTGAGTTATCCACATTTATCCACTTTTCATCAACAGTGTTTTTTGTTAAAATAGGTCTATAATATAAAGGGTTTTATACTTTTCCACAGTTATCCACACCCTTATTGTTATATCCTTTATAAATATATATATAAGAAGGGAGTTTTATCCATGTATTTCAAGGTTTCTAAAAAAGCGTTTTTACAAGGACTTGCCACATCTGCTCGTGCCATTTCCAATTACAGTCCGTTACCTGCTTTTTCAGGTATTAAAATCGTTGCGGAGAATAAACAGCTTGTTTTAACCGGCAGTGATTCTGATATTTCTATTCAAACGACAATTTCTGCTTCTGAGGAATGTCCGTTACAGATTCATGATATGGGTTCAGTTGTTTTAGAGTCTCGTTATATTTTAGAGATTGTAAGAAAGATTGATGCAGATCAGATTGAAGTGGAAATGATTGACGGTACTTTAACGAAGATCAGCGGCAAAAGTGCTGAGTTTAAGATTAACGGTATGAGCGCTGATGATTATCCGCCGATTGATTTTGCCAAGCCGGCTGAAATCTTCACCATGGGTAAGGATTTGTTAAAGAAGATTATTAATCAAACTTCTTTTGCGGTCAGTGATAAGGAAACAAGACCTGTACTTACCGGTGTGAATTTTTCTTGTGACGGCAAGCTGTTACAGTGCGTTGCGACGGATTCTTATCGTTTGGCTCGTAAAAATATTAATATTCATGATTCGGTGAAATTCAATATTACGGTTCCCGGTAAAAGCTTGTCTGAGGTTTATAAAACATTAGAGAATGATGGTGATGTTGAAATTGCCGTTAATGATCGCAAGGCTCAGTTTATTGTGGATGATACGATTATTCAAACTCGTTTGATTGACGGCGTGTATCCGGAGACAAGTCGTTTGATTCCGTTAAGCTTTGATTATGAGTTGACAATGGATACAAAGGATCTGTTAAATGCGATTGATCGTGCAAGCTTTATTAAGAGTGACGGTGTGTCTGTGATTAAGTTTACACTTTCTGAAAATGAATGTGTGTTGTCCAGTAAGTCTTTAGAGGTTGGTTCTTCTACTGAAATTTTAAGTTCTGCCAGCTTCACCGGCGGTTCTTTGGAAATCAGCTGTAACGGTAAGTATGTGTTCGATGCGATCAAAGCGTTGGACGGGGATTTGGTGAAGTTTTCTTTATGCGGTGAGATGAAGCCATTTATTATTCAATCGGTAAGTGATGACAGTGTACTTCAGCTGGTACTGCCGGTGAGAACATACGCTTAGGAAACAGCTTGTGTATCTTTTATAGAATAGAAAAAACGAGATGTTAATTCTCGTTTTTTGCGTTTTGTTGGTTGATGAAGTCTGTAATTTTAGGTCGATATATATCTTCTATGTCTAATGAATCCATTACTTCATTAATTGTTTGTTTTGTTTTTTTCATTAAATTAAGAACAATATTACTTTGTCCTTTAATAAATCCATCTTCAATAAAAACCTGAGACAAATTACACAGACCTTCAACCTCCTGTTCTGTTTCTTTTGTCATCATTATACCATAGTTTTCTTCTAATTGGCGCTTTTTCTCATGTGTCGTCATTTTTGCTTTAAACAAGATATGTAACATCTCCATTAAACTATAGTTATCATCATTCACATCATATTTACTGTTGGGATAAATCATGATGATCGTTAATTTATCATATTCTTCTTTAGCGAAATGATACACTCTTTTTAAACATTTCTCACTGATTGAATATTGATTCATTACTCCCTCAGTTGCTTTCTTGGAATTCATCACAATTCATATCGAATAGACTTTTTTTAGATTCTGAAAATCTGAATGTTGGAAACCGACAGGGCGATTCTTTTGTCTTGCCAGCAATCTACTGCAGTAATAAATTGCACGGTTTAGTAATGGATAAGGTGTATTACTGCTTGCCTGTGCTTCGATATTCAATATTAAACCGATGCTTTCTTTTTCGGGTGAATCAGGTAATCTGATACCTACAATAATATCAAAAATGATCTTGGCACCGTGAACAGATATATCCTCGGTATTCATTCCATAGATTTTATTGGCAGCCTTCTCGATATTAAGATTCATTGTCGGATCATTTTCCATGTAATTGGGAATATCGGCTAAGGGAATATCACGAAACTCCGAAACACATTCTTTAATAATTCGAGCCAATATCTGCTTGTTACATAAAATCCTTTTACAATATTCATCATAGGTGATTTTATGATCGTTATGATCAATCATATCATTTACTTTATTCATAGACTTTATCATCTCCTTTCGTTTGTCTATAATTCAGCTTAAAAAATTCTCCTATCTTTTATATACACGTCGAAAAGATAAATTACTAAAAAATTTTTGATTTTTTTATTTTATTTCCATATGTAAATCCGGTATTATCTTCTTATATGAGTTAATTATCTATTATAAAAGGTTTTGATTATATATTTATTGATAATAAAAATTGACATTATGAATATTTATGTTACAATTAAATCAATTAAGCGCTTACATATTTTTAGTAAAAATAAAAAATTATCATATAATGAATTTTAAATCATTTTAAAATAATTATTTGAAATAGAAAGAGGGTGCGGATGATGAAACTAACCGGCATTAATAAAACTTACCATAATAAGCATAATGAGGTCTGTGTATTTCAAAATTTAACTTTAAAATTTCCAAATCATGGCTGTATTACGATCTACGGAGAAAGCGGCAGCGGGAAAACAACACTGTTTCAAATCATTGCGGGATTAGATAAGGATTATGAAGGTGTTATAGAAAATAACCATAAAATAGAATATTTATTCCAAGAGATAGAATTATTTGAAAATCTATCTGTTTACGATAACTTATTATTTGCGAATTTAGATAATGAAAAGATCAAGCATTTATTAGAAAAGTTTGACATGATTGAATTAAAGAATCAAAAAGTAAAGAAATTATCTAACGGAGAGAAACGCAGAGTACAGATAATGCGCTCGCTTTTAAATGAGCCTGATTTATTATTAATGGATGAACCGAGTGCATCATTGGATCAAAAGAATGCGGTTATCGTTTGTGACATGATCAAACAGTTAAGCAAGGAAATCACGGTAGTAATAACAACGCATGATGAGGCATTGTTTGATGATGTGGCAGATATTTCGTATCGTATTGAGCATCGAAGTTTGGAGTTAATAAAAGAAAACAGTTTATCTCAATTAGATCATGATAGTAAAGGTCATGAATCAGTAAAAAAGAAAGAGATAGATAAAAAGAATATTTTTCAAATGAGTGCATTGTATATCAAGGCACATAAATTGAATATGATAATCAGTATAATATTATTGTTTTGTTTTAGTTTTGCGTCATACATAGGATTTTATTATAACGATGCGAGCGGTGAAAAACAGAAACATAATGTGTGGAATTACAGTACAAATTTGATATATACATTTCCGAATGATTGTGAGATTATTGTACAAGATGTTATCAAGTCAGTAACTTGTTATGAATATGATTTATTTAATCTTGAGCATTTGAATAAAACAATAGAAAAAAATAAAAATGTCGTTGCCTATGCATTAGAATGGGACAGTGCAATATATCATGGAGTAGATCATGAAAGTTTGGATCAAATGTGGAAAGAAAGGGAAAACGGTAAGGATTTCAGTAAGATAGAAGAATTAAAAAATTCATTTTATTCTCATTATGATGTATTTCAAATCATTGAATTTAAAAATGAAGATGGTAATCAAGCTACATTTCTTCAACCGGAAACTTCCTATGTTGATATTAAAGATTTAGGAAGTAAAATGTGGGTACAAGGTAAATTACCTCGAACATTTCCTTATGAAATGGTTCAACCGGAAAAAATTCCACTTTTACTAGGTAATTATCCTAAGGAAGATCATGAAGTAATAATCGGAAATGATTTCGCTGAAGATATAATGGCTGTACTTGAATATGAAAATAAAGAACAATTAATAGGTACTAAATTGGATTTTTATACCGGCGGTGATTATTATGATGATTTAATGAAGAATTTACCTGATCGTTGGAAAAATAAAGATTTACATTTACATGTTACTGTATCCGGAATCACATCATATGAAAATATATTTGAAAATCGAATGTATTTTAAAAGGAATGCATTTCAAAGTACAATAGCTGATATTTATCATTATGATGTGAATGAGCTAAAAGTTCATGCAGAAAAATTCTTATTTGATCCATCTAAAGATACCCAAGCACTGATGGAAAAATTAAATGAAAACAGTCCTTTGGTAAAAGACAGCTACCATATCTTTAACGGAGAAGATAACGT
>QZED01000068.1 GCA_009917405.1 bacterium c-19 | reverse complement strand
AACTAGAATTTACTGAAAGACTGAATTCCATTTTTTACCCTTTGAAGTGGAATTTAACTTTTCACTTCAGGAATATAATCGCAGTTTTTATTTTAAATCACGATGATAAAAAATTTATGGTATAATACCGATACAGACTATAAAGGAAGTGATCGGGTTGCGAAAATGGTTGATTTTAATATGTGATATTGCGATCGGTGTTTTGATCGTATTTGCCCTCAAATATATAGCGGAGCCTTATTATTGGGAACAGCAGCGTCAGTTTGAGGATCAGGCAAAGCGTGAAGCGCTACAACATATCAGTAAAATTTATTCTTTAATCGACGGTGATCAGACAATTATTAAAAGCTCACAAGTCAAACGTCCGACCCATAAAGAAGCGTATGCGACAATATCTAATGAACCGCGAAATTTTACGAAACAATTATATTTCGGAGATACGCCTGATATTTTATCAATTTCGATCGGACAGTATGAATACAGCGGCATACCAGGTGAGGGCAAGCCGATCTTATTGGCAGGGCATAACAGTACACATTTTAAAGAGCTTCGTAATTTCCAAAAGGGTGATCATGTAAAGATCGAAACCGCCTACGGCAGCTTTACCTATGAGGTAGGAGAAAATGAGACTATTCTTGCGGATGATTTTGATGTGACAATGCTGGATAAGCAGGAAGAGTTCTTGATCATGTATTGTTGTTACCCATTCGATGCATTAAGTACAGAGTATCGCTATTTCGTCTATGCGAAAAAAATTGACGGACCTAAAATAGAGGATGATGGATCATGGAAAGAGTAAACAGTTTATGCCGTATTCTCGCAATTTCTGCAATCACGCTGTTAATCGCTGTCTTTGGCTTCGATTCACTGCCCCAAAGTGAATCAGCTAAACTTGCCGAAGACACACTTCACAAGCAAATCTATGAAATTCAAACAGCTTTAAATGAAGATCTGAAAGATGAAATTATTCTATTTGAAACCGGTAGCCTTAATAAAAACTATACAACGGAGCAGCTTGACCCATTGGTTTCTGATTGGCTTACAAAGGTAAGCAAAGGACGCACTTATTCTGATGGAATGGTACAGCAGGTGAAAGCTGAAATCATCGCTTTATATCATAAGCAAAAAGAAATCGCTTCGGATCCGCTCCGATCATTAGTGAGTGATTGGATTGTAAAAGGCTCTACATTAATTCTGATCTTATGTAACTTAAATATTGTATTTGTCTTCCGCAAACAGCGAAAAAACGCAAAACAGCTGAAAAGCATTGCGCTGACAGAAGCACGAAGCATCTCAAAAGATCCTTCTCGCGATGAAGTAAACGAATTCGTCGAAACCGATAATCAAGCTGTTAGTGAATAATTGTTTAACT
Organism: bacterium c-19; assembly: GCA_009917405.1. Classification (GTDB taxonomy): domain Bacteria; phylum Bacillota_I; class Bacilli_A; order Erysipelotrichales; family Erysipelotrichaceae; genus C-19. The sequence continues at coordinate 4,790 of QZED01000068.1, read as the reverse complement.
GATATTTCATCTTATTTCTGCGAAATCAGAGGGTTTTGAAAAAGTCATGTTTTCCGTAATGGTAAATGATGACTTTTTTGTTGCATTTTTACTACCGAACGGATGTATTCTTTCTCTGAACATTACAATTAAACCTATAAAAGATACACATTTGCTAAAATAGAAAATTTTATCCGTTCAAAGTATAATAAATTTATAAATATATCATATTATTCTCTAAGTTAGATAATTAAATTGTAAATAATACATAAAAACAAGCTTTTTTATCCATCATTATTCACTAAAATAGCTAATTCACTTCAAAAAACACTGACAATTATGAACCTATTTCATATATATTTTCTATTTTAGATTATTTTATTATCAAAAACTTTTAGTATCTATCGGCAATAAGAAGAATGCTGCGCTTAAACTCAACTGCTCCCTACGCACTGTTACACGCCTCTTTTCAATCTTATCTTGCGAAAGAAAAGCACCATCTATTAGGTACTAATGTTTATTTTTTTTTGAGCCTTTTTCATTTTTGTTTGACATAATATTTGATTATTTGTTCAAGATTAGCTCTGTCCTATTCGTGGTATTTCAGGTGTTCGTCCGAATGACCTGTTTTCTTATCAACGGCTTCCTGTTCATCCCTGCACGCACATGCAAATCTCCGCCGTTTTCATCGAAAACTAGTCACAATGCCGCTGTTTCTTCCCTAGAGCAACACTGCTACAAAATCAAAAAAATCACTTTTTCACCGCTCCACTCCGCCAATCTCTTTAAATCATTACTAAAACACCTAAAACAATAGCCTGCCACCCAAAAATATGCTAAAATACTACTAATCGGAAGGAGAGATACTCATGTTGACGGGTGAGGAAATACAAAAACTAGAAGAGTTCAGTTTTGGCAAGCTGCTGCGACAAATTAAAGCTGAAAGGAAAATAAGCTTTAAGAAAATGGCAGAGCTGACAGGCATTCCCTATAATGATCTTTACAAATATGCGCGATGTGAACAAAAAAAACCAAACATTGTAGAATTCTACAAATTCATGGACTTTCTCGAAAACAGCACCGATGAATTTCTACTTAATACGGTCGGTCGCGACAACAAACTAGTTGAAATCCGCCATTATGCCTCACTTCTGAGTCCGAAAGAAAAAGGACTGCTCGATCAATTAAATAAGCTGGATGAAGAACAGCGAAATAAATTTATCGATAAAACTACTGCACTTCTCAGTCTGATTTTAGATAAAACACCCGGATAAACACGCCCTATCTGTTCCTTACCAAAAGATTTCAAGTATCGCCGCACAAAGTGATGAAATCTTTTTTTATACCCTAATTTTCTTGTCCTCGATCACTTTTCTTTTATATGTAAAGTTTTCCATTTTAAGAGATTTCTATAAAAAAAACATATTTCTCACTGAAAAATATAGACAATTTCGCAAACATCATATATGATAAAATAAATAGGAGGACAAACACATGACATCAGAAGAAGTTTCACTGGTAAAAAAAGTGATGGAAAAAGATGAACAAGCTTTCAAAGAGTTGTTTAATTTATACTACGGAAAAGCTTATGCTATCGCATTACGCATTATGAACAGCGATGCCGATGCACAAGATGCCGCACAAGAAACAATGCTTGAAGTATATCGCTCCATCCATAAGTTAAACGAACCTTCCTATTTTTATGCATGGATGATCAAAGTTGTTATCAGTAAATGCAATCGCATGTATCGTAAGAAAAGTGCTATGGCAATGGATCCTGATAAATTATCAAAAATTTCCGAGTTTGAAGAAAAAAGGATCTATATGTTACCGGAACATGCGAGTGAAAACGCAAGTGAGAAAGATATACTTGTCGGTTTAATCTATTCTCTGAAAAAAGAAATGGCAATCGTATTGGATATGATGTATATTCAACAAATGAAGCTGCATGAAATTGCCGAATATTTAGATATATCCGTAAACACAGTAAAAACAAGAGCTGTCAGAGGAAGAAAACTTTTGAAAGCCGAAATCAAGAATTTTGAGCATTTGGAAGGAAGAAAATTAAGCTTTCACATTCATACACCGTTTTTATTTACAATTTATACTTATCTCAATTATACGAAAAAAACAATCAGTCATACGAGTGAATTCATAAAAACCAATGTGATTCAATGTGCATGTGCTGCATCTTTTTCTGCATTGGCAATATCGGGTGCAGTTTTTATTAATGAGGATATGAATCATAATCCAAATCAAAATCAACCGACGGTAGCTGATGAAGAACAAATGATAACGGAAACAGAAAGCAGTGCCAATCCTTCTTCCACCTATAACAGTTTTACTGCGGTATTGTATGAAGATGAATTAGTTGAAACAAGCTTAGATGCTTATTATACTTGTTTAAATTGGGCGCTTGATGAAAATGATATGAAAGAAAAAACAATGGATGAAATTAATGCGATTAAACCTATTTATGAAGCTTTAAAAAATAAGCAGGATGAGTATTGGAATCAATTAGTAAACAGAAATTGGGTTTATGCTTATGAAGCTTTATTAAATAAATAATTTATTTTATTTTTCTTGAAGTTTTTATTGTTTTTTGAAACATTATGTTTATATATATGGTTCTCGTTGTTGCAGGAGAATCATTTTGTAGTGTACACAAATGTTATTTTCTGATCAGACAAAATTTTTTAGTATTCATTTTATTAATCATAGAAAGGGATGAAATCCATGTATAACTATTTTTTTAAATATCTTGTAGGCTTATAGTACTATTAAGATATTGTTTATTACTCTATTTTAATAAGCAAATTTATTAAATATAAATATAATTGAAATATATGTTTCTGAATAGAAAAACAGGCGTTTTTAATTTAAAAACACCTGTTCAGAATTGTCTACTTTTAGAAACATGGAGAAAGGATGGTTGATATGAAAAAGATAGGGTATCTTATCAGTATCTTAGCGTTAGTGGTAATCAGTATACCGATACTTAACATAAATAATGATAAGATAAGTGCGGCAACGAATTATGCGGCAGGTAAAAAGGTATATATCGGAAACGATACCTATACCGTAATTGATTCAAGCACAATGACTTTATTAAAGAACACTGCGACTGATACAGGTGAAGTAACATGGAATGATGCAGTGACTTCTTTGGATACTTTGGCAGATAATTACGGTGAATTAGGAAGTAAAGCAGTATCAGGTAAATTCACATTGCCAAAGACAAGCGATTTAACTAAAGTTATAAGTTCCGATCAAACATCACTTGTAAATATTGATGCGATAAGTACTGATTGGTGGTTGGGTGATGAATCAGTAGATAACAGAAGTAAGTTTGTCGGAGCAGATACAAATTCTTTGATCTCAAACTCTAACATACTGAAAAACGTATTGAATAATGAAAAAAACATTTGTATTTTAGAACAGACCCTCACAGAGCAGGGAATAAAGCCTACTCAAGCGGAAAAAGATGATGATATTTTATATGATAAGTTAAATAATTACGGAGAATTCAGAGTTTCGGACGGAAGTCTTCCAATAGATTATTTTAGTGAATCAAATTGTTCTGGGAGTCCAATTGGAAGTTCAGGTATAGATGCTATTACTTTTAATATTGATGGTTATTCAAACGCTTCATCACAGATACCAACATCGAATATTGCTTATTTTCTTCCTTACTACATTTTGACAGAGCAGGGTGGAGACGATTATTTAAATGATTGTATCGGTAATGGTTTGAAAATAACCGGATCTATTAGTGAACCCAGTCTATGTCCTAATAATTCATCACTTCGACTCGGTCAAAAATTTTTTCTACCGGGCGAAGTAAACGAATGTGTTGTTGTTAAAGATAATCCATTTAATGTAGGCAGCTACAGAGCATGGTCAAATATTTCAACAAAATATTATCGTTTATACAACATAATATCTAATATAGAATCTAATGCCCTGTGTCCCGGGCTTGATCGTCCCGCAGGCACCTCATCAGTAAGACCTCTGCTTACTTTAGATAAAAGTAAGATTGCTTATTCAAGTAATGCTAAACCAACCTTTGATAGTAACTCAAGCTTAACGAATGCTGTGCCGATGGTTGATGGCAATAATGCTTATCTTTCACTGATTGATTCTGATTTAGGCATTACGCTTGATTCCACTAATTCCAATGTGAGCGGAAATAAGCTGAAAGCGAAAAGAGAGAATCCGCTTGTCTCTATTCCTGTTTCTTTAAGTGGTACTACTTCAGGTTCTCGCTATGTCAGTGCGGTTGCGGAAACGAATAACGGTATTAGATATAATGTTTTAGGTCAAGTAAACGGTTCTAAAGGTACTGTTCAACTTGATTTAACCTCATTAAAAGATTTTCAAACAACGAATGAATTCAATGTCACCCTTTATCAAGAAGTAGATGAAGGTACGAATACTACTTATCGCGGTAACGGAAAAGAAATCACGATTGAAATAGAAGCAGCTCCTATTACAGATATTTCTTTCGCTGCTAACTATCCAAGCGGTAACTCTGAATGGTCTGAGGGTGATGCAGGAATTACTACTGCCGGTGATATTGTCGGTTCCTTCTCGTTCACAGGTGGTACTAGCGGTACAGTAGATCCAAACAGCGGGAAAGATTATAAGAAATATGAAATCGTTGATTCTTCAGGGAATCCAATCTCCAATTCTAACTTCAGAATCAATAATAATGAATTGATTCTGAAACAGAAATTGACTGAAGGAAGCTATACCTTTTATGTAAAAGTGACTGATAATGCGAATGAAACCTTTAAGAAAGAGATCACGAT
>QZED01000067.1 GCA_009917405.1 bacterium c-19 | reverse complement strand
ACTGTCAGTGTTCCGTTTTTAATTTCTTCTTCAGTTCCATCTGTTATTTTGAATACTTTATAACTGATTTCTTTAGTTCCACTAACCTTTAAATCACCTTTCGCATCACTTGTTGTGATCTCAAATGCAATTCCCGGTTTGAAGAAGATGCCACCGCTTAGCTTGTTAATTATATCTTGTAGTTTATTGTTTGTATCCTTTGCCTTGATTCCTTTTACCTTTGGCGGTGTCTTATCTATCTTAATAATCTCTTTCTTTTCCTTTGTGATCGCTCCACTATCCTTCTTCATCCAGAAGCTTTGATTTGTTTCTCCTTCTTTGCTTACGGTTACTTGATTCGGTTTCCATGTGCTTTGATCTAATGACATGTTTTTATATTCATTATGATCACTAATGATGTTTACATTTTGATTTGTCCACTTGCCTGTATAAGCAGTATTGTTTCCATCATTGATTTCTAAATGATACCAGTCATCTTGGATCACATCTTCCTTGATTTTTAGTGTTCCCTCTTTAAATGTAAAACTGTAATTTGGATAAGCATTGTTTAGTATGTTTTTATCTCCCTTGATTGGATAATTCCCTGTATTACTGTTTGTCTTTGCGGTTGTGCTTAACTTGATGTCATTCTCTTGTATGACATCTTGTACACCGTCCCATGAAACAAGTTGATTCTTGAAATCTTGATAGGTCAATGCAGGATTTACTTCACCTTTATACTTCTCTTTATCATCGATTTTAATTTCTATCGGTTTAGGTAATACTGTTACTTGTACTTTCTTGCTTAGCGGTGATTCTCCATCTGCCGTTCTCGTTACCGTTATCGTTGTTTTCTTACTTCCACTGTTTTTTAACGCATCAAACTCTGCCTTGTTTCCTGTGACAGTAGGATTCGATATATAAGTTGTATCGTCAATCTCAAACGTATATTGTACATTCGTACTGTCCGCATCAAATTGTGTACTCTTGATTGTGAAGTGATCGCCATAGATGATTTGTCCCGGGCTTGTAATCGCTAAGACATTTTCATCAGGTCCCATAATATGAATTGTTCCGTTAGCTTCCGCTACTTTGTAGTTTCGATCCATCGGTTTCGTCGCATGGATCTTAATATCTTTTCCTGTTTCTCCGCTATAGTTATAATCGATCACTTTATTATCATTCGTCCATGCGATTGTATGATCCTCTTTATTGTCTACCTCAATCAATACATCTCCTGATGTATCGACTACTCCGTCTACCACAATCACCGGTTCGACCTTTCCTTTTCCATTCACTACATAAATTGGATTTTCCGCAAACGTAATTACTCTTGTGCCCTTTTCAATATTGATCGGTAATTCAATCGTTTTGTCTGCATAATTTCCTGTAGGATCATGGCTCGTTGCCTGTACAATCACTTTTCCCATTTGGCTGTTTTGACTCGCATTTAGAATCGTCACTAAACCGCTTGCGTCTACCGAGATCACATCAGTAGGACTTCCTGCCTTAAGTTGATACGTAACGGTACTACCAGCTGGATTTCCTGCCGTATATAACTGAAAGCTCTTGCTTGGGGCATATGCTTGCACATACGCGTTATAAATACTTCCCGCTTTCGGCAATTCATTTCCTGCATTGTCTGTATATATGAACTTCTGCGCTCCTGCTGTTACCGTAAAGGTCAGTTCTGCTGTTGCGTTTGCTTGTCCTATTCCACCCTGCTTTTCAGCAAGGATTGTCACTGTTCCTACTCCGTGTATTGTCACTGCCCCACTGTTTTCATTAACTTCTATCACATTTGTTGAACCATCTTTTATTTTGTATTTCACCGGATTGTTATTTGAACTGCCCTTTACTGTCGCAAACACTGTTACTCCTGTATCTGTGACTTTTACACTCTTTGTCGTGATCGCTGTTGTCGAGGTGCTATTTTCATAGAACTTCAAGTCTTCTGCCGCAGCTACTCCGACATTGATTGTCACTGGGATTTCCTTCGTACTCCAGTTATCCGATACTGTTACGGTGATATGATAACTGTTTACTCCTAAATTCGCTGTTGTTTTGATTACTCCTGTAGTAGCGTCTACACTGAAGAAGCTCGCATTTCCACCCGGCTTCAAACCATAATGATATGTCGTAGTAGTTCCGCCGATTGTATCAGGTGTACCCAATGTTCCATGAATTGTTCCGATAATACCCCCTGTACTGATATTGGAATCAGAAGCAGTAAAGGTTGGATTTGTCGTATCTGATGAATTAGCATCCGGTGTTACACTTCCATCTACCTCACGATAGATCACTATTTCTTTTTCTACAAAGGCTGAATTATAATCATCATTTCCCGTTGTCGGATCATCATCCACTGTAGCCTTGATCTTTACTTTACCGAATGCATTGCTTCCCGTATAAGTAATCGCACCTGTATCAGGATTAATACTGATCAGTGATATATCACCGCCCGTAATACTATAGGTTACCTTAGTCCCTGTATTTGGATTCGCTGTCGCTGTTTCATTCCAAGCAGTAGCGGCACCACTGATAGATTTCTTTGTTGTACTAGGATCGTTAAAAGATATCGTCGGCGTTACTTTTTTAACTGAAACACAAATAACACCTGTTTCCTTAGTTCGATATGGATCTTTAGTAAAGTCACCAGCATCATAATACAATTTACTATTTACACTCTCATCAACTACTCTAACCTTGAAATAATATTCGCCTTCAGGCAATTTATTTATTATATTAACCTTCGCTGTTCCATTCGCTGCGTTAGCATTAAGTGTAAAATAACTAGAAGCATTTGTATACGTACCGTTTCCGAGTACATCTGTATCATATATATAGAAGTGATACGGACCATCCCCCTCAGTCGTACTAATATTCGCAATGGTTTGATTTACAACATTCATTGAATCTGTTGTTTGCAAAGTTATACTCATATTATCTGATGAAATTGTTTTAATAATGCCTTTTTGCGGAAGGTCAATTTCCATTCCTGCCATAATACCGCAAGAAGGAGTCGGAAATGCAAACAATCTTTTATAAGTAATACCATTTTTTGAAAAAGGGCTTCCGTCAGCAGTATAACTACTATATGCAATTCTTTTCGCCCCTGAAAACTCATCGATCCAAAAATGATAAAACTCGGGAACTATATCTAAACCATTAAAATAAGTTTCATTTGCAGTCATTTTACCATAAAATTCAGCATCAGGGACAACTAATGTGCCTTTACCGTTTATTTTCTCCACGTATTCTCCCATGTCATCATTTGTAGCATCCGCTGCATATAATGAGTTTGCCGTCGTCGTACATGAAACAACATCAGACTGCACAACATCTCTCCCTCCACAGCTTGCATAATAAGACAGATTTTTAGATAATATATATGCTTTTTGATTTACAGTATCTGTGTTAACAATAGTCCATTCTAATCCTCCCATGATAAAAGACGAGGAGCTTGTTCTTTCAAAAGTATCGCCTACATTATAATAAGGATGGGAAACAGGAGCAGCATTTAATTGTGATTTATGGTATGCAAACACAAAAAGACTACTCATCAAGCATAATGATGTAATTAATATTTTTTTCATAACGGCACACCTTTCTATTTCTATAATTACAGTAGTTATCTTATTACTCTTTGAATGTATGAATAAGCATCATGCTTTGAGCATCTATTTATACATTAATTTACAAATAATAAACTTTTGGCCTATTTAAAAACAGGATACACCTATCCCAACCCTACCTCTTACGGCCAGTTCAGTATGAGAGTCCTGTTATCAGATAAAAAAGTTCGTCTTTTTTCAAACTTTTTTATAAATAATTCAAATGCTATACAAAAATACCTTTAGAAAAGCCTTTTTAATTATCAAATAAAAACTTATTTTTTTAAATTTTCATAAGCCTGAACCCATCCTTCAGACTGAATTCTTTCCCAATACGGTCCCTTTTGAGACTTTAAAAAATCATATACAGCTTCAATTTCATCAATATCCGAAGTCCCCTTTTCACTCATTTGCACAGCATCCATCGCCCAATGCTTTAGTTTAAAATAAGCTTCCTGTGGCGTAAGCTGATTTGATAGATGATACGCATCTACCTCGTTCGTGTCATTACGTACCAGAAAGGGTGCAGAAAATATCACAGCACCGATTACCGCAAGCGGCACAAATACTGTTTTACTTTGTATAAGCTTAAGCGACTTTTTTAATTTCAGCGGTTGTACTTGCTTATGAAATAAGAAAAATAAAGATAACGATAAACAACCGGGAATGCGAAACGTAAGTTTATAGTGGTTAGAAGTCTCATATTCACTTACTTTTTGACGCAATGCTTTTTTAGCTGCATATAGACGTGATTTTACCGTACCGGTAGGTATTTCTAATAAATCAGATATTTCCTTCATCGAAAACTGATAGAAATAAGCATAGAATAATATTTCCTGGTATCGGTTAGGGAGCTGATTGATTAAATTCATTAAAATATCTTGATCCGCAGTGAATTTAAATTTATTATGAGGAATAAAATCGGTATTCTGCTCTTCATAAAGATTAATGATTTCTTCCTGCATTGTATCAAGGATGACATCTTTATTTTTTTGAAACAGATCTATACATTTTCCGCGGATGATTTTATTCATCCATAAACGAAAATATTTGGGATCCTTTAAGTTTTTAATAGAAATAAACATTTGGATGAAGGCAGATTGAACTGCATCCTTTGCGTCCTCAATATTATTGGTTAAACGACAAGCAGTAAAAAGAAATGGCTTATAATATTTTTTATATAGCTCATTAAAAGCTTCTGTATCGCCGGCTTGAAGTCTTGCAATTAATTCATCATCTTTATGAAAGTTCATAGCTGCCTCACCTCTCTTTTTTCATTCTATATGTATCTCTGGCATTTGTCAATGTAAAATATTGGATTATTTTCTACATATGTAATAAATTTTAAAAAAGGCACGGAGAAAATTTTCTGTTTGAGAATGATTAAAAAAGGATGTAAACATTGTTCAAAGAGAAACACATTAAGAGGACTGACACGAAAAAGAGCAGATACTTTTTAATTTCTCTGCCCTTGTGATACTTATTCGCTCTCGCGTTTGTAGACGATAAAGAATATTAGACTTAACGATAACAGACTGATTCCCATATAGTACATCAGATTGGTAGTATCACCTGTATTCGCTCCGCCCATGCTTGTGGCAGGATTATACATGCCTTTTACTGATGTGTCATGATCATTTCCGTTAGGATCATCTGTGTTGTTTGAACCGTTTGGATCGTCTTTATCATTTGGATCATCCGGATTCTCAGGATCTTCATTATCGCTGAAATCCATTGTGTCGTATGGTAAGTCTCCTTCTACATTCTTGCCCGGCTTCCATTCTGTGATTTCTTTGATGTTTTCATCAGCCTTTCCATCTCCGTCTGTATCCACATTCACATCAGGAATACCATCTCCTGTGCTGTCTATATCTATATCTGGTATTCCATCGCCATCCAAATCTTTATTGATGTCAGATTCCCCATCTCCGTCTAAGTCAATGTTAATATCAGGATAACCATCGCCATCGGTATCAATATTTAGTTCCGGTTTGAAGTCTTCTTTTCCGATACTGTCAAATGTATATTTGCCTGTTTTGTAGTCCTTCTTTGGTTTCCATTCATGGATTCCTACTAAGTTGACTGTTGGGTTTTCTCCGTCTTTGGCGATATTCAAGTATGGTTTGAAATCTCCCTTGTTATCAATGTTGATGTTCGGGATTCCGTCTCCATCGGTATCTATATTGATCACTGCTTTAACACTTGTGCCTGTACAGTATTCCTCTAAGATTCCATTGTCTATGTCTTGTTTCACACATTTGGTTGGCTTCCAATCTGCTTTTTTGAGAATCACTAAGTTAAGATCAGGTTTGCCGTCACCATCTGTATCGATATTCAAATCCGGTTTGCCATCACCGTCACTGTCGATGTTCAGATCAGGTATACCATCTCTGTCTCGATCACCGTTGATCAAAATCCATTTCTTTGTATCTTTTGGATCTTTCCATTTGATATTTAGATCAGGACATCCATCGCCATCCGGATCATTGAAATCAGGAATGCCATCTCCGTCCACATCAACATCAATTTTCTTCACATTTAAATCTGAACACTTTTCTTCTGATTCATTTGTCGCATTGTCTATCGTTGTTGCACATACTCGATA
>QZED01000066.1 GCA_009917405.1 bacterium c-19 | reverse complement strand
TCTTATTTTATAACATCTTTTAGGACAAAATCAATTTCGTTACATTAAGACATTATCATTTTCGATTCATAGATTACCGATAAAATTATCCGTTTTTATTGCACAGTATACCTAAAAGTGATATAATCATTACGTAATAAAATTGGTTGAAATCAATTAGTCAATTTTGTAACGCGTGTAAACCCAATACTTATAATTAAACGATGCCCTGCAATAAGGGCTTTTTTAAAATGATGATATACAAAGCAAAGGTGATAAAAATGAAGAAAATCGGATTAATATGTGAAGGCGGCGGAACTAAAGCTGCATATACTTGCGGTGTATTAAGCTGTTTTTTGGACGAAAATATTGAATTTCCGTATACTGCCGGGATTAGTGCCGGTGCCGAGGTTTTGTTAGCTTTTGTCGCAAAACAAAAAGAGCGTTTGCGTATTACAGGAGTTGATGCAGCGTGTGATCCTGCAGCCATAGGTGTGAAGCCGTTGCTTAAGGAACATGGGCTATTCGGTATTCATCATGTGATGAAATTTATTGAAGATCGTGCACCGCTTGATTACGAGACATTCGTGAATTCTAAAACAGAATTGGATGTCGGTCTGTATAACATTGATAACAATTGTGTGGAATACTTCGGTAAAGAGGCATTTGAACCGTTGGAACAAAAGTTGATTGTAGCGGCATGTTCCTTGTTTATATTAAATCGACCGGTTCATTTTCAGGATCATTTATATATGGATGCCGGTTTGGTGGATATGATTCCCATCGAACAAAGTCTTCGTAAAGGGATGGAAAAGCATGTGTTTATTTCAACAAAAGAAGAAAATTACATTCGTAAACCGGCAGGAGCCTATCAGATTCATGTTGCGCGGTTGATGTACCCTGGCAATAAAAAAATACGTGAGAATTTAAGAATTCGCCATATTAATTATGCAAAGCAGTGGCGCAGAATACAGGAATTAGAAAAGCAGGGTAAAGCACTTGTACTTCGTCCCAGCGCTGATTACGGAGTAACACGCTATACACATGACGAAAAATTATTGGGAAAATGGTTTGAGCTTGGCTATGAAGATACACAAAAACGTCTTCCGCTGATAAAAGAATTTATGGAAATCAAATAAAAAAGACTGGATTTTTTGATCACTTTATAGTATCATTATAAAGCAAATGCTGAAGTGGTGGAACGGCAGACACGCTGTCTTCAGGCGGCAGTGCGAGCAATCGCGTGTGAGTTCAAATCTCATCTTCAGCACCATACGCAATTTAAAGCCTTTCAATAAGGCTTTTTATTTTAGATACTTTCATCAAGACATACATCGCGATAAGATTAGTTATAATTTTTGCATTCTCAATTAAGAGGAAATTGATTTTCTCAGGAATTTTCATATAAATACTTATCAATTGAAAAAACTATTTCATATGTTCTACAGTGTTATCGTTTCAAAACGATTAAAGACAATGAGTATATAAGGTTTAAAAAGAAAACAACCTATAACCTCATAAATACTTTATTGCTTAAATTCACTTAAGCAATGACAATCTATCTTTCCATTTTCATTCTTATGTGTTTGACTGCATTTGTCCGCATCAATGATCATATTTTCCATTATTGCTAATAAAAGAAATAAAAGCGGTGTTGTAATCGGCTGATTCAATCCGGTCAATGCCTGTGCACCATGCGCAAGCAAAACGGCGACAAACATTGATGCATATGGTAACCTGTGCTTTTTTATCAATCGGATAAGACATGATCCCAAAACACTGAGATAAGCAAATAAACCAATGATTCCAGATGTGACTAAATATTGCAGATATTCATTATGGGCATGATCATAATAAATAGCGGTTGCGGGATGATCAATGATCGAAGCGAGAATTAATCTTGTGCAGTCCAATCCTTTGCCGAACAGCTGTTCCGTGAAAGAATAAGAATTCAGAAAGCCACTGCTTAATGTTTTCCAAAGATATCCGCGTTCGTGTCCCCAAGAATTATTAAAACGCAAATAATTTTCCCAGCCGTTTAAGCTGCTCATTGTATCTATCCATGTGAAATAAACGATTGATAAAAATAATAAGATAACGATGCTTGCCATACTGATGAATAAGCCTGTTCTGATTTTATAATAAGGCAGTGATTCGACTTTTTCAGGAAAATATTTCATGAACAGCAAAAGAATTGTGACCATGCCGATCAATATCCAAATAAACGAAGAATGTACAAGCATTTCGGAAATTCCGTCGAAGGTAAGATAATCGTTAAACAAGGTTATTGCCGCAAGCAGCTTGAATGAACCCAAAGCAATCAAGCAGATAACAAGAAATTTTTTCAGATTTTCACGAGAGGTGCAGCTTTGCCATAGATAATATGCCATAAAAGCAGCTATACCAAGATATGCACCGTCAATATTACTGATAATGATCGCAGTAAACCCGAACCAACACCAACCTGCATAACCAAATGATTTATATCTTTGATCTTCCTTAAGGAATAATCCGACAGCTAAGGGCAACGATAAACAAAATAAGTGTGCAAAAAAAGTGATATTACCAACGGTAGAAAGGAACCAATGCACTTCTGTTTCATTGACAGATTCAAAAAAATGAAAAGGATCATAACCGAGTGCATTCCATACACCAAGCAACCCGACAAGAAAACTGCTCCCTAGAAACACATGAAGTACTATTCGCATATGTGACAGTGTTCTTGATACAAGAAAATACATGACACATAACAAAACGGTGAAGTTTAATCCGGCAGAACGTCCCCAACTTCCAAGCAGCGATGCCTGAAGATCTTCACTCAATAAAGTAGTGATTGTATTTGACATCAACAGAACAAGCATGCTCCAATCGCTAACCGAGAGCGATTTCAAAAAATTTTTTATTTTTTTTTGCGATGCTGAATGAAAAAATAAATAAACACTCCCACAAATAATACTAAGAACTGTATACACAAAGGTCAAGGTTGAGAAACAACGGTATTTTGCAACAGTGATGTTAAAATATGCGTTTTCTATATAAAATAAAAAGAAAGTAAACATCAGAATACAATAAATAAAAGTCAAAGCTTTTATGCTTTTTTTCATATAAGAACAAATTGCTACCTGCATAAAGATCACCTCTTAAGTATTATAATGAAGCTTGTGAAACAGTAATAAATAATCAGAAAAAAGCGTCAGTTGTTTAAATAAAATTAACTGTAAGACAGGTTGAAAAAATATTTAAAAACAGCCTTGCATTTCTAAAATAAAGCAGATATAATGAAGCCATGCATAAGCATAGAAAGGTATAGGATACGCATGAAAGGAAAAGTAAAAATGTTTAACCAAGAGAAAGGATACGGCTTCATCACTAAAGAAGACGGTAAAGATGTATTCTTTCATTATTCACAGCTCATGATGGAGGGCTTCAAAACGATTGACAACGATGTTGAGGTAGAGTTTGAAGAAGTTGAAACTGATCGTGGACCTCAGGCACACAACATTATCAAGCTTTAAAACATCCAATCAGACGGTGTACATGGTACGCTGTCTTTTTTATCGGCAAGCATTTCTCTTCTTATATGCATCTATGCTGAATGCATTATATCATAGATTGAGGAATGAGTGATAGCGGCATAGGAAAAGAAATATATGAATGAATATGAAGTTATGGCTGTGAAGGCTTATAGTGTGTATTATAATAATATTCAAGTGATGAGTTTCAAAGACGTTATCGAAATATGCCGATAAAAAAGATGAGGGGAGAATAAATGTGTATAAAATTGTATGTAGATGCGAACAAACATAGAACAAGTACACTCTATAATATGAGTTTTACGGTTTTAGATAAAAATAGCAGAAACATACATAAAAATATCATTATGTTTCTAAAAGCAGACAATTATAGACATACACTTCTGATACAGAAATGTATGTTTTTTGTTTATAAAGCATACGATTTATCTTGATTTCTCGATATTTCTTAAAGTCTACCTTTGTAGATAGATTTGAGAAGGAAGGGAAAGAAGTAAATGTGGAAGAAAATTGCGGTTATGATGATAGCATTAATCGGGGGTATTTCGGTCGGATACTCGTATTTTGCTGATAAACTGAGCGCTGCCTCTGTGTTTAAGTTAGATATAGGAACAAAAATTGTTTTTGGTGAACACGACGGTAATAACGGAATGGTTTGGGATGTGGGCGGCAACAGCGGAGGTCAGTATACACTACTGGCAACACGTTCTTTTCAATATGGTGTAGAAGTTACCGGACTAAACCGTGCATATGTCAGAGAAGAGGGCGCAAAGGTATCATTAAATACGTTGGAGACATCAGCGTGTAATAAACTACCAGGACTTCCGACATTGGATGATCTCTCAAATGTATCCGCCAATGATGCGTCTTATCGAGGCGGCGCATATTATTGGATTGATAATGATGTTAAAATCAGCGGTAAGACTACATTGTATAATGCTGCACATCTTGGTTATGGGGAAGGACATAAAGCACATAATCTAATTGATAATGCGACAGGTAAAAGCTACGGAACTAATTTAATGGTAATTGCCTTAAACGCGGTTGATCAAAGAGCATCTATTCGTCCTTTTACTTATTTGGCTCAGGCAAAGGTTGTGTTTGCGGCAGCACCTGCATTTCAGGATGGTAGCTGGCATCGCTATCAGATTCAAAAAGGGATTTGCAGTGATGAAGTGGAATCGCCGATCACCAGAATCAGGATCCAATCGTCCGCTATGAATGCTAATTTAATGAATATCAGAAGTATATACAATGATAAAGTGATCAGTAAAACTGTTTTAGACAGCACTGTTAATTTAGAAGCTTCTGTTTCAGGAGCAGGTGCAGTAGGTGTATTGTTGTATGACAGTAATGGTTCGGAAATAAAATATTATCGTTCGGTAGGTCCTATGTCAGGTAAATATTTATCGCTTGATTTAACCGGAATACCGGTAGGAAAATATAAAGTAGCTATTATAAATGAAGAAATTAATCCATCTACAGATCGTCCTTTGGAAAGTTCTGCGATCTCAAGTCTCTCAGATTTAGAGATTATCAAGGATTCACATAAAATAACCTATACCAAACAGCCGCAAAGCGGAGCTACAAAGGGTGATTATGAATTCAGTAAGAATGTGAATGCAGGGGTGACGGTTGGTAAGGTAACTGCGAATCCGATGGGAGTAACGCCGCTGGTATATGATTTAATCAGTAATGGTGATGATTCCTATCTGAATTTTGAAATAGACGGTTTGGATTCTGATAATGCTTCCAGCAGTACACCGTTGAATGTAAAAATCAAAAATAATGCGCCTGATTTGGTGAACGGCGGTTTAAAGGCAGGGACATATAAATTCTGTATCACCGCGGTAGACGATAATGGTTATCCAACCAAACATAATAGTGATACAAAAGTATGTACATCGTTTGATGTAAAGAAAACAACGGCGACAATTACCTTTGATCAAGATGATAAGGCAACTACGTATGTGGCAGGTGATCCTACGAATACGGTAACACATAGTGAACATGCGACGCATACGAATGGTGATAGTAGTGGTGACGACATCGATATTGAATACTCCTTTGTATCGGGAAGCAGTAATATCATTCAAAGCGGATTACCGTTTACATCATCCAATGCAGGAGACAATGCGAATATTGAATTTGCGGCGAATGCGACAGGCAGTATTGTAATACAGGCTAAGATTCCCGAAAGTGATAATTATGAGGAAGCGATTACCACAAAGACCTTAACGCTGCAACTGGGACTGGTCGCCAATTATGTGGAAGTGAAAACGAATATTAAGGCAGGTACGACAGAAGCCAAGCCACCAGCAAGTTATACCTCAGGAAGCCGGATCGGTTATGTAGACGTAAGCGGAGGCATAAAGCCGTATACGTATACTCTTCCAAGTGGGAAAGGAAATAACGGTTCGTTCTATATCGATAACAGTGGTAATGTGTATGTGAATAAGGGAGTAGGAAGTAACGGTCTGACTCCGGGTGATTATGAAATCGAAATTGAAGTAAAGGATAATACCTCTCCAACAAAGATGACCGCTACAGTTAAAAAGACGATTACAATATCAGCCGCAGAATTAGAAGGAGTGGGATGGGAGAATCCAAAGGATCCGGGCAAGGCATTGACTTCCAATGTCTATGAGATCACCTATGATCCAAGCGGTGAACCAAGTAATGGCGGTGTGTTTAATACAAAGCTGATAGAAACAAAAACAGATACTTTGAAAAATACGGTAATCACCTATACATTAGAACCAAATCCCAATGATGTATTAAGTATCTCAGGCTCAAGTACAGTACAAGCTACAGTGAAAAGGGCAAGCGATGATACAACGAAAAACAATGTGAAGATCAAAGCACATATTACCGGCGGTATCTATGGCACCACAGGTGTAGATACAGAGCTGATTGTGAATGTGAAAAAATATCCGCAGACAATCGCATTTCCTGATACGAAACTGTTAAAGCTTCCTGTTGGCGGTGCTTGTACCGCAGTACCGGCAGAAGTTACATCAGATTATCATAAAAAAGATGAAGTTATCCAGTATACATCAAGCAATACGAACAGTAATGCGCCATTCACGATCAATACGAAAGGTGAGGTTTGTCCGAC
>QZED01000065.1 GCA_009917405.1 bacterium c-19 | reverse complement strand
TTAAAAACTTCTCATATTTTCTTTGTTTATCGCTTTTGTATCACTTATTTCCACTATATATTTTTCGACCTTTAGAAGTGGAAGTTACTTTTGCACTTCACGAATAAAATAACTGTATTAACAAATACACATCATAAATTCCATCAAAATATAGTATTTTCTTCATATAAAGTGTATAATGATAATGGATTAAAATATGAAAGATCGGAGAGTAACTATGGATCATCCTATACTGGAAATTCAAGGACTAACTAAATATTACGGTAAACACAAAGGTGTAGAAAATCTTTCTTTACAGCTATATCCCGGTGAAGTATTCGGCTTTATCGGTCCCAACGGAGCCGGTAAATCAACAACGATCCGCTGTATCATGAATCTCATCAATAAAACAAGCGGTACAATCCTATACAATCATAAACCGCTCCATAAAAATGATACCGTTATAAAATCATCTATCGGTTATTTACCGAGTGAAATACATTTGTATGATGACTTATCGGTAAAGGAAATGCTGGATTATCATGAAAGCTTTTATTCGCATGATTTGAAACAACGAAGAAGTGAATTAGTAAAACGATTTCAATTAGATGAAGCGAAACAAATAGAGGATTTGTCGTTAGGAAATTTGAAAAAGCTTGGAATTATATTAGCCTTTATGCACCAACCAAAGTTATTGATTTTAGATGAACCGACAAGCGGTTTGGATCCGATTATGCAGAATGTATTTTATGAGCTATTAGCCGAAGAAAAAGCAAGAGGAAATACAATACTGTATTCTACACATATATTAAGCGAAGTATCAAAAATATGTGATCGAATCGGAATCATCAAGGACGGAAATCTTATTAAAACGGAAACAGTTACGGATTTACTTAATCATAATCTTACCTATGTTACTGTCAGCTCTCCGCAAATCGATGAAATTATTATCGAATTACAGCTCATCGACTTTACGAAAAGCAATCAAACGGTGCGATTTAAGAATGAGATGTCTCATGATAAACTCATAAAAAAGCTTTCTCAATATCAGATTGAACGGCTTTTGATCGAAGAAGCAAATCCTGAAGATATGTTTTTCCGTTATTATGAACAGGAGAATGAACATGTTAAGGCGTGAGATGAAAATCAATCGAAAAAGTTTTATTATATGGACTTTAATATTAATCGGTTTATTTACCATTGTTTATTTGGTATATCCGTCTATATTCAACAGTACAAATAAAAAAATGATTGATGATATGATGGAAATGTTTCCCGAAGAAGTGCTGAAAGCATTTAATATGGATATTGCGAGTATTGAAACTGCATACGGATGGTTAAAAACCGAAGGCTTTGTCTTTGTGTTGCTGATCAGCGGAATATACAGCGGAATCTTGGGATCACAGATTTTAACGAAAGAAGAAAATGATAAAACAATAGAATACTTAAACAGTTTACCTATCACACGCAAAGACATTATTTTGAATAAAATTCATTGCGGAATATTATATATAGTCTTTATGATACTGTGTGTCGGTGTATTTAACTTTATAGGTTTAAGTTTAAGCGGTGATTTTGACAGAAAAGCATATATTCTTTTAAGTATTACACCGATATTTTCATCAATAGTCATATTCTCTCTTTGCTTATTATTGTCAACTTTTACCCATAAAACGAAGAAAACCATTTCAGTAAGCTTAGGAATCGTCTTCTCCGGCTACTTTCTGAATATCGTATCGGAAATGGGATCAAGTGTAGCCTTTCTTAAATATCTATCGGTATTTACCCTTGCAGATATTCGTAACGTGATTATAAACGAAGCGATTAATCCGATACTTATCCTGATTACAATTGTTATTACATTGCTGTTTTTAACAGCAGCAATTATAAACTATGATCGAAAAGAATTAGTATGATGTATTTTGAAAAGCATGTTTATTGAATATGCTTTTTCTTTATACGGATACCTTTTAAACTGTTTATCTTTTTGCTTATCATCCATAGGTGATCTATACCGGATATGGTAGCGTATTTTACTGTTTTGAACAAAACAGATGATAATGGAAAATATCGAAACTTTAGGTTGTTTTCACAAAAAAACCGAATACTTTTCGTTCAAAAGCAATCGGTTTTTTTTAAGCTTTTCAGATAATCACAGTGATAGAAGTCACCCTATTTTAACAAGAAATTGTTAAAATATTACCATTGTTGTCAAACACAGCGAATTCATCTTTACCGTAAAAGGTTTTATGAAGATCTTTTGCCATTTGTGCCTTATCCTTTAATTCATTATACAGCGCTGAGATATCCGAAACGGTAATAAACAGGGTAAAGGTCGGCTTAATCTCATCGGTTGATAATGTCGGATATTCTTCGATTAAATTCTGTTGTTCTTGAAGCATTATTGAGATCTTATCTTTGGCAAGAATTGCGAAGTTTAAAACTTCACCGTCATCAGGTACACTCAATACTTTTTGGAATCCCAATACATTTTCATAAAAAGCGATCGTTTCTTTTACATTTCTCACCATAATATTTGTGGTAACAGTTTCATACATAATAATTTCCTCCTAAATATACTATATATTATAAGTATATTAAATTACTTTGTATTGTAAAAAAAGGACAAGATAAACTTAATCATATTCCATCAGCTTTAACGGTGAAAAACCTGTATATCGCTTGATTTCTTTAATAAAGTGGGATTGATCATAGAAGCCGCATTGAGCTGCGATCTCAGCTAAATTCATCGTTTTGCGCTGCAATATTGACAGGCATAAATGTAATCTTAAAATATTTAACAGAACCTTAGGAGAGATTCCATAATGCTTATGAAAAATTCGCAGAAGCTGTCGCTTAGTATATCCGAGTTTTTCTGCCATTATTATTACATTTTGATCCTTGGGACTTTGGTATAGCTCATCGACAAGATGAATAAAATCAAGCTTAAGCTCAGGCATTGCAGTCATTTTTTGCATCAGATAAGCTTGTATTTGATCAATACGCATTTGCGAATCCTTACAAGAAAAAACAGCGTCCAAACAAAAGCTAGTATCAATCTTAGAAAAAGGAATGATTTGATCCATCATCTGATCCGCATCGATATGATAAAGTGCATAGAACGCCCCCGGTTTTAATCGTACTCCCATATAATCAATCTCTTGATATAAAGGAAAAGACTCTGTTTGCTTGCTGTAACCTGCAAAACAGATCTGCCGATTCACAAAATCAAAAATGATGTCAATACAGGCATCGGGAAGAATCTGATTGGTAATGACTCTGTCGATTTGATGCTTAGACTTCATTTCCCATATACACATACAAACAGAAGATAACTCCTTGAGCTTCGTCTCTTGATAAATAATTGCATCAGTGAAATTAGCATCTAACATATAGGGAATTTGTTTCGCTTCGTACATAAAGCTTTACCTCATTTCAATTTTTTATATACAACTAGAAATAAAAGCCGGAACCAAAATCATTCAATATCATGGAAGTATGTACATAAATGGTAATAAAATATACAATGTTTTTAATAGTTTAAATATATTTTTTAGAAGCTTGGTTCACAGTGTTATTATACTATAATTCATCAAGGTTTCAAGTGATTAATTGTTACAGAATGTTTCACGATATTATAAATTTATTCAAGCAATAAAGATGAAAAAATTGTAAAATGTAACAAACTTATTGACATATGTAACAAATTCGCATAAGATAAAAAAATAAAGGAGGGTTCTTTATGAGTGCCAATGAAGTAAGTACTGCTTTAATACAAGCGGTAATCAACGGAGATGAAGAAGCGTTTAATCAGTTGTATGATCAATACTATCGCCTTGTATATTTTATTGCGTATGAATTGTGTCATAATGATGCTGATGCTAAAGATATCCTCCAAGAAACCTTTATTCAAATAAAGCAATCAATTTCATCTTTACAGGATCCACATAATTTTAAAGCATGGATGAATCGTATTGTTGTAAATAAATGCAAAAATTTATTTCGCTCAAAGCGTAATGTAGAAATGGATCAAGAAGATAACTGGTATCGACACCATGTGATTGAAGATCGTTTTTATATGCTTCCGGAATATAAAATGCATATGGAAAACGATCAGAAATTGGTTCATGAATTGATGAAGCAATTAAGCGATGTTCAAAGAGAAGTGCTGCTTATGCGTTATTTTGAGCATATGACAATGCAGGAAATGGCAGAGGCTTTAGCGGTACCGGTCGGTACTGTAAAAACTCGTTTATTATACGGAAAGAATCGTTTAAAAGAATTGATTTTGGCTTATGAAAAAGAAAATGATACGAAGATTAATTTCAAGGTGGATTCTTTTGGATTAGTCGCTTTATTTGTTTATTTGTATCAGCATACGGCTTTTCCCTTACCGGTTGCAAGGGTGAAAGTAAAAAAGAAACGTCGTTTTAACGATCATGTATTAAACGGGATTACAGCATCACTTGCAATAGTTTGTGTATGCAGCAGTGTATTAGCTTTTCAAGCTTTTAAAGAACCGTCAAATCATAGGGATCAAACAATTCAGCCACAAGATCATAATCTGTATAAGCAATATTATTTTACATTGATGGATTGGGCGTGCTGTAAAGATGATATGTTAGTGAAAAGTAAAAAAGATTTTGATGAAATCATGACGATTTATAAGGAATTGAAGAGTTCTGATTCTGCGTATGCCGAAAGACTTGCAGATAATCAATGGTTTCATGATTTTGAGTTGATTTATAACGGCTTTTAGTTTAGCGGTATTATATCGTGTTGTTCAGACAGTGATGTTGTTTTTATAATGCTTATTTTATAGAAATCGTATGTTTATTGACAAGTTTCGGAAATGAAAGTTTCGTAAAAAGCGAAGAAATATTAAAAAATAAGCAAAAAACAATAGGAATGAGATTTCGGGATACGGAAAAAAACATTACGGATAGCAGAAAATCATATTTCAATAAAGTTTAATAATAATTTTTAAATTTTATATGAACTTTTAAAACTATGGCTGTGTCAGAGTTACAACGGTTATAGCTATATTGGGGTATATGTTTTTTGATGCTTGTTTATATGGAGTTAGAGAAAGGAGAGTAAAAGTATGTGGAAAAAGGTGTTTATTGGCTTAATATTCATGGTTGCATCGTTATCTATCACTTTTATTTTTTATAATCATAGTTTGAATGCTGCATCCGGTTATTTGGTTGGAGGAAATATTAACGGAAGAGTAGGGCCTCTACAAAAGTATGATAAATTTTATATATATACGAATCAATACTCTTTTAAGGTTGTAAACAATAATACGCGTGGAACCCTGGCTTTATCAGATATTCCCATAGGCAATATTACTTGGACAGATGAATCTGCATCAGACTTAATGAATTCCTATCGTTATTCTAAATCTAATTATTATAAAATGATACAAAGTATGAATCAATCAATAGATAATAGAGATAAAAGAATATTAAGTGAATATGTAAAGCCTCAGCTTCAAGGAACAGATGATACAGCCAAAGATTTTAACAATATTCCTTCTGATGCTATGCCATACTTCATTGGTAATCCATTTTTACAAATATCGTATGGTGCATTTGGTAGTGATATACAGAATTTAATTTCATATAAAAATGGAGTTTTTATGGCTGATACCGATTTTTTTCTTAATGATGTTTGGGTTGGACATTCTATGTTTGTTCAAGAATATTCTCCTGAATATCTTTCAGGTGGGACAGTGATGTGGGAATCAACCGCGACTTATAATAATACAAGACCGATTCAACCTGCAGTATTATTGAATCCAAATCAAATTGTATTCGCAGTATCTGCTTCATCGGGCGGTGGTAATATTTCGAAAATTGATAACACCGGTAATAACAGAGCACGTATGAAACTGAGGTATTTGGATACGACAAGGAGTGCTTCTTTTGCCGCTATCCAAAATGCCAAAAGCGATAGTATATCTAAAGCAACGAAGGATACAACAGTGTATTTAGCGGCGAATGCAAATGCAGGAAGTGACAGTGAAGGAAATCCTAATACATTATCTGTAATTGTAAAGGATTCAAACGGTAATTTTATTTATTATAAACCGTTAGAAAACGCAAAAGGCAATGGGATATATGAGTTTGATACAACAGGGTTACCGGTCGGAAGCTACAAGATTGCGATTGTGAACGAAGCTTATAATGAAGGTTCTACCGATCCGGTAGCTTCCTCAGCAATTTCTAATTCTTTACCCTTACAGATTGTGAATCCGTTGAGTATCAGTGCGACATCGAAAGCAGGATTAGAGTTTAATAAAAACGTGAATCAAAATGATATAGTGGCAACCTATACGACAAGCAACGGTGTAGCACCGATTACGACAACATTAGTCAGTGATATAAGTGTTAGCGGGCATGAAAATGATTATCAGTTATTTTCAATCTCTAACGGAAATGTGATAGTGAAGGGACCGAATGGATTAAATGCCGGAGATTATTATTTTAAAATTAATGCGAAGGACAGTAACGGAGATCCAACAGATGGTGTGAATTCAGATACCGTTCATATTGTAGTAGCCAAAACAAAGCTGGCAGTAACGTTTGATGATCCGAATACGACCAAGAAGTCAATGACAGATGCGGTAACAGCTTGGAGTGAAACAGCGACAGCGACTCCAAATACCGGAGTGAAAATTACTTATTCTAAAACAGGCGGATTTTCAAGTTTAATTGAAATAGATTCGGAAACTGGACAAGTTACTTATAACGGTAATAATGCATTTAATAAGGTGACGATACGGGCAACGGCTGATGATGATCCGGCAACAGGCAATGATAATTATGATCCTGTGTATGCAGAAAAAGAAATTGTGATCTATCGAGGTGTAAATGGTACGTTGACCCCTGATACTAATTCAAGTGATATAACAACACCAACCTTTACGGCAAGTCAAGCAAATGTAAAGGGAAACGGAGTGATCGGAACAGTACAAGGAAC
>QZED01000064.1 GCA_009917405.1 bacterium c-19 | reverse complement strand
CCGTTAAGTAAGAACATCAATGTACAAGTATTGCCGAAAGAGATTGAAATTGTAATCGATGATCAAGAGAAATACAAGGGAGAACAAAATCCAGCCTTAACTTATCAAGATTTCAGAAGTCAATTAGTCACATGGAATGGTGTACAAGATGTCATACAAGAGAATGACATCAAGTTAAGCACAACGGCGAAGACCAACAGTAATGCAGGTGATTATCCGATCAAGGGAGATGCAAACATCTTAAACAAAACTTATCCAAACTACAGTTTTACATTTAAAGAGGGAACACTGACTATCAAGGAAGATAATATCGAAGATGATTGGTATCATTTAGAAATCAATGATGGGAATAACACTGCTTACACAGGTAAGTGGACGAATCAAGATGTAAATATCATCAGTGATCATAATGAATATAAGAACATGTCATTAGATCAAAGCACATGGAAACCAAATCAAGTGACCGTCACAAAAGAAGGGGAAACAAATCAAAGCTTCTGGATGAAGAAAGACAGTGGTGCAATCACAAAGGAAAAGAAAGAGATTATTAAGATAGATAAGACAGCACCGAAGGTAAAAGGAATCAAGGCAAAGGATACAAACAATAAGCTACAAGATATTATTAATAAGCTCAGCGGTGGAATCTTCTTCAAACCGGGAACTGCATTTGAGATTACGACGAGTGATGCGAAAGATGACTTAAAGGTTAGCGGAACCAAGGAAATCAGTTACAAAGTTTATAAGTTAGATACAGTTGCCCGAGCGAGTGAAGAACTGATGAAGGAAGGCAAGCTAAGCGTTACTAAAGAAAAGGCAAGTATTACCATCAGTGAAACTACAGGCAAATATAAAGTATGTGTGATACCTACAGACAATGCCGGTAATACAAATACTGAAAGCTGTCATGAAGTAGAACTGAAGAAAATCGATGTCGATGTGGATGGTGACGGTAAACCTGATTTCAACGATCCTGATGGAGATGGATGTCCTGATCTAAATATCAAGTGGAAAGATCCAAATGATGAAAGTAAGTGGATTGTGATCAATGGTGATTTAAATGGCGATGGCATACCTGATATTAATATTGATGGTGATGGAGATGGCATACCTGATTTGAATATCGATACAGACAATGACGGAAAGCCTGATCTTAACTTAGTGATTCTAAAGAAAAGCGACTGGAAGCCATCTAAATGTGTGAAGGCAGATCCTGATAACAATGTATTAGAAGAATATTGCACAGGAACTGATGTAAAGGCTTCTGTAAACATTGATTCCGACGGAGACGGGAAACCTGATATGAATATAGATACAGATAATGACGGTATACCAGAATTAAATACCGGAATCATTAAAGAATGGCATCCTGATCAATTAGTAGATCTTGATGGTGACGGTAAGCCTGATTATAAAACAGATTCTACCTTAAAAGGAATCAATAATATTGATACAGATAAGGACGGATACCCTGATTTAAACTTAGATCTTGATTTAGATGGTTTACCTGAATTGAATATCAATACAGACGGAAAATTAGATAAACCGCAAACGAATATTGACAGTGATGGAGATGGCAAGCCTGATATTAATATCGATGAAGATAAAGACGGAATCCCAGATAAAAACATCGTAGAAATCACGGAATGGAAGCCTAATCACAATGTATCAAAGGACGGCAAAATCATTTATGATACGATGGAAATTGAATTTAATGAAGAGCCTGACAATGATGGAAAACAGCCTGATTCCAACGATCCTACAGATCAATCAGACCCATCAGTAAAGGGAATGTATAATCCGGTCACAAGCATGGGCGGTGCGAATACGGGGGATTCTACCGATATTCTGCTTTATATTACGATCGTTAATCTATCATTAGGAATTATCAGCTATTTGCTTTATAAAAAGTTCTATGTAAAAAATACACTTTAATATAAACTACAGAAAAAGCGGATTGTAAAAGAATGTGATATTCCGCTTTTTCATCGTATCTTCATAAATAATGATGACATTAAAATAACAAAAAAAGACACTTATTCAGTTCCTGAGAAAATGTAAATCAGTTAGATTCAAGCCTTGCTAATAAGGCTTCCTGTAGTACTTGAGAAAAATTAATTCCCTGTTTTAAGGCTGCTGTATTCATCCATTCAGGAATACTCAGTGTTTTCTTCACTGCTTTAGAATTTGTTCGCTTTGTATATTCCAATAGATTAAACTCGATAATCACAAGATATTCATTGTTTTTTAAACTGATATTTTCCAGATATGATGTGGCAGGAAAAGGTTGTTTTTCATCTTCTTTGATTGAAAGCGCAAGTCCGAGACAATCAACCGCCATTTCATAAGCTTCCTGCAAAGTATCACCTTGAGTCATAACCAGTAAATTTATAGGTCATCTTTCTGTACCCTTGATTAAATTGAATCCGAATAGTTTTTTTCATTGTAGAATTGATAATGATACGCTATAATAAGCATAATAATTAAGGAAGTGATACAGTGAAAACCAAAATTGTTTTTATGGGAACACCTGATATAGCCTGCGGTATGCTCCAACAGTTGATCGATGATGATTATGAGATCGTAGGTGTGGTTTCTCAGCCTGATAAAAAGGTAGGGAGAAAGCAGGAAATAAAAATGAGTGAAGTAAAGCAGCTTGCCCTAAAGCATCAGCTTGACGTATTTCAGCCGCTTTCCATAAAAGATGACTATCAAAAGATTATGGAATGGAAACCGGATTTGATCGTTACATGTGCCTACGGTCAATTTATTCCGCAGGAAGTTTTGGAATATCCGCCGCTTGGCAGTATAAATGTGCATGCCTCGTTATTGCCGAAATTAAGAGGCGGCGCACCGATTCATTGGGCAATTATTCACGGGCATCAAGAAACCGGAATCTCAATTATGCGCATGATTCAAAAAATGGATGCCGGTGCCGTAATGGCACAAAAAAAGGTATCTATTCTTGCGGATGATACAACCGGAGATGTCTATGAAAAGTTAAAAACATGCGGTGCGGAATTATTACATGAGAGTATTCCGAAGCTGATTGATGAGACTGCTTCTTTTATTGAACAAGATGAAAATGCCGCTACTTTTGCGTATAACATATCAAAAGAAGATGAAAAAATCAATTTAGATCTAGATATTCATGCTATTTATAATCATATCAGAGGCTTAATTCCTTTTCCTGTCGGTTATTTTTACCATGACGATAAGAAAATTAAACTTCATAAGGTTAGAAAAAAAGAATGCGCGCATCATCATCAAATCGGAGAGTGTTGTGGTATAATAGATAATGGTTATGCGATTGCAGTAAACGGCGGATTTATTCTTTTAGATGAACTGCAGGTTGAGGGAAAGAGTAAGGTTGATGCGAAAGCCTTTGCGAATGCACAAGGACGTGCTTGGCTTAATAGCTGTATGCGTTAAATTACTGATTGTAAGTTTACGGTTACCAGAGGAAGATTGCTTCCTCTGTTTTTTATTTCTGCATTAATAAAAAAACAGATAAGACGCATATCTATGCATAGACATAAATTTCCAGTTAAAAACAGCATATTTTTGATTGACAATGTAAGAATTATATGATATTTTGAATTTATAGAGGTAGAAACTATGGAATATTCGAATGAAGAATTGATTAGAAAAATAGCGAACGGCGATGAGACAGCCTTTAATCTGCTGTATGATAAATACTATCGTATGGTGTATTTTGTCGCATATAAAACAATGCATAACGAAGCAGATGCACAGGATGTAGTACAGGAAGTATTTTTACAGATTCATAATTCTATTCATACCGTGTATAATCCTCAGTATTTACAGCTATGGATCAATCGTATTACCGTCAATAAGTGTAATATGCTGTATCGTAAGCGTAAAGAACTTTTATTTGAGGAAAACGATAAAGATCCGTTAATGCAATATGTAGAAACCGATGTTGATTTTTTACCGAGAGAGCATTTTCGGTTTAACAATGATAAAGAAGTCATCAATTATTTTATCGATCAGCTTCCACCGGCACAGCGTTTAATGATTATACTCATGTATTTTGAACAATACAGTGTGGATGAAATAGCGATGGTCTGCAATATCCCGAGCGGTACGGTAAAAAGTCGCTTAAAGGTTGCGCGAGATACTTTAAGACATAAAATAGAATTATATGAGAAAAAAGAAAATGTGAAATTAGACTTTAATGAAATTACAATGCCGGCGCTTGTCACTGCGGCGCTTTTGCAACAGTCATCAAATATAAGATCTGCGGGAAAGCTGAAAGGCATCATGCAAACAAATATGAAATTTATATATACGAAGGCTATCGTTGCCGGATGTTTGTCAATCGCTGTTGTATGCTGCTCAGCGGTGGCAGTACATGTGTTTCAGCGTAATGCAGATCGAATCAGTGAGAATCATTATAATAATATCACTGCTCAGGAAGCGTATTATAAGATCGCAATGTGGGCGAATACTCCTGCTTTGATTGAACAGAAAGCTACGGATATTACTGAATATCAAAAGTATTATGAAATCTTAAAAAAGGAACAGGGAGTATACTGGAATTTATTTTTAACAAAGGGCATTGAAAAATATTTTGAATAATTTATAAAAAAAATGAACCTAATTATGATTTGGATCATCATCTATACAAGATTAAGGGATTTTATATGTAAAGTATGACTTCCTTTTTTCATGTTATCAAAAAGCTTTAATGAAATGATTTCGGAAAGGAGAGGCTGTATGATAAGAAAAGCATGTATATCCATACTGGTGCTGTTATTTACAGTCAGCTTAGTGCCGATTATAAATAATGCCTTAAGTGCAGCGGCAAAACCTGACTTTAATGATCCTGATAAAGACGGTTGTCCCGATCTGAACATTAAATGAAAAGATCCAAATGATGAAAGCAAATGGATCGTGATAAACGGAAACAGAGATTATGACGGTATTCCTGACTTGAACATTGACAGTACGGGTGATGGTAAACCGGATATTAATATTGATACAGATAACGACGGTAAGCCTGATGAAAACATTCAAGAAATTACGGAATGGAAGCCTGAAAAGACTGTTGACGGTGATTTCCCTTATGATACGATGAATATCAATGCACAAGAAGAACCGGAACAGCCGGATAATCCGACACCACCAACCAAAGAACCTGATGAAAAACCTAATACATCGGTGAAAGGATATTATAATCCGAAGACAAGTATGGGCGGAGCGAATACAGGTGATGAAACAGAATTGATGCTTTATTTAAGTTTAACAATGTTGAGCATAGGATTCATAAGCTATGCAATTTACAGCTATCAGAAAAATACATTTTAATAAATAAAGGTCTATTTTGGTTAGACATAAATAGAGATAGGAAAAAATTGTTGAAATATATGTTTCTGAATAGAAAAACAGGCATTTTTAATGAAAAAATACCTGTTTGGAATTGTCTACATTTGTAGACAATAAAGAAAGGAAAGATGATTATGTTAAAGAAAATCATCACAATAGTGATTACACTGTCAGGAATATTCACCATCGCTTATATGCATACAAATCAGTATTTATTTAACATCTTGAATGCTCAATCACCGCCTGTTTTTGAATTGCCAAAGGGATCAAAGGTAATTACAGGTAAATATGACAATAGAGAAATAGTGTGGGATATAGGGAATAATACAAGTGATTATGTTTTGATGAGTTCAAAGCCAATCACGTCTATATCGTTGTATGATTCAAGCATTCCAATTACTGATACTATACAAACCGGGACAAACAGAGAAAACTACTGTCTCAGACGTATTGACACGATGAATGACTCTCTGCTTACTTATTGTCCTATTGCACCTGCAGTGAATGAAATCAATACTATTTCTCTAAATTCACAAGAAACAGCTGTTCTTTCCAGAATTCCTTTTCTTCCATCAGTGACAGAGTTATACCCCGGTGGTAGTCTTGGCTTGTCCGTAAACGATCGAGCTTACAGGCATAGCAGTAATTATCTTTTAAAAGGTTATATGAAGATACCTACGTATAGTGGGGGACTTTATGGTCATAATTATTGGAATTCATGTCAAAATCCTTTAGATGCTTCTGTAAGTTCATTAGTAATTACATCGATTGACTTGAGTATGATAGTTGATAATAATGAGAGAATTATTCACTGGGGTGCTAGTGCGTGGGATTACAGTGGTCTTAAAGTATATACTGGAGCAATTTTTAATATTCGTCCTTTTGCGACTTTAGATAAAACAAAAGTAAATTTTGCAGCTAACACTTCTTATACAGACGGAAGTTGGCATAGCTATGCGATAGATACGAGTAACTGGAATGAAGTCAATGAATTGAATCCAAATAAATTAAGAGTCCAATCATCACTAACTGCTTCTTTACTAGATATAAAAAGAAACAACAGAAGTATAAGTCAGGTGATGGAAAATGGAAGTGTTGATTTATCGGTAAATGCGAATACCGGTACTAATACAAAAATGTCTGTGCTTCTATATGATGATGCAGGGACACAGATTCAGTATTATAAGTTAGGAAGTAACACGCAAAGCGGTACAAATGATTACACGATTGATTTAACGGGAATACCGACAGGTAAATATCAAGTGGCTGTTATTAATGAGGAATATGATGCTTCCTCACAATTAGCGGTGGAAAGCTCTCCGATTTCTGATTTATTACCGCTGGAAATCGTAGAACCACATAAAATCACTTATACACAGACACCGCAGAGTGGAGCGAGTGCCGGTAATGATTATGAATTCAGTAAGAATGTGAATGCAGGTCAAGCAGTAGGTAAAGTTACTGTGAATCCAACAGGTGTAACTCCATTAACTTATACACTTGAAACTAACGGAGATAATACTTATCAAAACTTTGAAATAGATGGATTGAACAGCAGCGGCGCTTCAAGCAGTACTTCATTGAATGTAAAAATCAAAAGTGGTGCGCCTGATTTAGTGAACGGGGGATTAAAGGCAGGAACTTATAAATTCTGTATAAGTGCGAAAGATGCGAACGGTGATCCTACAACAGCTACATCTGATACCAAAGTTTGTACATCCTTCACTGTAGAAAAGACAGATTTATCCATCGCTTTTAATGATCCATCGCAGACAAAGAAATCAATCAGTGATGCCGCTACTTCTTGGAATGAAACAGCGACAGCGAATCCGAATACCGGAACAAAGATCACCTATAGTGTGAGCGGTGGAGATGTGTCTCTCATTAGTATTGATCCTGATACAGGAGCGATTACTTATACAGGAAGCAATGCATTCGGTAAAGTAAAGATTAAAGCAACGGTGGATGATGATCCGAGTACAGGGGATGATAACTATAATTCTGCTTTTGTAGAAAAGGAAATCGTGATCTATCGAGAAGTAGACGGAAGTGTAACACCTCATTCTAATTCATCGGATACTACAACTCCTACCTTTACTGCTTCTGATTCTAATATCAGTACAGGGGGAATTATCGGTACAATTCACGGAACACTTGGTACACCTGATACAATCGGTGGTACTACCACAACTTATCACTATGGTTTAAAGCCGGGAGTAGGAAATGCAAGCTTCTTCAGTGTAGATGCTAATACAGGAATAATAAAAACAACAGCGAATTTAGGAGTAAACAGTTATCATATTACTGTAACAGTATCGGATAACTGGAGTACGAAAGAAATCCCAGTGACAATCAATGTCGGAGTAGCTGCGGCAGAGGACTTGAAGTTCTATGAAAACAGCACCTCGACAACAGC
>QZED01000063.1 GCA_009917405.1 bacterium c-19 | reverse complement strand
GTTTGGCAATATAATTATATACTATATTCTCTCATAACTCTACTTTACCAACGCTTTGCTTTAATGGTTCGTTTTTAAAAAGCACGGTTTTGAGATTATTTCGCAACAAAAGAATCTTGATTCTCATCAAATGCAGAATCTGCTTCAATGGCATAAGTAAAACATGTCTATCAGGTGTTTTAAGAGGTGTACAGCCTCTTTTTTTATTATACCCCATTTGTATCCGCTACTGATAAAATCGCGTTTATCCGTTTTGTTTGAAGCCTATAAAAGCATCCTGTAATCAATACAGGATACTTTGATAAGTTTTATTACAATAACACGGTTTTACGGTTTGTATAAGTATAAAAAACCGCAATGATCAATGTCATTACGGTTAAATATTTATTCTAATACTGCACCCTTACTGCCGGAAGTAACCATTCGCTGATAGCGATACAGCCATCCTTCCTTGACATTCGGTTCCGGTTTTATCCAATTTTTCTTGCGCTGAAGAATTGTTTCTTCATCTACAAGCAACTGAATCGTACCGTTAGGAATATCAATCGCAATCTGATCGCCTTCCTCGACGAGTCCGATCATACCGCCGGAAGCAGCCTCAGGTGATACATGCCCAATTGCCGCACCGCGAGTGGCACCTGAGAAACGCCCGTCAGTAATTAACGCAACATCCTCATCTAGCTTCATTCCTGCAAGTGCAGAAGTCGGATTTAACATTTCACGCATACCCGGACCGCCTTTCGGTCCTTCATAGCGAATGACCACAACATCACCTTTGTTGATCTTTCCGCCGTAAATTGCTTCATTCGCTTCTTCCTCGCTATTGAATACACGTGCTGTACCGGTATGTTCGAGCATTTTTTCGGCGACGGCAGATCGCTTCACGACACAGCCTTCCGTTGCTAAGTTACCGAATAATACGGCTATACCGCCAGTTTGAGAATTAGGCTGTTCAATATCTTTGATAATATCATGATTCAGATTGACCGCATCTTTGATATTTTCAGCCATTGTTTTGCCGCTGACTGTCATAACTGAAGTATCAACGAGCTGTTTTTTCGCTAATTCCTTTAATACAGCAGCTACCCCACCGGCACGATACAGATCAACGATATGATCGGATCCTGCAGGCGCTAATTTACAAAGATTCGGTGTACGTGAGCTGATCTCATTAATTTTATGAAGATCTAATGTAACCTTTGCCTCATGAGCAATCGCTAACAAATGAAGCACAGAGTTCGATGAGCATCCCAGTGCCATATCACATGCCAATGCATTATGAATCGCTGCTTCATTTACAATATCACGCGGCTTAATGTCTTTTTCAACCAGTTCCATGATTTTCATACCGGCATGCTTTGCCAGCTGAATACGCTCACTGTATACAGCAGGAATCGTACCGTTTCCGGGCAGTGCCATACCGATTGCTTCACTTAAACAATTCATACTGTTCGCAGTAAACATACCGGAACAACTTCCGCATCCCGGGCATGCATTCTGTTCGATATAAGTAAGTTCCGCCTCGTCAATCATACCGGCTTTTTTCGCTCCGACTGCCTCAAACATCGTAGACAGACTCATTGCCTTGCCGTGATAATTTCCCGGAAGCATCGCACCGCCGCTTATAATCAATGCCGGTAAATTAACCCGCAAAGCTCCCATGAACATACCCGGAACGATTTTATCGCAGTTCGGTACAAGCACCATACCATCGAAGGCATGCGCCATCACCATTGTCTCCACACTGTCTGCGATTAGCTCTCGGGAAGCTAAAGAATATTTCATTCCGATATGTCCCATCGCTATCCCATCGCAAACCCCGATTGACGGTACCGTTATTGGTGTACCACCGGCAAGTCGAATTCCTGCTTTGACCGCTTCGGTAATCTTATCTAAGTGGGCGTGTCCGGGAACAATTTCGGAATACGCACTGACAACCGCAATCAACGGTCTTTCCAGTTCTTCCTTTGTTAAGCCAAGCGCATAAAACAAGGAACGCTGTGGGGCGCACTGATCCCCTTTTAATACCTTATCACTCGCTCTTGTCATAATTTCTCCTTATTTTTTCAGCCAGCTCATCATCTTACGCAGTTCTTTGCCGACCTCTTCACTTTGATGTTCCGCATGAACACGACGCATCGCTAAGAAGTGAGCGCGACCTGCGGATTTATTTTCACTGATCCAGTTACCGGCAAATGTACCGTCCTGAATTTCGGATAAGACCTTTTTCATTTCTTTGCGTGTTTCCTCGGTAATCAAACGCTTACCTGTTACATAATCACCGTACTCTGCTGTATCGGAAATTGAATAACGCATCATTGCGAAGCCGCCGCTGTTAATTAAGTCAACGATCAGTTTCATTTCATGAATACATTCAAAGTATGCCATTTCCGGCTCATATCCGGCTTCCACCAAAGTATCGAAGCCTGCCTGCATTAATTCGCAAACACCGCCGCAAAGCACAGCTTGCTCACCGAATAAGTCAGTTTCAGTTTCGGCACGGAATGTCGTTTCAATAATACCAGCACGACCTGCGCCAATTCCGCATGCATATGCCAATGCGTAATCCTTTGCCTTACCGTCTGCGTCCTGGTGTACTGCAATTAAGCTCGGAACGCCTCTGCCCTCTAAATACTGAGAGCGAACCGTGTGTCCCGGACCCTTCGGCGCAACCATGATAACATCAACATCCTTCGGCGGCACAATCTGATTGAAGTGAATGGCAAAGCCGTGTGCAAACATCAACACATTGCCTGCTTCCAAATTCGGTTTAATATCCTTTTCATAAATATCCGGCTGATTTTGATCCGGTGTTAAAATCATGATCAAATCACCTTTTTTCGCTGCTTCGGCAGTAGTACAAACCTCAAGACCTGCTTCCTGTGCTTTTTTTACACTTGCAGAATTCGGACGCAAGCCGACTACAACATTAACACCGCTGTCCTTTAAATTCTGTGCATGGGCATGTCCCTGACTGCCGTAACCGATAATCGCAACGGTTTTTCCTTTCAAAACATCCAAATTACAATCTGCATCATAATACATTTTTACCATAACTTTTTCCTCCTCTTGGTAATTACTGTTTATCGTAAACAGTGGCTGTACTCATTGCAAGCGCACAACCACCGGTTCGCGCTATTTCTACGATTTCAAACATTTCCAATTTATCGATAAACGCATCAATCGCCTGCGTTCCGGTACACATTTCTACCATATAAAGCTGTTGGGCAATGCGATAAGCATTTGCCTCATTCACCTCTACAAAACGCATAAATTCATCTTCGCTCATATAGCTCACTTTTACCTTAACAAGTACAACCTCACGCATATACAGCTCAGAATCTTTCACTTCCTGAATTGCCTTCACATCTTCCAGCTTGGCACATTGCAGCTTAA
The DNA here is from genome assembly GCA_009917405.1 of bacterium c-19. Taxonomy (GTDB): domain Bacteria; phylum Bacillota_I; class Bacilli_A; order Erysipelotrichales; family Erysipelotrichaceae; genus C-19. The sequence goes on along the minus strand of QZED01000063.1, from coordinate 4,855 downwards.
TTTGATTAATAATTGCTTCATCACCCGATGTCACGATAGTAATTCGCGAAAATTTCGGATTTTCCGTTTCTCCCACCGACAGTGATATAATGTTATAGCCACGGGAAGAAAACAAATTCGTAACCCTTGTCAAAACACCAAAATGGTTGGATACAAGCAGTGACAACACAACTTTTTTCTGATTCATCTGCTTCACCTCCTAATTTCCGTAGATGATGTCATCCGCGCCCTTACCCGGCGGAATGATTGGATATACACTGTCATCAGGATCAATTATACAATCGATAATACATGGCTTGCCGCACTCAAGCGCCTCTTTCATGACTGGTTCAATCTCACTTCGTAAAACGATGCGATACCCTTTGGCACCGAATGCTTCAGCCAGCTTGACGAAATCAGTTTGACGATTGATTGAGGTTTCGCTATAGCGTTTTTTATAAAACAGTGTCTGCCATTGACGAACCATACCTAATACCGAATTGTTGAAAACTAGAACCACAAGCGGTAAATTCTGTGATACGGCACAAGCCATTTCATTCATATTCATATGGAAGCTACCGTCTCCGGTAATTAAAACAACCGGACGATCGGGATGCGCGGTTTTGACACCGATTGCGGCACCCATACCGTATCCCATCGTTCCTAGTCCGCAAGAACTGATAAAACTGCGCGGCTTGGAATATTGATAATATTGGGCTGTAATCATCTGATGTTGTCCGACATCGGTAACGATGATCGCATCATCACCTAACAGCTTATGTAATGTATAAATAAAATCACGCGGATCTACCTTATCGCCTTCCGACGGCTTTTTCAAACCGATTTTGGTGCGGAAATCAATCAGTGTCTTGCACCATTCCTCATGATTTTGATCATCCAACGCTTTATTAAAACAATCCAAAATTTGTTTTGCATCTCCGACCAAAGCCATATCACATGACACGTTTTTAGAAATCTCGGAAGCATCAATATCGATATGAATTATCTGTGCATCCTTTGCGAATTTCTTACGATTGCCTGCTACACGATCGGAAAAACGAGCGCCGATCGCAATGACCAGGTCAGCATTTAATGTCGCATAGTTCGCAACCGGTGTGCCGTGCATTCCGATCATTCCCAGATACAGTTCATAATCGTAAGGAACTGAGGACAAGCCCATTGCCGAGCAACAGATCGGAGTTTGGGTCTTTTTAGAATAGACCAGTAATTCTTCACATGCATTTGCGGAGATCACACCACCACCGGCATAAATCAAAGGACGTTTTGCTCGTTTGATTGCCGCAAGCGCTTGATCAAGCTGTTCCTGACTCGGTGCGGAAACAGGGCGTTTTTCAAAACGAGGCATTTTTTCATATTCGCAAACAGCCGCCGTAATATCCTTCGGAATATCAATCAATACCGGTCCGGGACGGTTTGAATTAGCAATCTCAAATGCGAGCTGCACGGTAGAAGCCAATTCCTTTACATCATGCACGATAAAATTATGCTTGGTGATCGGCATTGTAATCCCAGCAATATCTACCTCTTGAAACGAATCGCGTCCAATCAAATCGCTCGCTACATTGCCTGTAATTGCCACTAACGGTACACTGTCCATATACGCCGTCGCAATGCCGGTTACTAAATTGGTCGCTCCCGGTCCGCTCGTTGCAAGACAAACGCCCGTTTTTCCGGTGCTACGAGCGTAACCGTCTGCCGCATGGGCCGCACCTTGTTCATGGGATGTCAACACATGTTTGATTTCATCTTTTTTATCATACAACGCATCATATATATTTAAGACACTACCTCCGGGATAACCGAAAATAGTATCAACACCTTGATCAATCAACGACTGTATCAAAATCTGTGATCCGTTTAACATCATAATGTACACCTCATTCCTACTCTATTTCGCTGTGATAACCTTTTTCATTCAACGCCTGAATCAAAGCCTCGCCGTGATTTCGCCCGCTGACTTCCACAGCCATATGGATAATCGTTTCACGCAGACCCAAATCCGCCTGAAAGCGATCATATTGCACTTCAATAATATTCGCATTTTGTTGGCGCACGACCGTACAGAACTGTTCCAGGGCGCCTGGAACATCCTGCATCAAGGTTTTGAATTTCATATTGCGTCCGCGTGTCAATAAGCCTTTTTCAACCACTTTATGAATAAAGGAAACGTCGATATTCCCGCCGCTTAATACACATACGACACGCTTTCCCTTGCAGTCCAGCTTATGATTGAGCAACGCTGCCAAAGGTGCAGCACCGCTCGGTTCCACTACCTGTTTTTCACGTTCCAGCAATAACAGGATCGCCGATGCGATTTCATCATCGCTGACACTGACCATTTCATCTACAAATTGATTAATCAATGATACCGTGGTTTTACCCGGATTTTGAACCGCAATTCCATCCGCGATCGTATTGACCGCTTTCGTTGTACAATGCTTCTTCTTTTGAAAGGAATTGACGATTGCACTCGCTCCCTCAGCCTGTACTCCGACAACCTGAATACGTGGATTGATCTCCTTTACATAAGTCGCAATACCGCTTAATAAACCGCCGCCGCCTGCCGGTACTACAATCACATCGACATTAGGTAAATCATGCAGAATTTCATATGCAATCGTTCCCTGTCCGGCAATAACATCCTCATCATCAAAAGGATGAATAAATACCGCTCCGCTTTCCTTTTGTAGGGAAACCGCCTTTGCATATGCTTCATCATAACAATCACCTGCCAATACAACCTCGGCACCATAACCTGCTGTTGCCTGTACTTTTGCAATCGGCGTACTCTTCGGCATAACAATTGTCGCATGAATCCCTAAGCATTTGCTGGCATAAGCCACTCCTTGTGCATGATTTCCGGCACTTGACGCAATTACTTCACTGACACCTTGTTCTTCCTTCAATTTAGCTAGTTTATTATAAGCCCCTCGCACCTTGAAAGAACCGGTTTTCTGACGATTTTCACATTTCAGATACAATTCACAGCCGCTCATATCCGAAAAAGTCTGTGACTTCGTCACTTTGACATTATGGATTACCGGTGCTAACCGATGTGCCGCCTGTTCTACCTCTCTATAATCCATACATTTCCTCCTGCCCTAAAATAAAAACAGCCAACTTTACGGCTGCGTCTTCTTTCTTAATCAGACAACCTCAAAATCATCTGACAAACTTAACCGAAAGAAACGCAGACTGTTTGAGAATAATAATCACGACTAACAATATCACGCTGAAATAGTAGTACATGAAGTCCACATCCTTTCTCTTAAGTGTTGGTATTACAATAAACCATTTCCTCTATAATGTCAAGTGTTTTCATGAAAATTTATGTAACTTTAACATCAATAAATGAAAAATATTCAAGAATGTACATGCAAATAAAAAAGGCAGGATGTTCACCTGCCGATTCAGAAGCTTGATTATCGCCTCGGACCTCTTTGTGTCATATAGGAAATCAATTCTTCATCCATACCCAATTCTTTTAGAACTGCCGCAATCAGTTGATTAGGATATTCCATATCATCACCTAATACAAGTATGTGATGCAAGCAAGCTCGTTATACATGTGCTTTTTGATATTCTCTCAGCGCACAAGCGATTTGATCGGGGCAAGAAGTCGGCTTTAACCCACAGCGTATACCGCTGAAAGCATCTAATACCTCGTCGATCTGCTTATTTTTTAAAATACTACAGATCCCTTGTAAATTCCCGCTGCAGCCGCCGGTTACTTTCAGAGAACGAATAATGTCCCCCTCTAATTCGAATTCCATTTTTGTGGAACAAGTTCCTTTCGGCTGATATACAAATATCTCCATCATATCCCTACCTTTCTGTCTGAATTCGATTTAAGACTTGCTTTGCCATAAAACCGGTAAACAAGCCTGTCGGAATACTTAACAATAATAAAATCGGAAGCAATGCGCCCATTAAAAACTGACTATATAATATTGTAACGGCAATCATTTGACCGATCACATGAAACGCGGCAGAAGCACAGCTGACGCCGAATATTGTCATAGGAGTATAACGCTTGGCAATGATCGCCGCACCGCTAGACAACAGCACACCACAAAGTGAAAGCCAAAAGCCCGGTGCAAACAAGATCCCGCGCATTAGTGAGGCTAAGATAACCCGCATGAAATTCACCGTAAACATTATTTTAGCATCATACATATACAAAGCAACAAGACCGACGATATTAGCGATTCCCAGTTTAAAGCCGGGAATCGGCAAAGGAAGCGGAATCATGGACTCAATTAAGTGAAACAGAATACTGATCGCAACCAGCATCGTGATATACATCATTCGTTTTGTCTTCATCATTGGATCACCGTGTCAACACCGTCATCGGTTGGTTCCTGTGCTTCTATCTGCACCACTAATTCATTGGGCAAACAGATAATCGGACGTCCGGTATCCTTTACCCAACCTTGTATGGAACACAAATGATACGGTGATGTTTCCTTTTCTACGCGAACTGCGCCGTCCTTTACCTCTATTTGAACCTCGCCTAATGTAGCCTGAACTTGATAGGTATGATTCTGTAAAAGATCCACACGAAGAATCTCTTCATTTTGATAATGTACAACGACTTCCTTTTGTTTATCTTTGTTCTGTTGATCCTGAATAAATAAAGGGACATACATCAACAACGCTGATAAAAGCACAAGAACGATAAATATTTTATCCGCTTTATTCATTTTCAACCTCCGTTGCTTAGCTCTATCATTATACTTAGGTTCTGAGAAAAAGGCAATCCTTATCATCAATTTATAATTTTTCCTGAAGTGAAAAGTTAAATTCCACTTCAAAGGGTAAAAAATGGAATTCAGTCTTTCAGTAAATTCTAGTT
>QZED01000062.1 GCA_009917405.1 bacterium c-19 | reverse complement strand
GATAAGCCGCTTGCCTGTATACCGTCTGTATATCTTCCCGGTACTTGATTATCCGGATACTTGCTTGTGATTGTGAGTGTTCCAAGATTATCACCGCTTATTGGTTGAGGATTGTAGGCTGCGCCATTTGGTTTAAACGCTTCCCCTACTACCTTAGTGACATCTTTCGGTTTTACCGTTGTTTTACGTTTATTCACCGTAATTACTTTAGTCGCAGAAGATTCCTGATAACTGCTTGTGCCTGCTTTGGTCACCTTTAAGGTGAATGATCCGATTCCTGTTACTTTAATTGAACCATTATTCAACACTGCACCAGTACCGTTATCACTTTCAATCGCCCAAGATATTGCCCCGCTTCCTTGTCCGCCGCTGTAGGAAGGAGTATAAGTATCACCATACATCATCGAATCTTTGCTTGTAATGGAAACAGGCGGATTCTGAGTAGGTAATTGAGAGATTGTGATTTGTTTCGTAACTGTTTTACTATTATAGTTTGTATTACCGGCAACAGTAGCTTCTAAAGTAAAGGTACCGCTGTCTAATATTTTGAATTTATTGCCGTTAGAAATCTGCGCAAAAGTATTACCGCTTGTGATTGAATAAGTTTCACTACCTCCGCTTTCATTGCCTGAAGTAGTGATCGCAATCTCTTGATTCACTTGTAGCGGATAATTCGCACTGTTTGTAATTTGATAATTGTTTTGATCTTTCTTCGCAACAGTAATTGAAACTGTTTTCGTAAAAGCCATATCATTACCGTCAGTACCTGAAACAGTGACACTGTAAGTACCTGCATCTAAATCATTGCCTTTTACTTTAAGATTACCGCTTGTATCAATACTGAAGTGATCTTCATCACCGGCAGTACCTAATTGAATTGTTTTAATTGTGGAAGTAGGTTCTCCCGCAGGATAACTCAATGAGAACTTACCGATTGCTTGACTAACCTTAGTAGGATTATCACCATAAGTAAGAGTGGTACTACTTGGCGTAAAATCAGCCGTCGGAGTCGGTTTATCAGATACTTCAAGCTGATAAATTTGAGTGTTCCCGTAAGAATCCGTTACAGTTAATCTATACTTTCCGACAGCCAAAGTACCACCGACATAATCCGTTGTATTATCTGATTGATCTGTAATAGTTGCACTGTAAGCATTCCAAGAAGATTGCTCTGTAGGTACACTAAGATCAATTCTATCATTTAGTTTAAGTTTATTTAAAACAGTAGGAGATAAATTTTTTAACACCGGTTCATTCTTATATAAGTCAACAACAAAGCTTGTACTCATAATATCGTTTGTCATTATATATTTACGATATAATCGCTGATTATTTGCAGTAAGCATAATAGAATCATTCGAGTAATCACTGCAAGCGACTGCAGTGCCACCTAATGGATTTTCCACTTGACAAGTAGGTGGAGTAGACACATCAGATAAAACATTTAATTGAATTGAATCATTATATTTTTCTTCACTTAAATAAGCTGAATTATCCTTTTGTTTAATTCCGGACATTACGAGCGGTAATTTAAAGGAAACTTTAACGTCATCTATCCATAGATCCCCATCATCTGTTACCCCAATTATTTTCCGACTCTCAGTGTCAACTTTTTTAAAGTTTAAATCAGCAGGAAGTTTGCTTTGGAGAGAACCCTTAATAGGAACATCGGTAATTGAACCATTATCAAAAAGAACTATATTATAGGCATAATCCTGCTGCGCCCTCTTATTCCCTCCTACAAATAATGTTGCTTTATCAGAAATCGCTTGAGATATTGTATAATGCGTTACATTCGGCGGATACGCAGTTGAATACATTAGTTTTCCTACATAATAAACATCGGCGCTTGTTCCATCGTGGGTTAAAATCGCAACACCGGGAACACCATACGATTGAAACGAATCAATATCTATGACATCAGTAAAAAAATCAGTTTTATTTTCCATGTATAATGGGATAGGAGTTGTAACAGTTGATAACTGGTTTTTACCGTCATAAACATTTCGCCCCCAAGCATATACTGTACCATCATTTTTTAAAGCGTAAACAGTATCTCCTCCCCCCACCGAGATTTTTTTTACATCACTTATATTTGCCTTTGTGAATGTCGTACTCGATTCTGTAGTGCCATTGCCAAACTGTCCGCTTGCATTATTACCGCTTGCATATACATCGCCATTTGAAGTTAAAATATAATTCGTCTCCGTTCCTGCTTCTACATCAATTATATCATCAATTCCTGTTTCAACAATAACTCCTTCCTCTTGAAAAGATACGTCAGTGGTACCATTTCCAAATTTTCCATAACCATTATATCCGTTTACATAAAGTTTACCATCAGCTCTTAAAGCAATATACTCTGTTTCAGCAACTGAATTTAGACTTATCCCTGATATTTTTTTAACAAACTCTAACGGTTTCCCGGTTTCATCTACACATAGCAACATAGATTTTTCTAAAAGAGAATACTCGCCACTACCATGTAAGAAAACAGGTGCACTATCAAATCGAAAGAGATTACCCCTTTCGCTAATCGCAAAAGTTTGTACCTTAAGCGATCCACCAGTCATATCCCCAATTTGAGGAAATTCAAAATCAATAATTTTCTCCCCTGTGTATTCTGCCGCCCTCATTATATCAGAAGCACCGTTCATAACGGGTATGCCTATAATAAAAGCAAAAATAATACAACATATAAATCCTATTCTTTTCATATTCCCGCTCCTTTCTTTATAAACTCTCCTCTTATTACAATACATAAAGTGTATATCACAACACGTATTACGCAACAGACAAGTGCAATTCTTGATATTTATTCAGCTCATTGCTAAAGCCTATAAATAAACATAGAAAAACACTACATATTTTCTTCATATAAATTCATCCTTTTTCTGATTTTTATATAAGAAAGAATCAGTAAACTTTCTGTACAGTCAATAGATTGCACACTAGTGACAAATAATATCTTAAAAAGGTTTCAAACTTTAGAAAAAAAGTTAAATTTTATATATGAAAATTATTTACAAATAATGTAAATACCTTAATAAATATAAGCTTAAATATGAATATATGTGAATTTATAAAAACGTATTGGCAATTAAAAAGTATGAAGTCTCATACTTTAATCAGATACAGAATGAAATAGATCGCTCCAGCCTCTTTCCACTAACATATGATAATACTGATCATCAGCTTTTTTAAGTGCCTCATAAATAGTCTTTATTTTATTCAATTCATCTTTATCTTTATTTAACATTTCTTCTTTTGTAGAAGCAAAATTTATTAATACAAAATAAGCCTCTCTGGAATTTGTCACCACAATATCATCATAGGAATAATTGCCAAAAGATCTGGAAACAAGCTTATCGGGAGTCGAAGTATTTTGTTTATCCAAAGGTGAGGAAGCTGTTTCTTCTTGTTCGGCTATTTCCTTTGCGCTGTTATAATCCTGAACAGCCATCACCGTTCCCGAAACACTTAAAGCTGTGACAGACACAGCGACTGCGACATTGACTGCCGGTCCGGTAAAGAAATTAGAGATGTGCTGTTTCATAAATACTTTACAGTTCGCTAACGAGAAGACAGCGGCAGACGGTAATAAAGCATCAGCCTCAAAGCTGAGCTTTCTGTTTTCTGACTGTTCAAACTCGGCAACCAACCGCTTCAATTCCGTTTTGGCTCGGCGGCAGCGTGTTTTTACGGTACCTAATGGCATATCTAAATACTTCGCAATCTCTTCCAGTTTCATTTGTTGCAGGTAAGCTAATTCGACAACTTCACGGTATTTTTCATCCATTTGCGCTAATATGCTTTGAAGCACTTCCTGTTCACTCATGTAGTCGCTTTCACGATGCGGCAGCATATAACGACGTTTTTCCTCATATGTCTTTACTGTTTCCATCTTAGCCGGATCGACTGCACTTTCATTACGGTTACGATAAAACATATTTACACACTTATTGTGAATGATGCGATTCAGCCAGCTGTAAAAATAAGCAGGCTCTTGAAGTGTATGAATGGATTTATGCACTTGGATAAAGCTTTCCTGCACCACATCTTCTGCATCAGCCGTATCCTTGGTAAATCGATATGCAAGCGACAATGCACGTGAATAGTATAAATGATACAGTTCATCAAAAGCTGCTTCTTCGTTTCTCTGTACTCTTTTCACAACTTCAATTTCATGTGGTTCCATACACTTCACACCTCATTTCTGAAAAATTTTGCTTTCCTATTTTAGATTATATCATCACTATTTTTTCTTGTAAATAGTTAAAAAGGTTCCAAATATTGCTAAAAGAGTCAAATAAAGGCTTAATCAAGGGATATTCTTTATGTTTATCTTTTATGTATTTTTAGTTACATGATATATATTATATGTATACAAAAAAAAGATGTAAATGCAATTCTTAAGGAAAATTAAGACAAAAATCGTTGTTAAATACTGCGGGTGAAGCGTGAACTGAGGATAGTGTTTCTACATAATTCAAAACCTAAATTAAGGTGTTTATATCAATGCAAATAATCATTGATTCATGTGTTTTACAGCTGATTGTAAAAATAAAATAAACATAAATTATAAATTGAGTTCTTTTAGATTATTGCCAACTTATGTCAGTGCTTGAAAGAAAAAAAATCATGCAGAAGTATTTCTGCATGATCAATCATTATAGTTCTTCTTCTAAACAATCCAGTATTTCCAAGATCCGATTCAAATCATCGGTGCCGTTATAAGCAATTGATATACGCTTATCATCTACCTTGACTTTTGTTTGTAATTTCGCCTGTAAACGATGCTCAATTGGATCTAAATGCATATCACGCGGTTTTGTTTCAGCCTTTTCTTTCGGTTCATTTAAATTCTTTACCATTGTTTCAACAGCACGAACCGACAAATGAAGCTGAATTGCCTTTTGTGCAACCTCTTCCATCAACGCCTCATTTTTTAACCCTAATAACGCTCTGACATGCCCCATACTTAATTGTTTGGTCACCACATAATTTTGAACACTTTCCGGTAATTTCAACAATCTTAACAAGTTAGCCACATGTTCACGTGACTTGCCGATACGCTTCGCTAATTCTTCTTGCGTATAACCGATTTTCTTAATCAGTTTTTCATATCCCAGTGCTTCTTCAATTGCATTCAAATCCTCACGCTGAATATTTTCCAGCAACGCAATCTCCATCATTTGTTGGTCGTTAAAATCCATAACAATTGCCGGTATCGTTGTTTTTCCGGCTAGTTTCGTGGCTCTCCAACGACGCTCACCGGTTATTAATTCATAGCCTTGAACGGCTTTTTTTACAAGAATCGGAGTAAAAACACCGTGCAGCTTAATGGAATCTGCTAATTCATGCAGCTTGTCATCATCAAAATGCTTACGTGGCTGATAAGGATTTACCTTAATCTCAGCGACCGCAATTTCACTTTTTTGACTGTTATATTCGCTGATCGCCCCTTGTTGAATATCCTCTAATACATCGTCTATGCTTTCTCCGAAAATGGCACTTAAGCCTTTTCCTAATGCATTTTCTTTTTTGGCCATTGTTTCCCTCCTATCGTCTGCGATTGTTTTTTACAACCTCGTTCGCAAGTCCGGCATATGCCTTTGCCCCTTCACAGCGAACATCATATTCAAAGATGCTTAAGCCGCGGGACGGCGCTTCACTCAACTTGATATTACGAGGTATGTAACTGCGATAAACTTTATCTTTAAAATGCATTCGCACTTCTTGTTGCACCTCAACGCTCAATTTTGTACGAGCATCAAACATCGTTAATACCACACCTTCAATAACCAGCTGCGGATTAAACAGTTGTTGAACTAAGCGGATAGTTAATAATAACTGCGTGACACCTTCAAGTGCATAATATTCACACTGAACGGGAATCATCACCGAATCAGCTGCTGTCAGTGCATTGGTATTTAATAATCCCAAGGAAGGCGGACAGTCAATAATAATAAAATCATACTGATTTCTGATCGGCTCCAATTTTTCCTTTAATAATTCTTCTTTGCCTACTTCAAACTTCGCCATCTGCAAATCGGCACCTGCTAAATTGATACTTGAGGGAACGATATCTAATGGCGGAGCGGTTAGGTTTAAGCGCACATCTTCTACTCGATAATTTTCCATTAATAGATTATATACGGACAATCGATTTTGATTCGTACCGGCTCCTACGCCTTGGGTAGCGTTTCCCTGCGGGTCAAAATCTACAATTAAAACTTTATTTCCGAGGTATCCTAATCCAGCCGCAAGGTTGATCGCCGTTGTCGTTTTCCCTACGCCGCCCTTTTGATTGGATACCGCTATTATTTTTCCCATGCTACATCCTTGCCCTCCTATTTCTGAAAGCGAATAATCACAGTCACATGATCTTCACTTTCTTCTTCTCTCATTTCCAAATCAACACCGGCGTGTTCCACCATTTTTACTGCCTGATGTATCGTATTCAATGCGATTTTCATATTACGGGTGATACCTTTTAACAAAGTTTTCTTTTTCGGTTCTTGTTTTTCCTGATCGGCTTTGATCATCTTTTCTGTTTGTGATACGGAAAGACCTTTTTTCAAAATGCGGTCTAAATAATCTTGTTGTTTATCCTCTTGCGCACCTAACAATGCTCGTGCATGCCGTTCTGATATCAACTTCGCATTCACCGCATTCTGAATATTTTCATCAAGGTTTAACAGGCGAATTTTATTCGCAATCGATGATTGTGACTTACCGATTTTTAACGCGAGCTGCGATTGATTTAAATTCGCATATTTCATAATATCAATATACGATTTCGCTTCTTCAATCGCGCTTAAGTTTTCTCTTTGAATATTTTCTACCAATGCCATCTCTGCCATTTGTAATTCATCAGCGTCCATGACTAACACCGGCACCTCAAGCATACCGTTCAGCTTCATCGCTCGATACCTTCTTTCACCGGCTACGATTTGATAGCCGTTCTCACACTCTCTTACTGTAATCGGCTGTATCAGACCGTTTTCACGAATCGATTGTGCTAAATCCATCAGCGCCTCGTCGTTGAATTCTAAACGCGGCTGATATGGATTCGGTTGTATCTCCTCCAGCATAACGATTTTACTTTCCCGCATATACTTCCTCCTCTATAATGGCTGTTTTTTTATTTTGGCAAAGGCTCTGGGATAGCGCTTAGGTGTTTCGCTGCACTTCTTGTATAAAAGGTTGATTCGCTTGGAGCCATCACTCAGTTCATGCTCAAAACCGCCTTGAAATTCACATCCTAAGCACGCAACGGCATGCTTAGCTGCTTCATTTTCCTGATAGCCTTCTGCGCCTTTCATCGCTAAGAAATATCCCTTTTTCTTGACGAAAGGTATGCACAGCTCACTTAACATCGGTAAATTGGCTACCGCTCTTGCCGTAACTACATCATATATTTCACGTTGTTCTTTTGCCCAAATTTCTGCCCGCTCATTGATTAATTCTACATCAAGCTGTAATTCTTTGCACAGATGATTTAAAAAGGTAATGCGTTTGCCTAACGGCTCGATAATTGTCACCTGTAGCTGCGGCTGAATGATTTTCATCGGCAATGAAGGAAAACCTGCTCCCGCACCTACATCGCATAGTTTTCCTTGAATGGAAATATCTGATAATGGTAATATAGAATCTAAAAAATGCTTTTCATAGATTGCATTTTCTTCAGTGATCGCTGTAAGATTCATTTTTTGATTCCATTCAACAAGTAAATCGGCGTATCGCTGAAATTGCTTTTGTTGACGGTCGTTTAAATTTATTCCGTATTTTTGTAGATAAAGCGCAAAATCTTGCTTCTGAAAAACAGTCATGCGGCGCCTCCGTTTCCTTATTTTTCCATAGTTTTCTTGTCGTTGAATGCTTGTTTTTTATCATGAATCTTAACATGCGGTACAGTATATTATTATAACTGATTTCCTGGGAAATGAAAAGGTAAAACGGGAAATAACTATGAGAAGTTTATGGTGATTTGTTGGTGCATGGAATTGTAAGCTAAGACATACGGCGAGCGGATGATTATGCTTTGTGTATTTAATAGGCATTTTGTGAATGAAAAATGTAAACAGGTCCTATCGGCTGTTTGAGAATTATTGACTTATTTTTTATTTTAAGAAGAATATATTACTTTATCAAAACAAAATGTAAAACAGCAAAGCTTAGCGCTTCGCTGTTCTTCTAAAGTATAATTTTTTCTTATTTAACTCTTCCGGTATCTTCACCTTATCTCTGTA
>QZED01000061.1 GCA_009917405.1 bacterium c-19 | reverse complement strand
TAGTTTTTAAAATCGTTCTCCTTTGAGTTCTTTTTAAGTGCGCATTCCTTTATCACTTCCTATCTCTTTCCGTCTGTTTTATTTCATTTTTTCTCTTGACATATTACCAGACGGCTTAATCTTTCGTATATATTAAATTATTACATAAATAAATATTTTTATCAATAAATTATCATAATTTTTTTCAATTTGCATTTTATTAAAATAATAGAAAGTGATCATGAAATAGACACATAAAGAATAGAAAACGTGCGCTTATTTATTGACAAAATAACACAAAATTTTGCAATATAAACTTTACTAAGATTCATTAAATTAAAATTAATTACAGAAAAAAACACTTATTAAACATAACAACAGTCCGATTCACAGACTATCGTTTTTGTTAAAAACATGATATACTAACATACAGGAAAAGGAAGATGTATATGGAAAAAAACTGGATTAATGAAGCAATATTTTATCATATTTATCCGCTGGGTTTTTGCGGAGCTCCAAAATATGCGCATGAACAAGCAACATGTCAAAATCGTATCAAAAAACTGATTGATTGGATCCCTCATCTGCAAGAAATGAAAATCAATGCCTTATATTTAGGACCGATATTCGCCTCTTACGAGCATGGATATGATACAAGTGACTATCGCTTAATCGATCCACGTTTAGGCAGTAATGAGGACTTTATCGCTGTATGTGATGCAATTCATGAAGCAGGTATCAAAATTATTTTAGACGGTGTATTCAACCATGTCGGCAGAACCTTTTGGGCATTCCAAGATGTACAGGAGAAAAGAGAAGGATCACAATATCGTGACTGGTTTCATAACATAAACTTTAATAGCCGCTCCCCTTATGATGATCCGTTTTCCTATGAGGCATGGGAAGGACACTACAACTTAGTGAAATTAAATCTCCGCAATGAAGCAACCGTTCAATATTTATTAGATAGCGTGGGTATGTGGATGGAAAATTTTCATATCGATGGTTTGCGCTTAGATGCGGCTGACTGCATCGATAAACAATTCTTTCAGCGTTTAAAAGCTTATACAAAACAGCGCAAGGCTGATTTTTGGCTTATGGGAGAAATTATACACGGGGACTATTCATTATGGGCTAATCCGGAGTTGTTAGATTCAGTCACAAACTATGAATGCTACAAAGGATTATATTCTGCGCATAATACGAAAAATTATTTTGAGATTGCATATTCATTAAATCGTCAATTCGGTAACGGTGGCATTTATAAGGATTTGAACCTCTATAATTTCGCGGACAATCACGATGTAAATCGTCTTGCCTCAACACTTCAAAACAGCGCAGATCTTAAAAATGTTTATACTCTGTTATACACGATGCCGGGTGTTGCCAGCATTTACTACGGCAGTGAATTCGGTATCGAGGGTAAAAAACAAAACGGCAGTGATGATATGCTAAGACCGGAGGTATCACTTACACAATTTTCAAAGGATCATCCGCTGTATCTCCATCTTTGCAAACTCGGTGAAATCCGCACTGCTTACAAACCGCTGCAATACGGTAATTATGAACAGGTAACAGTACGTAATGAGCAATTTATCTTCAAGCGGACTTTGAATGAAGAGACACTGTTTATAGCGCTCAATGTGGCAGATCAAGTAATTACGCTTCCGTTCGCAAAAGGAGAACAGGCTTATGATCTGTTCGCTGATAAGATGCTGCATGCAGAGAACGGTGAACTGAGTATTACATTGAATCCTCATGAGGCGACAATCTTGTATATAGGAGCGAATAACCCAACAGCTAAAAGCTCAACAAAGAAAAAAGCGGTTAATCAAAAAGCCGATACACTCTCTGTCAAAAACAAAGTACAAAATCCAAAAAATAAAAAACAGGACATGAAACCTACCGATGTCAACAAAACCGCAAAAGAAATCTCAAAGCAATTACAACCGGGGGTATATCGTCATTTTAAAGGAAATGAATATGCAGTATTATATATTGCAAAGAACAGCGAAACATCAGAAGCGATGGTTGTCTATCGCCAGTTATACGGAGACAGTGAGGTTTGGGTACGACCATTGTCGATGTTCATGGAAACAGTGCATTTTAACGGAAAAGAAATTCCACGCTTCACTTATCTTCATAAATAAAAAAGCACTTACGTGCTTTTTTTAATGATTTCTTATTCGCTTGATCTAATCATATAGTTATTTTTAGTATAACAAAAACAAAATATTAAAAAATCTTTTATGAAAAAGGACTATATTTTTAATTGAAATATCGCTCGATGTAGCGTAATAAACTCTTCACACAGGATTTTAAAGGTCTCTGCACTCATTAATTGATCTTCTGCATGCGCTAATAACAATGTCATCGGCATATCAATTCCCGATGCTTCTTCCTGAAGCAGTTTGGTATGAGATTCTTGTCCCTGCTGGAATATTTCATCTCCCTTTTTGATAAACTCATTTGCTTTAATAAACTCGCCCTTTGAGGCTAATTGGATCGCTTCTACATACATAGAACGAGCGGCTCCTACTGATGAAATAATTCTCATGCTGATTAATTCAATATGTTTCATGTTATTTTCCTCGCATTCGTATCAGTACATTTTCTAATACTTTTTTCCCATCCAAATTACCGTAACTATTTAAATCAATTACCATAACCGGCTTCCCTTCTGCCATTCCGTCAATTTTCTGAAACAGATAGCGCACTTGCGGTCCTAGCAGGATAATATCAGCCTTGGGTATATGATCCTTAGCCAATCCTTCTCCAACTGCCCAAATTGTCGCATTTATATGCTTAGATGCAGCAGCTTCCTTCATCCGTTTCATCATCATGCTCGTAGACATACCCGCTGAGCATATCAACAAAATATTCACGTTTTCTACCTCTTATCTTTCCTCTTGCCTTTATTATATAACAGATTCTCATTAAAGTATATTGAATAATGAATTTATCTGTTTATTTTTTTATAAAATGACAGCGTTTACTGTCTTTTGATGATAAATCACTGTTACAATACAGTTTTAATCACACCGAAATTCATTATCTTGTAATCAAAAGTGAAAGTTTGGTATTTCATGATGATTTCAATCGTTCAACTCAGCGTTATTTTTCAAAATAATGATAAGAAACATTGAACTTATCCTAGCTTTAAGGTATGATATACATACGAAAAAAAAGATAAATTCGTGATTGGAAAGGAATTGAAAAAATGAAAAAAATCAGAACAAGATTTGCGCCGAGTCCTACAGGATATATGCATATCGGCAATCTTCGCACCGCACTATTTGAATACTTGATTGCGAAGCATGAAAACGGTGATTTCTTATTAAGAATCGAGGATACCGATCAAGAGAGAAAAGTAGAGGGCGCAGTAGATATTATTTATGAGACAATGAGAGAAGTTGGACTTCATCATGATGAAGGACCGGATATTGGCGGAGACTTTGGTCCGTATGTTCAATCAGAGCGTTTACCGATGTATAAAGAATATGCCGATCGTTTGGTTGAATTAGGTGGCGCTCATTATTGTTTCTGTTCAGAGGAAGCGGTTGAAAAACAGCGTAAAGAATGCGAGCTTATCAATAAGGCATTCAAATACGATGATCCTTGTAAGCACATTTCTTTAGAAGAAGCCAGAAAGCGCATTGAAAGCGGGGAACCCTATGTCGTAAGGCAAACAATTCACCATGACGGTGCCACGTATTTTGATGATGAAGTCTACGGCAGAATTGAAGTCGACAATGACATATTAGACGAATCGGTGCTGTTAAAGAGTGATGGGTATCCGACGTATAACTTCGCTAATATTATTGATGATCATACAATGGGTATTACTCATGTTGTAAGAGGAAACGAGTACTTAAGCAGTACTCCAAAATATAATTTAATTTATCAAGCATATGGTTGGGATATTCCTACTTATGTTCATGTTCCGCCGGTGATGAAGGATGAGCATCAAAAGCTAAGCAAGCGAAACGGAGATGCATCATTTCAAGACTTAGTCAAGAAAGGTTATTTGCCGCAGGCAATCCTAAATTACATTGCACTGCTCGGATGGGCACCAGAAAGCGAACAGGAGATCTATACCTTGCAGGAACTGATTGAAATATTCGACATTAAGCGAATTTCTAAGTCCCCGGCAATCTTTGACATCAATAAGTTAACATGGATGAACGGCATGTATTTGCGTGCCATGAGTTTAGATGAATTCCATCAGTTGGCACTGCCTTATTATGATGGAGTCATTCGAAGCGATGTTGATTTAAAGGCTGTTTCTAAAATACTGCAGCAGCGAGTTGAGGTTTTGACGCAGATTCCTGAAATGATAGATTTCATTGATGCACTGCCGGAATATGATATTGAGATGTATATTCATAAAAAAATGAAGACGACTTATGAAATCGCCTTAAAGGCATTACAGGCAAGTGAAAAGGCTTTAGCTGATCTAAATGATTGGAGCAATGAAGAAAGCGTACATGAAGTGCTGTTAGCACTGCCTGTACAGCTGGAAATGAAAAACGGGCAAGTATTATGGCCAGTCCGCACAGCACTCAGCGGAAAACAGTTTACACCGGGCGGTGCGATTGAAATCGCTCATATCTTGGGAAAAGATGAAGCATTGCGACGTATTTCCATCGGTATTCAAAAACTCGAAGCTGCTGTTCATGAATCTTAAGCAATTCAATCTTTGCTTAAAAATGCTTTAACAGAGAAAGGTTGTTAAAGGTTGTTAAGAAACACATAAAAGACGATGATATAAAACAAATCATCGCCTTTTTTATTTTTTGTGTATGAATATTCATTCAATTAAGCTTGATTATTGTGCATGCTTTAAGAATGCTTTATATGCATTGGTAGCTTCATAAATATCTGCCTTTGAGGCAATTTCCCACGGAGCGTGCATATTATGAAGCGCAATTCCGCTGTCAATAACATCCATATCGTATTGCGCCAAAATATATGCGATTGTACTGCCGCCGCCTTGATCTACCTTACCAAGCTCTGCGGTTTGGAAATGTACATTTTCTTTTTCCATAATCGCACGCAGCTGTCCCACATATTCCGCACTTGCATCATTGGATCCTGCTTTACCGCGTGATCCGGTATATTTATTAAAGACAATTCCTTTTCCGAAGTAAGCTGAATTATTCTTTTCCATAACACCGGCATAATTAGGATCATAAGCAGCGGATACATCACTTGATAACATTTTACTGTTTTTCAATGCACGACGTACTTTCAATTCACTGTAATCACCGATACGATCCATAATTTCCGCTACGGTATTCTCAAAGAATTTTGACTGCATTCCGGTTGCCCCGATACTGCCGACTTCCTCTTTATCCACAAGTAAGCAAACCGCTGTACGTCTTATATCATTTTCTTCTAAAATAGCACGCAATGAGGTATAAGCACAAATACGATCATCATGACCGTATCCCATAATCATACTGGAATCCAATCCGTAATCTCTTGCTTTTCCTGCCGGTACGACCTCTAACTCTGCCGATAAGAAGTCATCTTCTTCCATCTCATAACGCTCTTTTAAAAGCTTTAGAATATTTGCTTTTACTGCATCTTTTTCAGTATCAGCCAACGGAATCGATCCTACCGTAAGATTAAGATCTTCACCTTCGATTACATGTGCAGCGGTTTTACTCATTTGATCCTTTGCCAAATGGATCAATAGATCGCTGATTCCGACAACCGGATCATTTTCATCTTCTCCGATACATACATTGATTATACTTCCGTCTTTCTTCGCTACAACACCGTGGATTGCCAACGGAATTGTGACCCATTGATAATTCTTAATTCCGCCGTAATAATGGGTATCTAATAAAGCAATTTCATTATCCTCATATAAAGGTACCTGTTTGATATCCAAACGCGGAGAATCCACATGAGCTCCGAGAATATTCATACCGTTTTCAATCGGTTCTTCACCGATATGGAACAAAGCCAGTGTTTTCCCCATATTATTCGCAAAAACCTTATCATGTGCTTGAAGCTGTTTTCCTTCCTTGATAATATCCTCAAGATCAACATATCCGCATTGTTTTGCCAAGCGAATCGCTTCACTCACACACTCTCTTTCTGTTTTACAATCCGAAATATATTTCTTATAATCATCGGCCAGCGCAAAGACTTCTTTTTTCTTTGCGTCATCATAACTATTCCATGCATTTTTACGCATTTCGCCACATCCTTTCTGCGTCATTAATTATATGCCATATACAGTAAAAATACAAGGCAGAAGCCATGAATCCATGAAATACGTTGCTCTTGTAAAGAAAGAAAAAACACCCTGTCAGTCAATGTTTGACAACAGAGTGTTAAGTTATTGAAAATCTTATGCTAATTCAGAGAAGTATTTGATTGTACGAACCATCTGGCTTGTATAAGAGTTTTCGTTATCATACCAAGATACAACCTGTACCTGAGTATTTCCGTCTTCCATTTCGATTGCCATTGTCTGAGTCGCATCGAATAAAGAACCGTATCGCATACCGATAATATCGCTTGATACGATTTCATCAGTGTTGTAACCGAATGATTCGGTAGCTGCTGCTTTCATAGCGGCGTTTACATCGTCAACGCTTACTTTACCCTTTACTACAGCTACTAAAATTGTAGTTGATCCTGTAGGAGTAGGTACACGCTGTGCAGAACCGATTAATTTCCCGTTCAATTCAGGAATAACCAAACCGATTGCTTTGGCAGCACCTGTAGAGTTAGGGACGATGTTTACTGCAGCTGCACGAGAACGACGTAAGTCGCCTTTACGCTGAGGTCCGTCTAATGTCATCTGATCACCTGTATAAGCATGAACAGTTGTCATGATACCGCTCTGGATCGGTGCTAAATCATTTAATGCTTTAGCCATCGGAGCCAAGCAGTTTGTTGTACAAGAAGCCGCAGAAATCACTGTATCTTCCGGTTTCAATGTTTCATGGTTTACATTATAAACAACTGTCGGTAAATCTTTTCCTGCCGGTGCAGAAATAACAACTTTACGAGCACCTGCTTCAATATGTGCAGAAGCTTTCTCTTTAGATGTATAGAAACCTGTACATTCTAATACAACATCTACGCCTAATTTTCCCCATGGAAGATTTTTAGCATCTGCTTCAGCGTAGATAGTAATTTCCTTACCGTCTACCGTAATTGAATTTTCACCCGCTACAACTGAATCTGCTTTTTCGTATCTTCCCTGAGAAGAATCGTATTTTAATAAGTGTGCAAGCATTTTAGGACTTGTTAAGTCATTGATCGCAACAACCTCATATCCCTCTGCACCAAACATCTGTCTGAACGCTAAACGTCCGATGCGTCCAAAACCATTAATCGCAACTTTTACTGTCATCTTCAAAGTCCTCCTTTTTTCATCTTATATTATAAAGTTTTCCCATAAAAAAGTCAATTATGAGAGATTCACTTTGCATATTTTTTCCATAAGCAGTCTTACTATGAAAAAATAAGATAAAACTTCATTGATACAGTTGAAAATTCTTTTTAATGTCACTTGCTTAACGGCTGATTATTTTGCATAAAACAGCGATAAATGACGAACGATTCGCTTATTAAATAAAGTTTTAAGGTTTCCTATCACATATTCTGCACATTGGTTATGAAATCAGGTATTCAGAGCATAATCATATTGTGAAAAAGGAGTGATACTTATGGTGATAGTTCCAACGATTATTGAACGTAATGCCAGTGTTGAAAGAGTTTATGATCTTTATTCCTGCTTATTAAAAGAGCGTATTATTATTTTAACAGGAGAAATTGATGATACGATGTCTTCAAGTATTTGTGCCCAACTGTTATACTTAGCATCTACAAGCTCTGAACCGATATTAATGTATATCAATTCTCCCGGCGGCAGTGTCAGTGCCGGTTTAGCAATATTAGATACTATGAATTATGTACAATGTGAGGTATCTACAATTTGTATGGGAATGTGTGCCAGTATGGCAGCCGTACTATTAAGCGCAGGAGCGAAAGGAAAGCGCTGTTCTCTTTCCAATGCCGAAGTGATGATCCATCAGCCGCTGGGCGGCATGCAGGGACAGGCAAAGGATATGGAAATTGCTGCGAACCATATAATTAAAATGAAAGATCGCCTGAATCATATTTTGGCAGAAAACTGTGGAAAATCAGTAGCGGAAATTGCCGACGCATGTGATCGTGACAATTATATGAATGCCGAAGAAGCCGTATCTTTCGGAATCATTGATAAAATCATATAATTTAATAAGGTCTTTTTGACCTTATATACATACAAAGCTTGTTAGTTTATTATTAATATCTTAATAGCTTACGTTTATATATTTGCTTATAATTGAAGTTTAGCGGTTAAAAAAGCGATTAATAATATGAATCATTATTAATCGCTTTCGTATTTTAAATCATCCGTTTATCTTTTTCTTCGCGGCTTTTCCGGCATCTGATATCCTATTTCTTTTAATGCTTCCAGTTCCTTTAAGACTTCCGAACGGTATATATCGCGCTTTTGCAATATATCTTTTGCGGCATCAAACCACTGCATTGCTTCTT
>QZED01000005.1 GCA_009917405.1 bacterium c-19 | reverse complement strand
TTGTCCCTTTATCATCTTGATCAAAGGTAATGGTTGGTTCTGTCTTAACCACCTCAAAGGAAGTACAAACTTTTGTATCATTATCCACTGGATCAGGATCATTATTATCGTCTTTAGCTATAATACAAAATTTGTATGTCCCTGCTTTCAATCCACCATTCTTTAAATCAGGCGCATTGTTTTTTATTTTCACATCCAATGGTGTATTACCGGAAGCTTTGTTACTGTCTAAACCATCAATTTCAAAATTCAGATAAGAATTATCGCCGTCGCCGATTAAATTATAAACTAACGGAGTAACACCTAAAGGATTCGCTGTAACCTTACCTACAATTTCTCCTGCATCTACATTCTTACTATATTCATAATCACCTAAAGTAGCACCGCTTTGCGGTGTCGCTTTATAAGTGATTTTGTGCTTCTCAACTATGCTTAACGGTAACATATTTGAAATCGGCGAACTATTAGCCGGACGGTTGGTTCCGTCATATTCCTCATTGATAATCGCAACTTGATAATTACCCACTGGTATACCTTTCAGATCCATTGTCACAAAACCATCACTCGGTGAACTTAATTTACGATAATATTTTATACTTGATCCGGAGCTATCATAAAGAAGAGCTGAGATTACATTTCCAGATCCTGAATTAGATTTAACCTTTAATTCCACAGATTTATCTTTCATTACTTTCGTAATAGGCTTGCCGATTCTAATTCTTCTGATTTCATCTAAATTCGCTGTCAAGGAAGATGATATTCTTAATTTTACCGGTTTAAATTGGTTATTCTTATTTAAATTAGAAGTATCAATCTGATAATTATGCCAACCGCCATCTTGATATGTGGCATCTGCCGCAAAATTAATTTTCTCTTTACTAACGGTCATAAACGGACGGAGTGATAATGCCATAATTGGTGAAGCTCTGTCAGACCACATAACCGCCATAATACTCCGTATTTTTTCATTTGGTGATATTGCGGTATTTGTATTGATATCTATATCGCCGCTTATATCTACACCGTCTAATGGGGATTGCATAGTATTATAAACTGCATGAGGATAACTTGGTACATGAACTGAATTCTTTATTTTTCCTGCTAACCAATATCCACAAGATGTTTGAAATGCACGATCAGCAGCTGTTAACCCCAATGTACCGCCGTTTCTTACTTCATTCATTGATGGTAAAAACGCAGGTCTCGACAATATCATATTTTCTACGTTATTAAATAATATATTGTCAATTTCATTTTGTAACAACGTATCATCACATGAAGGAGAATACCATTTCGTCCCTACGTTATCATGATATATGGTACAGTTAATAGAAGTGTCATAAATAGGTTGTAGATCAACAATAGGTTTAGATGACATTAGCACATAATCATTTCCGGAAGCATTGCCAATATCCCATACTACATCATTACCCTGATAATTTCCTATTATAACCTTTTGCCCCTTTTGAAGCTGGAAAAAAGCAGCAGCTCTCATATTCTGATTATAAATATTTGCTACAATAGAAATTGAAAACATACCTGATAACACTATAACTGCTAATATTAATTTCTTCCACATCGTTCTATTTCCCTTCCTTCTTCATATCTATCTACAAAGGTAGACTTTATGAAATAGCGGGAAAAGAGCCAAAAACGTATGCTTTATAAATAAAAAAACATACATTTCTAGCTCAGAATTGTATGTCTATAATTGTCTGCTTTTAGAAACATAATGATATTTTTATGTATGTTTCTGCTATTTTTATCCAAAACCGTAAAACTCATATTATAGAGTGTACTTGATTAGGATTTGTTCGTACCTGCTTCATTTTTTACGACCTTTTATCCTATATTTTCAATCACTTCCTATCAGTGTATCATTTATAGAAAACTAATAAAAAGGCAAAAACCAAAAAATTATGATTTTTGCATTATCAATCCGCACTTATCTAAACTAAAATCCGCACTGACTTACCGGAGTCAACGCTTCCTGAAGCTCCATATGCTTTCCTAATTCTTCAATCAGTTCCACATATTTCATAAAATGAATTTCATCGTTCTCTGAATATGCCGCAAAATAAATATCCCGTGAATCATAAATAATATCATGAGGATGATTTTTTATTAACACACAAGGAACTTCAATTTTATATCTTGTCTTATTCCCGTTAATTACACGATCTTCATACGCAAACTCGGTACTGATAAAAATATCATGATCATACCAAGATGCCGTATAACGACCTGTCTGCTTTCCTTTTAAATAAATATTCGAAGGCTCCAACAGCACTGCCTTATCAGGAAATTGCTTCTGAGCAGCTCTTAAAACAAGTTCCTCATTGAATGCTTTAATCTGCATAATATCACTCCTGTTATAATTATATCACACTTACATAAAATATCACTTACCGATTATTCACAATCACATAATTATCCATATTAAATTGAAATTTTTTCCATAAGTAAAGGTTATACTATAAACAGGTAAGGAAAAAAACTTACCTATCTTTCTCCCTCTAAGTTTCAAACTTTCTATCCTTTTCTCATTTTAGGTATTCCCTAAATGAAAAAAAGAGTCTGTGAAAAAGCAGGCTCTTTTTTATAGTACGAACTTTTATTATATATTTTAGCTTTTAAATAAAAAAACAATCGCTGCTTTTCCTACGATTGTCATCATAATTATTCCTCGGTTGGCTTTGCTTCCGGCAAGAAACCGTACTTTTCAATTTTATCCTTAAAAGTATCATAAGAAACTGCACCGGTAAACATTCCCTTGATTACCCCATCTTTAATAAAGTAAACAGTAGGTGTACCGGCAACTACACCGATATACTGTTCCAATTCTTCATATTCAGGATAAGTCTTTTTATTTGTGCTTTCATCAACTACAGGCTCTTCATCATCCATAATAACCGTGGTAATACGAAGATCATAGTTCTTAACGATTTCATCCATAACCCCTTGGAATTCCTCACAAGCACTGCAGTCACTCTTTCCGACTACAAGAATAATATCATCTTTGCTTTCAAGTGCTGAAATAGCATCTTCGGCAGAAGAATGTACGACACCGCTTTTAGATGGGAAACATCCAGCTAAAACGCTCATACATAAAATTATCGCTATGATTTTTTTCATCTCTGAATTCACTCCTATCTGAAATTCTCTATTTATAATACAACATTTCGCACAAGATTTCAAAGGTTACAGGTAAGAATTTAAAAAAAGTCCTTCACACAGGCAAAATATTGCATGTCACGTCTGTCACTGCGGTGTTTTTTGATCGGAAGATGATACATAAGGAGTGATATTAGGTACCTTACCGTTCACAATTTGAACAACAACAGGAATTTCAGTGCTCGTTTCTGTTTCTGATGTTGAGAGGATGGTAATGATTTGCGTTTTTACACTGATTTTTATATAAACCTTTACTAAGGTATTATTAATTCCGTAAGGTGCCGAATCAACCTTAATTTCACCCGTGACATCATTTAACAGCTTTAAACGGATCGGTATTCTCGGACCCGAATTAGCTAAAAAAGGTATTTTGGTTAATAAACCGAGCGGACATTCATACACAACACCGTTCTTGAAATATATTTCATCACCTTCTTGTCTGCCTGTTCCGTTTTCTTCTTGATCAAGACTTTCATCGATCGTATGAAGTGCGGTATATAAGATTTGATTTAAACGATAGGAATCGTAAGCAACAGATGATATGGTGCCGTCAGGCGTATTGGAAATCTGAATCAGTGAATCAGGATCATACTCCATATCGGCTAATACAGACTGCGTAATATTATTAATTGCGAAGATCACATTTTGCTTCGCAATCGCTTGTAAACGCGGCTCCACATATTCATTCAGCGAGCGAATCCACATCGTAAAGAAAAGGATGATCACGAAGCTGATCAATAAGATGCGATTTCTGAGCCAATGTCTGCCCTTTTTATAGTGCGCCTTCACAAAGCAGCAATGCCTCTTTTCCGTTCATTGTTAAAGTAACTCCGTGAGCCATTGCGGCATCGTTGGCAGCGATCACTTTAGCATTAAGCATCGCCTCGAACCCATGCCGATACTCAGTGATAATTACCGCTACTTGATTGGTTTTTTGAAAATAGTTAATATCAAAAAGGTTCTGTGCCAAAATTGTTTTTGTGGATACGATCAAATAAGAAGGATATGCGGGTAAATGCAGTCGAACACCGATAAATGATTTTTGCGCAATACAAATACTTTTCACTTCAACCATACGATATACTCCTCCATAGTATATTGTATTAAGGAACGGCGCATTTGTGACAAAAAAACTGTGCAAAAGCACAGCTATATGATATTAAATTTTATTTAAGTCATCTAATCGCGCGAATGTTTTACCGTCAGCGATAATCACAAGATGATCACATGCATCAATAATATAGTCGGCGTCGGGAGCCAAAGAAAGCTTTTGATCCTGCGGGCGTCGTATACCTAATACATTGATACCGAAACGACGGCGTGCATCTAACTCACGAAGGCTTTTACCTACCCATGAAAAAGGTGCTTCAATTTCAACCATACTGTATTCGCTGTCAATATCTATCATCTCTACAATATTATTGCTTAACAAACTTTTTGCGACCTGCTTACCCATTTCTTTTTCAGGACGAACGATGCGATCGGCACCGACAGTCATAAAGATCTGCATATAACGCTTATTTTTCGCTTTGGCAACAATATAAGGAACACCCAGTTCTTTTAAATTGATGATGGCAAGAACCGTTTCTTCCAAATGATTTCCCATACCGACAATAGCGACATCACAATCAGCCACGCCGGTAGATCGCAGTTGATCTAAATCGGTAATATCACATTGCATTGCCTGTGTAACTAAATCTGCAATACGATTCACACATTTAATGTCCACATCGAGTGCCAGCACCTCACAGTCATACAGACTTAATGTTTTAGCGACAGAAGAACCAAATACTCCCAATCCTAATACCGCATATTGTTTCTTTGTATTTTTTGATATTTTCATATAGAATACCTCTCTTTATTTGAATTATCCGACAATAATACTGCCGTTCGGATACACGACATTATTGTTTTTCTGTTTGCCGTGGTGCGAGAACAAAGACAGCACAAGCGTCATAATTCCGATACGTCCGATAAACATTAATAAGATAATAATAATCTTGCCACCAAGCGTTAAGCTTGAGGTAATGCCTAAGGTCAAGCCAACCGTAGCCATTGCACTGACAGCTTCAAATGCCAGCTCAATAAAATCATGCTTTTCAAAAATACATAACAGAAATATGCCGACCAGCAATGTCATCAGATTAATAAAGAAAATGCCCATTGCCCGAACTATAATATCCATCGATATTGTGCGGTGAAACAATACCGTATGGGTGCGACCGCGTAAGTTAGAAATAATATAAATTATCAATACTGCCAAAGTAGTCGTTTTAATACCGCCTGCGGTTCCGCCCGGACTTCCGCCGATAAACATAATAATAATCATTAAAAACTTAGAAGCCAATGTTAAGGCGCCGTAATTCACTCCGGCAAAGCCAGCCGTTCGCAGCGTTACCGATTCAAACAGCGCATTCATGCCTTTTTCCCACCAGTTGAATGAAGCGAGCGTTCCTGGATTATCCCATTCTAACAGAAACAGCAATGCGGCAGTCGCAAAAATCAACAGCAATGTCATATCCAAAACAATACGTGTATGCAGACTGAGTGATTTTCGTAGCCTGCTTAATTTCAGTTGTCGGCGAAACAGCATCTTCAGTTTATCTCGTAAATCAAACCATACCGCAAAGCCCAAGCCACCCAATACGATCAATACCATAATCGTAAACATCACCAGCGGATCATGCGCATACTCCATCAGACTCACACTGCCTAATATATCAAAGCCGGCATTACAGAAAGCCGAAACAGCGAGAAACATTGCTTTAAACAAGCCGGAAAATAAGCCGAATTCCGGAATAAAGCGAAATGACAGCAATATCATCCCACCACCCTCAAATAACAGCGTATACTTCAGGATATCAAGCAAGAAGCGATGCATATTAAATACCTGTTCTTGATTCAGCATTTCTTTCATCGCAATTTTTTCATGCATAGATAACCGACTTTTTAATAACAGAATAAATACTGCCATTAATGTCATTAACCCCAAACCGCCGATTTGAATCAGCAACATAATGACAATCTGACCAAACAACGTAAATTCACTTGCCGTAACATCAACCACAAGTCCAGTTACACAGGTTGCACTCGTAGCCGTAAACAAAGAATCGATAAACGGATACGCCTGATGATTTTGATGCGCTGCCGGTAACATTAATAAAACTGTTCCTACCAGTATGACCAATAAGAAACTCACAGCTATTTTTTGTGCTGTTGAAAATCGCTTAAAATTCAACAGTGAATGGATATAATTAACCATCTTTTACCTTCTTTTCTGCTTCTTATAACAATGCTTATTATTTAGCATTTTCCGGTTATCTCTATTTTACACGTTTTATATAATTAATCAATATAAATCCATAAATTCCATAAAAAAGGTAGCCTTCTTTTCATCAAAGGATTATAAGATGCCAAAACATCAGAATTCATACCTTATAAAATATTCCCATTTTCATCCTGCATATCAAAAAAGCATCTAAACCGTTTAAGGCTTAAATGCTTATTTTTTAAATGGTGGTTCCTCCCGGAATTGAACCGGGGACACAAGGATTTTCAGTCCTTTGCTCTACCGACTGAGCTAAGGAACCATTTGGTTGCGGGGGAAGGATTTGAACCAACGGCCTCCGGGTTATGAGCCCGACGAGCTACCAGACTGCTCTACCCCGCGATGTATAAATAACGATGTTTCTTGAAAATGGCGGAGGAACTGGGATTCGAACCCAGGCGCCGGTTTCCCGACCTACCGGTTTTCAAGACCGGACCCTTCAACCACTTGGGTATTCCTCCATAGATAGGAATTTAATAATGGTGGACCCTGTAGGACTCGAACCTACGACCCACCGGTTATGAGCCGGATGCTCTGACCAACTGAGCTAAGGGTCCTCATTAGCAAAGATGGTGGCGGGGGTGGGACTTGAACCCACGACCTTCCGGGTATGAACCGGATGCTCTAGCCAGCTAAGCTACCCAGCCATTTTTGTTTTAAATGGTCGGGATGACAGGATTTGAACCTGCGACCCCTTGATCCCAAATCAAGTGCACTACCAAGCTGTGCTACATCCCGATGAGAATGGCGCGCCCAGTAGGAATCGAACCCGCAACCTTTTGATCCGTAGTCAAACGCTCTATCCAGTTGAGCTATGGGCGCATTTTATCACGCTTTATCAGCGCCTATTAATAATATCAAATACTGCTCAATTATGCAAGCCTTTTTTTATTTTTTTATCATTTTTTATCACAAACCATTACGATAAATCCTATTTATATACAATTCAAGTACCAACTAACGACAATTTCATCAATAAAGGCAGAAAAATCATATGTCTAATAGCTCCTTCCATGAGACTGTAAAACTAACGTAAATACAATTTTTTCAGCCCCTTTTGTCGTACAAAAAAGAGCGTCATCTGCTGAGACGCTCTTTATCCTTTTTCAATTTAATCACCTTTTGTCTTGAAAATTCTTCGCGTTCCTTTTCTTCAAGTGCATCGGCAATAAATTTAATATTATATTCAAAATCAGGTATTACAATATTTTTCAAAGCATTTGCTCGTTTCTGAGCTTTCCGAATCGCATTAGCCAACCGATAGACTGCATTATCTATTTCCGCTAAGGTTACAGTCAAAAGCTTCACCTCATAGAAACAACGATAAGCATAATCAAGTTTCGAATTCCCTCTTGCCAAACCATAGGTCAATTCAAAAGCAGTATGCTCATATTTCAGCTTAGGGATTTCTACACCCATTACACTACGATATGTGACATG
Source organism: bacterium c-19 (assembly GCA_009917405.1). Classification (GTDB taxonomy): domain Bacteria; phylum Bacillota_I; class Bacilli_A; order Erysipelotrichales; family Erysipelotrichaceae; genus C-19. Next base: position 51,884 of record QZED01000005.1, on the reverse strand, counting down.
AAGTCCTTGATCGATCGGCACTGCTTCGACAATATCATTAATCAGTCCGAGACTCATATTGGCTTGCTGCAAGGCAAAATAGGCTCTTTGATAAGCGGTCGTAATTTCATCTCGCAGCAAGCGTACATCATCCAACAGGCTCATCATTTCTCGAGTCAGGATATTACGTTTGCGATCCATCAACTCATAACCGGTTTTAGCAAGATTATGAGACTTTTTCATCGCAATTAAATTCCCTTTTGTAGGAAAGACTTGCTTAGCCATAGTTATGCCTCATTTCCGGCAAGCTCTTTGATAATTTCCGGTTGCTTAACGGAAAAGCGTTTTACGGCTTTTTCATGATTATAAAATTCATCCAGCACTTCATCATCGACACGATCCAATTCCTCACGCGGCAATACGGATAACAAGTCCCAACCAAGATCCAAGGTCGTTTGAATACTGCGATCTTCTTGGAAGCCTTGGTTAAGGAAATGCTCCTCAAATAACGCGCCAAATGACATATACTGCTTATCAACATCGCTCAATTCATCTTCACCGATGACAGATGCCAGTGAACGTGCATCCTGTACTTTCGCATATGCCGCAAACAGCTGGTTGCTTAGGGCAGAATGATCCTTGCGGGTAAAACCTTCACCGATACCGTCCTTCATTAAACGTGATAAGGAAGGCAGAATACCGACCGGCGGATAAACACCCATTTGATTTAGGCTGCGATCTAATACAATCTGTCCTTCGGTAATATATCCGGTCAAATCAGGAATCGGATGAGTAATATCGTCATTAGGCATCGTTAAAATCGGAATCTGGGTCACACTTCCCTTCGCCCCCTGAATGATGCCGGCACGTTCATACAGCGACGCCAAATCAGAGTAAAGATATCCCGGATAGCCTTTACGTCCCGGTATTTCTCCCTTACTGCTGGAAAACTCACGCAGTGCCTCGCAATAAGAGGTGATGTCGGTTAAGATGACCAATATATGCATATCATGTTCATAGGCTAAATATTCTGCCGCAGTCAATGCACAGCGCGGTGTCAATGTTCGCTCTATGATCGGATCATTGCTTAAGTTGATAAACATAACAACCTTATCCATAACGCCTGCTTCTTCAAAAGAACGGCGGAAGTAATCAGCCACGTCGTTTTTTACGCCCATAGCCGCAAAGACAATACCGAAATTCTTACCGTCTCCTTCGGAAATCTTCGCTTGCTTTACTAGCTGTACTGCCAGTTCATTATGCGGCATACCGGAGCCGGAAAAAATCGGCAGCTTCTGTCCGCGAATCAAAGTTGTCAATGCATCGATACTGGAAATACCCGTATTAATATAGTTACGCGGATAAACACGGGAAACGGGATTCAGCGGACTGCCGTTAATGTCCTTGCTTTTTTCTGCATAGAGATCGCCTAATCCGTCAATCGGCTGTCCGGAACCGTTGAATACACGCCCCAGCAGTTCTTTTGATAAAGGCAGTTCCATCGCCTTGCCGGTAAACAGCGTTTTTACATTCGTTAATGAAATTCCGTTTGTTCCTTCAAACACTTGAATGACAGCGCGTTTACCTTCCAACTGCACAACGCGTCCTAATCGCTTCTCTCCGTTATCTAAGTGCAGTTCGACCATTTCCTCATAATGTACATCGTCGACTTGATCCAAGAAAATTAGCGGACCGCTGATTTCATTTAAACCTAAATATTGGATCCCCATTCGTTTCCCTCCTTTCTATTCAATCTGTGCCAATGCCTCATCGATCATCGGCATATAAGTATCTAATAATTCTAACTGATTATTCGCAACATCGTACTTCATTTTAATCACCTTATCGAAAATACCGGTTTTTAAAATCAAGCTCATCGGTTTTCCTTCCGACAGTACTTTTTTGCTTTGTTTATACAAATACAAAATCACATCCATCATTTTCATCTGTTTCGCTAAAGGAACATAAGTATCTTCCGGATGGAATGCATTTTGCTGGAGATAGCCGACACGAATCACCTTACTGATTTCAATTACGAGCTTTTGATCATCAGGAAGCACATCGCTTCCGATCAGTTTAACAATTTCCATCAGCTTTGTTTCTTCCGCTAACAGTGCAGTCAGCTGCTGACGGCAATTCATAAAGCGGGCATCCACATTGCGCATGTACCAGCGACTTAAATCATTCACATATTCCGAATAGGATTCATTCCAGTTAATTGCAAAATAATGGCGTGCATATGCCAGCTGCTTATCCAATGCCCAAAAGCAACGTACAAAACGCTTGGTGTTTTGCGTAACTGGTTCACTGAAATCAGCTCCCTGTGGAGATACTGCACCGATAATAGATACCGATCCCTCAGCATCGTTCAAGGTTTTCATATAACCCGCGCGTTCATAAAATTGTGAGATTCGTGAGGGCAGATAAGCAGGAAAGCCTTCTTCTGCCGGCATTTCCTCTAAACGACCGCTGATTTCACGAAGTGCTTCCGCCCAGCGTGAAGTAGAGTCCGCCATGATCGCTACATGATATCCCATATCGCGATAGTACTCCGCTAAGGTCAAACCGGTATAAATACTCGCTTCACGTGCCGCAACCGGCATATTGGAAGTATTAGCGATCAACACCGTTCGATCTGTCAGCGGCTTTTGTGATTTCGGATCCACAAGCTCAGAAAATTCTTCTAAAACCTGCGTCATCTCATTGCCGCGCTCTCCGCATCCGACATAAACGATAATATCCGCATCACACCATTTGGCAAGCTGATGCTGCGTCATTGTTTTACCGGTTCCAAAACCGCCCGGGATAGCAGCCGTTCCACCTTTTGCGATCGGAAACAGCGTATCAAAAATTCGCTGACCGGTCACTAGCGGAATACTGATCGGCAAACGCTCCTTTACCGGTCGTGCTGTTTTAATCGGCCATTTTTGGCATAAGGTCAATGCCTGCAAATCACCGTTGTCCAAGCGCAGTTTCACAACCTCATCATGAATGCGATAAGTTTTATTATCGCCTACCCAAACAACCTCACCGCTCATATGCGGCGGTACCATTAAACGATGCTCGATTAAATCGGTCTCCGGAACAGTCGCATAAATTTGTCCGCCGACCAGTTTGTCACCGACTTTTATCTTCATCGTAACTTGCCAAAGTGCTTCTTCATCTAATGGCGCAACAGCGCTTCCGGTCTCAATAAACGCACCGCTTTCCTTTGCGATTGCTCGCAGCGGACGTTCGATACCGTCAAAAATATTGCGTAAAATTCCTGGACCTAAGGTTACCTGTATCGGCTGATGGCTGGCATACACCGGTTCACCCGGCTGTAAACCGGTCGTTGATTCATAGACTTGAATCGTAGTTGCGTCCCTGCTGATCGAAATTACCTCGCCCATCAGCTTTTTATGCCCGACATAAACCATTTCCAGCATCGAAAATACCGATGCATTTTTTACGGTAACTACTGGCCCGTTAATCGAATATATTACATTTTCATTCACATTCTCACCTCGCTGGCATTTCAAGTTTTAAAAATCATTGCTTCTTCTATGAGCTCATCGAAAATAAGCTACATGAAAGCTGTACACGCTTAAAGCAGTTAAAATTAATTAATCGTCAAAGCCGAATGTTTTAGGAATGCTTTTCGCGCCTCTGATAAGGCAGAGTCCAAGGTTTCATCAATCAGCTTATTTTGTTGCTTTAAAATCAAGCGAAAGCCGCCTAAATGAATATCAGTGGCAAGTTCTACCTGCGCATTTTTTAAGATTGCCGACAGTTCCTTCATCAACGCTTTATCCGTATTGCCCAGTTGTAAAATCATCGCTTCTTCAGATTGTGCATAAGCTGTTAATTTCTTACGAAGCAATTCTTGATATTGCGGTTCTCGGTGAAACTGAAGCAACTGTTGTTTTGCCTCATCGAACAGTGCTTCGACCATCACTGCTCGCTCTGCCATCAGACGTTTATGATTTTCATCGTTCAAATGACTCATCGCAACAGCGTGACTCGCCTGCAAATCCTCAGTTTCCTGTTCCAGCCAAAGCTGTGCCGCTGCCTGTGCATTTTCATGTATTTCCTGTTGTGCACGATCCTGAATTTCCTGCACTTCACGTTGTGCTGCGGCAATTTCTGCTTCTGAAATCGCTGTGATTTCCGTTTGAAAACATTTCAAAAGTTCTTCTTTTGTCAACATGCTCACACACCTCACAATTTCACTCCGATTGCTTCACTGACATAGCGATCAATCGTCTCTCCTACCTTAGCCGATCCGTGACGGTCGGGAATTTCCACAATTAACGGTTTTGGCTGTTTCAGCTTTAATTCCGATATAATTTCGGGACAAGTTTGGATTAACTTTGTCGTCATCAAAATGACGGCAATATCCTCACGGCTCATCGCCTGTTTTAATTCGCGCAGTACCTCATCACGCTCATGAATCACAATACCGTCGATTCCAGCTAAGCGCATCCCCATTTGGGTATCGATATTGTCACTGAGCAGAAAAAATTTCATAGCCTTTCCTATAGCTTGATCATAATGATCAAGATTGAAATAATCAAACCGTAGATCGCAACACCTTCACCCAATGCAACGAAAATCAGTGATTTACCAAAGTTCTTATCATTTTCAGAGAATGCGCCAATCGCTGCCGGAGCCGCTGCCGCAACCGCAATACCGGCTCCCAGTGCTGACATTCCGGTTGCCAATGCAGCGGCGATAAAGCCGAGACCCTGTGCGATTGAACCGCTCATCTGATCAACAACAGCTTCACCCTCAGCCGCAAGTGCAGTGGCACCGTTGATATTATAAATCAAGGCACCTGCCAAAATGACAAAGAACAATGCAATATGCGTAATGACGCGAAACTTCGCACTCTTTGCGCTAGTTTTTCCGCGGAACACGCTCACAAGCGGTAAACTGATTAAAACGATCAATACCAACGGCAATAATAATTCAAATGTATTTAACATGATTCTTTCCTCCTACTCCATGTTTTTTAATGACTGAAATGCAATTCCGTCACCGGTAAAGTAACGAGAGAACATCTCATAAAATTCTAATCGTAATACTTGAATACCGACGATCATCCCCTCTAAGCACATGACAAACAAGTTACCGAAAATCGCAACCGCAATACTTCCGGCACCGCTTACCATTTCCATTAGCAGCGTGACCACAAGCATCATGCCGGCATGGGACAGTACAAAGCCACCCACGCGCAAATAAGAGATCGTATTGGTTATAAATGACAGACATACTTCAAATAATTCAAAGAAGCTCTGTGTAAAGAATCCGCCGAAACCATCCGGGAACATCGCTTTCCCTTTCAGCTTGTGTTCGATCGGTTCCTTTAAGAAGATCAGCAGCAACGGCAGTACAATCAAAGCGAGAACATAAAGCTTTGAGAATACCGCAGCCCCGAATCCAAACTGTGCCGCAGCACCGCCCAAAAATGCCGTATAGAATACGATTCCGGCAACGCCGTTTTGCGACAGCAGCAACTCGCCCCAGTTTTTATGCTTTATCTGTATATACATATTGATTGACATGCTGCAAAGAATCAGCACCGCACCGATTGCGATAGCACAGATCAACAGCGGCATAATGAAGTTACTTCCCATAACCTCAATCGGCTTTTCCTCTAAATGAAACAGCGATTGATAAAGCGGATCCAGCATATGCTCATCACCGAATACCGAACCGTAAACAAAACCGAACAAGGTCGATGAAATACCGATTCTTACACCGATTTCACCAAGCTTCATGCCTTTGAGCTTCGCTGCCAAATAACCGACAAGAATTAATACGAGGCCCTGTCCCACATCACCGAACATAATCCCGAATAACAGCGTATAAGTAAAAGCCACAAACGGTGTCGGATCAATATCCTCATAATTCGGCAAGCCATACATTTCCACAAACATTGAAAATGGACGGGCAAACCAGTTGTTTTTCAGCTTTGTCGGTGGATTGAAACGATTATCGCTGTGCGCCGGACGCGCGGCAATTTCCACATCCGAAAGATCGGCAAACACTGCCTGTATTTTCGTAATATCTTCGCTTGCCGCAAAGCCGGTAATTGTAAAACGCTCACCGAGTCCCACAACAAATTTTCTGGCTTCAAAGGTGTTTTCCAAAAACAACAGCTTTCCTTTGATCTGTTGCAGGCGCTCTGTACACCCGGTGATGAAGGCTTCCTTTTCCGCTTCCACCTCCGCAAGCTGACGATAGTCGTTTTCAATTTCCGCTTTCAGATTTTCTTTAGCTTTTTCGGGTGTATCATGAACAAAATCGGGAATGCGAATTCGTTCAAAATACAATGAAGATAAAATATTATCCACTTCTCGCTCATACTTCGGTGTAGATAGTACCATACACCAGCTGTAGGAACTGTCTTCTTTTAAAGAATGGTAAACAAACGGTCGATCACTGTAATACTGCAATTTATCCACACTGTTTAGCGGTAAGCGACCGAAACGCACATTCACATAACGACAGGAGAAGATATCATCTAAGGAAATATCGATCCCTTCAATGTTTTCTACCTGAGTAAGTGCATCTTGATTCGCTTGAATCACACCGTCTAGTTCACTCTTTACACTCAGTATCTGTTCCCATTTGCTTTGAAGCTCATTCATATAAGCTTTGATTTCACCGAGATCACAAGTCTGATCCTTCACAAATTCACTTGTCAGCGACAGCCCTAAATTCACTTCCAAATCCTTTAATTGCGTCAACAGCTCCGCATATGGATCTTCTTCTTGCAGGGTGGTAACCCCATGCACACTTTCGGCAATTTTCGCTGCCGGCTCGGGATGAAAGCAGTCAAGTTCAACAAAGCGCAGCAGCACTTCATTCAATCGTGTTTGATCCGAAGTGATATTTACTAAATTCATTTTTGCGATTGCCACTCATATCCCTCCTTTACTCGCGATCATAGATCAGCATCGTCATAATTTCTTCACTTGCTACCTGATAGCGAACACCTTCAATAATATTAATCAGGTTTTCAATTTCCCGCTCTGCACTCAGCTGATAAGCCGTATATACGATCGCCGGTGCATTGTCATAATGAAGATGACGCTTTGCCAAATGATATTTAATCTGATCCGCATAATATTCAATATATACAAAGTCTTTATCATCGGTATGCAAATGATAAGGACTTTGCGCCAACAATTTTAACAAAGCCTCGCCGTCGGCGCATTTTACCATTTCATTCAGCTTTGCCTTCGGTATACTTCCTTCACATTCCGTAAGTGATGCCCTGATGTCATCTTCACTCACATGAAAAAATTTCTTGAATCGATAAATCTTGGTAATATTATCCAATTCAATTCGCGTTGACCACATTTGTTTTAAAATCTTCTGTGTCTTCCCGCGAAAACTTCGCTCAATAGCACTAAATACAACATATATATAATAGTTTTGTAAAACCGATTCACAACCGGTATAGTCAAATACATCTGACTTATTCATATACGGCTTTAACAATTCCGCATACGGACTTCCTTTTAATCCGTCCATCAGTTCTTCAAAGCTTTGCACAACTGCCAACTGTGCAACATTCAGCTTTGTATAACGTGTTAATACAGTAGGAAAATCACTTAATGAATGAGTAAAATCCTTTGATAATATCATACGTATTCTCGCTAATATCTGCTCAATTTCAAATTCCTTCAATACAGCAAGATAATATGCCTTTTGTTTTCCGTCCACAAAGCGAACAAGTTTATCCAAACGACGATACAGATCCATTCGCAATAAATGCTCAAGCTGCCCACGATGAATTGTCATCTCATGGATATCTTTTAAGGAATCATTAAAGCCGGTCTCATTTTTCAATACTTGAGCAATTTCGCTGACACTTCGTTTCCGAATCAATTCTTCATATTGCGCAGGTTTGATTCTCTTGCCGTACATCGCCTTTGCTTTCGCACTGATAGCTCCGGATGATGAGAGCATAGATCTGCCTCCCTTCTTCACGATAAAAAACGCTATTCATGAATACAGCGTTCTACGATTTCTTTCAGCCAGACATCTTTTGAATTTTGAAATTTCTTTTGAAGCTCTGTCAATGTATGTGTATAATTCGCATCACTTGCTTGCTGAGCAGCTTTGATTTCCTCTTCATATTGTTGCTTTAAATCCGCAAGACGCTGTTTCGCATCCTGCGTTGCCTTTGCTTCAATTTCAGCTTTAGACTGCTCTACCTGTTTTTTCACATCACTGCGCGCATGTTTTGCTTGTTCCACTTTGCTGCGCGCTGCCATGTCCATTGCGATAATTTTCTTAACCAACGGTTCCATGCTTCTCGCTCCTTACCCTTCTGATGCAATCATGGCAAGTTATGCCATTTTACGTCCTCTTCAGCAATATCCTTTTTTACAAAAAATCACTATTTTTCTCGTTTAAAAATTAAGAATATTTCTATGATTCAATCGCTTAAGATCGAATATCATTTTTTTACCTCATTCATTATACACCTTTCTCATATTTAAGCAAATATTTTTGTTATTTCTTGTACAATTCATTGTTCCCATAAATATGAAATCATTATTCGCGGTGTTCCTTCACAAAGCGCTGCAATCGACTGTTTGATAAAACAATTTCTTGATCTTTTAAATAATTCAAGCATCCGGCATCCGCTTCAAATGCAAAGCGCAGCTTATATGCACAAAGCGCCTGATGAGGAAAAGCCGCAAAAGGCGCAGCTCCGTATTTACGATCGCCTAGTAAGGGATGCTGCAGCTTCGCTAAAGATGCACGAATCTGATGGCCTTTTCCGGTAAACAGCTGTACCTCTAACAAAGCATTAGCTCCGATTATTTCCAAAGTACGATAACGCGTATGAATCTGCTTGGCATTTTCCGACGGATGATCAAATAATTCCGCTCTGTTTTGATCCTCAGCTTTTTTATAATAGAAATACAAATCCGCTTCCCTTCGTATCGGAATTCCCTCTACCATTGCCAAATAATACTTCGCAATTTCATGCGTGCGCAGCTTTTCATTCAAGATACGCAGTGATTCAGCCGTTTTACCGGCAATCAACAGTCCTTCGGTATTACGATCCAAACGATGCGCAAATGCCGGCACAAAGCTTTGATTCTCTTTCGGATCATAAAGCTTTTTATTATAAAGATAATGTAATAAGCGATCATTCAAATTATCCTGTATTTCATTTCGATCCTTTTGTACCAACATATTAATCGGCTTATACACAGCTAATATATATTCATCCTCATAAACGACCTGTAAAGATGGACTGACGGAAAGAAACTCATAGGATTTACGAGCATCGATGAAAAATTCCTCTTTTATATAACATTGAATTGTGTCATCACACTGTAAACGTTGTGAATTGGTACAGCGCTTCTTATTCACCTTGATTTTTTTATTTCTGATATATTTATACAATAAACTATTCGGCAATGAGGGACACATTTTGTGCATAAAACGATCTACTCTTTGATTCGCATCATTCTCATTGATTTTAAATTCACGCATTATACAGTTCCTTTCTGATTCAGCTTTCTTTTAAGCAATTTTAAGATGCTTTCATTATATCATATTCTAAGCATCAAGCCTATTTTAAATTGCTCTGGAATCATAAAGATCTTCTCCGTAAGACTCCCTTAATATTTTTGATTCAAATATTTTTATAAAAAACAGGTTCATTCACCGGCTGCTTATGGTAAACTATAGTTACGAAATGAGGTGAAAACGTGTATCAGATTAAAATGTCGGTGAAAGCACTCGCTGAATTTTTGTATCAGCAGGGTGACTTGGGTGTAAGTTTTTTAAGTCCCGAAAGAGCAAGTATCGGATCACGGATTCATCGCAAGTTGCAGAAGCAGGGTGGCGAGCATTATCAAAGCGAAGTGTTTCTGAAGGAAGAAACAATCATCGACGACTTATGCTTTATAATCGACGGCAGAGCGGACGGTATTATTGAAAGTGATGCCGGGATCATTCTTGACGAGATTAAAAGTGTCAGCTGTGATTTTGAAGAAATTCATGAGGACATGAATCAGGCGCACTGGGCGCAGGCATACGGTTATGCATATATTTACGCGAAGCAACAGAATCTGGCTTCCGTAACAGTTCAGCTTACTTATTATCAAATTGATATTGATCAGATTAAACAATTTCATCATGAGATGACATTTGTACAACTGGAAGCCTTTTATATGGAAATGCTGAAAGCTTATACGGTATGGGCAAAGCGTTCTCGTGATTTTCAACAGCTGCGAGACCATAGTATTCATCAATTATCATTTCCGTTCGCGAACTATCGTGAAGGACAGCGTGAGCTTGCTGTGGCTGTGTATAAAACTATTTTAGATGAAGACATCTTGTTCGCCCAAGCACCTACCGGAATTGGGAAAACCATCTCAACATTATTTCCTGCCATAAAAGCAATCGGTGAGCGTAAAACCGAGCGCATTTTTTATCTTTGTGCCAAGAACATCACCGCAACTGTCGCTCAGGACAGTATTCACCTCATGCATGAGCAAGGTCTGCATATTCGTTGTGTTTCGATTGTCGCTAAAGATAAGATGTGTATGCTGGAAGAACGAAACTGTGATCCAAAGGTATGCCCGTATGCAAAAGGATATTATAATAGGGTTAAGGATGCATTAGCGGATTTGCTGGATCACCATGAAGCAATGAATCGAGAAATATTTCAAAGTTATGCACAAACCTATAAAGTCTGTCCGTTTGAACTGTCATTAGATGCTTCTCTTTACAGTGATATAATCATCTGTGACTATAATTATGTATTTGATCCTCGAGTTTATTTAAAACGCTTTTTCACCGAAAAAAATGATTGTGTCTTTTTAGTTGATGAAGCACACAATTTGGTAGAACGCGCACGTTCTATGTATTCCGCAGTACTGTCGCAATCACTGTTTCAAAAGTTGTTGAAACTGATCCAAAAAGATGCCAAAAAGCTCAGAAAAATAATCCGTGAAATCATCCGCTTTTTTAAGGACAAGGAAAGCCTTTTTGAATTTTCTGCATTTACGGCTTCCAAGGATCCTTATGAAAGCTTGTTATTGCTGTTAAATAAATTTCAAAACGAAGCGGATCGCTATTTACAAAAGGAACATGAGAACAGTGAAGAAGTAAAAACAATGTATTTTGAGGTGTTAGCTTATTTACGCATCGCTGATTTCTATGATGATCATTTTATCACATGGATGAGAAAAGAATCGCACGATCTGATTATCAAGCAATTCTGCATGAATCCAAATCGTGTCATAACACAAATGCTAAAAATGGGAAAGGCAGCTGTATTCTTTTCGGCGACGTTGACACCAATTCGCTATTATACTGATTTATTATTGGATCAGGAATGTCAAAAAAAGCTGGCATTGCCTTCTCCCTTTGATCCGCGAAAGGCAAAACTGCTCATTCATCAGGGAATTAATACCCGCTATAAAATGCGTGAAGCCGGGATCGTTCCGATCTGCCGTTCCGTCGCTGCCGTCGCAGCAGCAAAGCAAGGCAACTATCTCGTTTATTTCCCCAGCTATTCTTATTTGAAGCAAGTCGCAAATCAATTTCAAAAGCTGTATCCTGATTTTCATGTTATTTTACAGGAAAGCGATATGGATCGAGAAGCGCATCAGGAATTTTTAGTGCAATTTCAAAAGCAAAGTGATACTCTGATCGGCTTCTGTGTCCTCGGCGGAATGTTTGCGGAAGGAATTGATTTTAAAGGAGAACAACTGATCGGCGTAATTGTCGTTTCGGTCGGTTTGCCGCAAATCAATGAGGAAACTGATTTAATAAAAGCATATTTTGATGAGAATGACCAAAAAGGCTTTGCTTATGCGTATCAATATCCGGGAATGAATAAAGTATTACAGGCTGCCGGACGACTGATTCGAGATGATGCGGACAGCGGTGTGATTGTACTGCTTGATGAACGCTATGCCTCTGCCGCTTATCGCCCTTTGTTTCCGGCGCATATGCGTCATTATGAAATCATTCATCATGAGCATGAGTTAGAAACACATTTGGAGCAATTTTGGAAGGAGCACTCTGAATGAAGAAAACATGGAAATACAGCCATATACTCCTAATCGGTATTGCAATTGCTGCGATTCTCTATTGGCAGTTTTTGACGATTCGTTACGATACACTGACCTTTTTGAATCTCTTTTTATACGGAGGTCTCTTACTAGGTATAACCATCTTTCTGTTACATTATTTTCAAATAAATATTTCTGATTATATGCCGAAAAAGCTGCTGCATCTGTTTCAAATAGGCTGTATCTTTCTGCTCAGTGTATTTATACTTATCGAAGGCAGTATAATATACAGCGGTTATCATGAAACAAGTGAACAGGGAGACACCGTGTTAGTATTGGGTGCCGGATTAGTTCACGGTAATCATATTTCCTTAAGTTTATTATATCGTTTGCAACGTGCTTATGAGGAGTATCAAAAAAATCCGAATGTCATGATTGTTGTATCAGGCGGACAAGGAAGCGACGAAACGATTTCGGAAGCCGAAGCGATGAAGCAGTGGCTAGTCGATCGAAATGTGAAAGAATCGCATATTTTAGTAGAAAATCGCTCACGCAATACCTCTGAAAACTTCCGATATACCATGGAAATTATGAACAAGCATGGAATTACATCGAAGCATATTTCGTTAGTAACCAATCGTTTTCATATGAAAAGAGCCGTTTATCTCGGCGAATTAAACGGTTTTACAATTTCTCCAAAACCGGCAGATGATCTAGAATATGCACAGCTTTGTTTTTATACAAGGGAATTTTTCGGACTTGTAAGAGCGTATATATTTCATTATTAAGTAATGATCTTCTGAACTTCATCAATGTGATTAACAATAATCGCATTGGTTTTTTGTAAGCGTTCCTTGTGTTCATGACCGTTCGCAATCAAAATACATGATGCATTTACGGCTTGTGCAACCTCATAATCATGTACACTGTCGCCGATAAAAATGAAATTCTTAGATGAAACAGAATGCTGCTTCATATAGTTTAACGCCAATTCTGCCTTAGAATACGCATGAATGTTATCTAACGCTAAGATTTGCTCAAACATATCACGGATGGGAAATTGCTTCAGTTGATTCATCAAATAAATTTTCTTAGAGGCAGACAGTAATATCTGCCGATACCCCTTATTATGAAAGTATTGCAAACATTCCTGTGCATGCTCGTATAAGGAACATGCCAAGCTTCGCGGTTGATAGTACTCCATATATTTTATTGCCAGATCATCAAATGAGTATTTTGTAAAGTCAAAGCCGAGGGCTTGATAATATTCTATAATCGGAAAACGAAATACCTTTTGATAAGCTTCTTTATTTGACAATTGGGGTAAATGTTGCAGCGACAATAAATAATTAATACTTTCTACACATAAATCTACATCATTAAATAAGGTTCCGTTCCAATCCCATATGATTTGTCTATCCATTTTCATCAACTCTCTTAAGTTGATTATAACATAGATTTAAATTCTTATGAATTGTTTTTAAAAGAAAAGAGGCTCGGCATGTGCCTAACCTCTATCTTATTAATACTTATTTTGTTTCTTGCGTACGCTTTTTATAAGCAACTAATGCAACAATTCCTGAACACAATGTGATCCATGCATATCCTGCAAACATTGTATTGTCACCTGTATTCGGTGTTCCTGCCGGTTTTTCAACAGGCTTTAATGTTTGTGTAATGTCCGAAGGCTTATTCGGCTGAATCGGCTTATTCGGATAAATCGGATTGATTGGTTTGATTGGCTGACTTGGATCTGTTGGTTTGCTTGGATCCGTCGGCTTGCTTGGATCTGTTGGCTTGCTTGGATCTGTTGGTTTGCTTGGATCTGTTGGCTTGCTTGGATCCGTCGGCTTGTTTGGATTATCGATTGTTTCATTGTATTGAATCAATGCATATACACTTAAATGATCAGTTTTGAATACAATCTTATTTCCTTTTACCGTAAACGCAATTTTATTCATTGTTCCGTCATCACTGATGTGATATAAACCTAATTTATTCACATCATAATCGCTTGGTACACTCATGGAAATAGTAATTGTACCTTTCGGCTGTACGACCTTGCCGTTTAATAACAGCTTAATATCAAATGCAGTATATTTGCCATCAATTGCATTCAATGTATTCTTAATCGCTTCACTGATGTTTTTAGCTTCTTCTACCTCTACAACCTGTAATACGGTATTCGGATCAAGAACATCAGCCGGTGCAGTAACACTTACACCCTTTTCAGGTACTTCCAATACAACATCATCTTTAACCGGTGGCTGAACCAGTTCTTCCAAGTCAGAAATTGCTTGTTTTAAGTTTTTCACAGCTTCATCCACTTGTTTCTGAGTCGCTTTGTTATTTTTCAATACTGACTCCGCAGCCGCAATCTGATTTTTCAGATTTTTTACTGATGCGGCAGTGTATTTGCTTGTATCGATTGCTTTTGCACTGTTCAACAATGTTGATAATTCCTTCTTATCTACTTGCTCTACAGGTACTAACACTAATCCGTCAATTGCTTCCTGCAATTTTTCAACGATAATATCTACTGTTTCCTGAAGCGCTCCATCATCAGCGTTGATGTCATTTGCCTCATTTAATAAATCATTTAATATAGCCCATGATTCTGCTGTATAATCCATTTCCTTCAAGGATTCAATCTTATTAAGCAAATCTTCTAAGCCTAATTTATTCGCAGGGTATTCCAATGCAGTAATCGCTTTTGTAAGTTCGCGCTTCATAACCTCTACATCGTTAGCTACAGGGTTTGCTTGTCCAGCCAACACTTTCGCTTCGGCAATTTTATCTTGAAGTGCTTGCCAAGAGCTTGTACTGAAGCCGTTATCAGTAATCGCTTCTGCCTTCTGAATCAATGCATTGAGTCCCGCAATATCAGCTTCTGCATCTGCATTATATAACATAATTTCAGCCGCAGAACCATTACCATTTACACCTCTTTTAATTACAAAGCGTACATGCTTCGTATTCACCTTTTCAAATTCGATTTCTTTCTGTTCACTGCTTTGAGATAATGTTCCGGTTTTTACGGTACGATAAGTTTGACCGTCATCACTAACTTGAACCTCATATTGTAACGGCATACCGTTAACACCGACAGAGCGTGGAACATAGCTTAAACCATCTACATTCGCTTTTGTCGCTAATTCAAAATTAATCCAGTGATCTCCAGTTGTAATACTCCAATCGGTATGCCACATTGTATTTGGATCACCGTCAATCGCTTTTTCAGGTGCTGAACTGCCATCCTGATAAGAAGAAGCGGTTGCTCTCAATGTAGAGGAATCAATATAGTTCGCATTTTTGAATTCCTTCAACTCTAAATTCTTTAAAGCCAGCTGCAATAATCTTGCATAGTTATCGACTGTTGCCTGCATAGAAACCGGCAGATCTTCACGAATGCTGTCCACAACCGTTTCAAGATTAGATACCGATGCTTCTGTAAAGATCGACTTATCCTCCGGTACTAATGCAAGATATTTATTCACTTCTGTATAATCAGCTTTTTCATAGTCTAAAGAAGCTAATTTTTCTTTGATAGCGGTTGCTAAATTTTCAATAGCTGTTGCATCCGGAGCATATTCCTTCAACAATGTGTTTGCTTGCTCGATTAATTGCTGAAGATCGGCATCGTCACTGTCGATCGCACTTGCATCAATCATAACAAGATCCAAGCTTATCGTTGAATTAAAGCTATCATTGGATCCGATGCGAATATCATCTACATAACCGACAAAGGCATGTTCTTTACTTCCGATTCTTGCCATCGGGAACATAGCAGTTGCCAATAACGGTCTTCCTTCAGTTTTCTCACCGTCTCCGATTGTATCCATTTTAGTACCGTTTACAAATAAGTCAATTTGATTATGACGATTCTTAAATTCTAATTCTACCCATTCATTTACCGGTAATTTGTAATTGAATGAATAATCTCTGTTTTCTCTTGTGAAACCAACCTTACCGGTTTCTTTCTGTACTGCTTTGAAAGTCCCATAGTCACTTTCAAACAGAATTTGTTCATCATTGCTTACTTTAGTACGTTTCACTTTTACACGTAAGTCATTGTTCAAGCCGACAGTTGTAAGCGGAGTATTCACATAGCTTTCGTTACCGTTCAGCTTTAATGCGTTTCTTCCGTCAATTTCTTCAATATCTGCATTTACACCTGCAGTTAAATCATAAGCATTTCCAGAAACATCGCTCATATCGTCCATCGGATAATGTGCAATCGCGTCCTGCTTTGTTTCTGTTTCGTAACCGAAGTTGGTATTAGGACCGTCACCGAGCTGACCGGCTGTTGATTTTGCCTCTGCTAAAGTTTTATCGCCCTTGCCCCAAAGTTTTGCACCGAACAGTGCTGTTGCCGTATTAATACGATCATAAACATCATATTCGGAAATACCGTTTTCTAAGTAATCGGTCATGTCATTCCATACCGCGAACGCACCGCCAATCATTTTTTCATCACCGGCAGGAATATAATTACCACCGATTTGGTTGATTTTCTTGTCATACAGTACAGTTTCATTCAAATAATCGTAGTAGTATCCGGCATTTGGAACAATATAGTAATCACCGTCATTACAGTTAATCAAATCGAAGCCGAGATCATACATTTCCTTCATATCGGCCCATCCGCCGTTCCAAAGATTCATCTCTACGCCTTCACCGCGTACTTCAACATCACCTTTGATAGAAGTTAAGCTTCCCCAAATACGTGCTTGACGACCACTGTCAGAAACGAATTTTAACATATCATTCGCAAAACGGCGATATGCGTTACTGTTTGCCGTATACTCATCAGCTCCGACCTGAATAGTTGTCTCGCTGTCAAATACAGGATTGCTTCCGTCCATATACTCGCTGAAGATACTTTGTACAAATTCTAAGCTTTCTGCATATTTTGTAGTTAAATTCAAATGGTCATTTTCTCTGCCGTTTAAACCATGACGTAAATCAGGTCTAACTTTTGTTAATGCCAAAGAATGCGCCGGAGTATCAATTTCCGGAACGATATTTACACCGTAAATACGTGATTCTTTAATTAAATTACGGAATTCATCCTTTGTATAGAACACATCGGTACTTGTTAAATCAGCTTTATTCAAACCGTTGTTTCCGCCTGCTTTAATATTGGATTCCAAACGGAACGCAGAATAAGCTTTCATAATCTTATCCTCTGTCTTCAGGTTTTCCAAAGGAATTAGATTATCATTCAAATGAATCTGGAAATCGTTCATCTTATACCAAGACATCATTTGTACGACTTGTTCTAAATAATCCATTGTAAATGTCTTTCTTCCGACATCAAGAATAAACCCGCGCACTTTATATAACGGATAATCTCTTGTAATCCCGCAAGGGATATTACCGGTTTGTTTGATGCTTTGCAGAATTGTTCTTGTTGCCCAGAAAGCACCAGTTGTTGTTTCAGCTTCAACTGTTACCTTATCACTGATATCCATTAAATAGCCTTCATCTTGTAAACCCTTGGATTTATCTGTTGTTAAGGAAAGCAGAATTTCACCAGCATTAGCTGTACTGCCCTTCGCAACACTCATAGTTTTTCCAGTAATTTCTTTATAATCATTGGCTAATGCCTCTGCTGTTGCCTTTAACGCATCATTCGCATAAACAACTTTTGCGTTTGCCGCTACGCTGAAGGTACCGCTCTTTCCTTTCCACTCCTGAAGCTCAGGAAGGATATTCGGAGCTGCATTATCTTGTGCAGTTACGGTATTAGTACCCGGAATCGTTACTGGAACCTCAACAAAACGATATGCTCCTGTAGCATCATCTACTACTTTAAAGGATACTTTCACTTCCTTATCAACGATTGGTTTGTAAATCGTTAAATCATCACCGATTACTTGTTCCAAATCAGTGCCATTATAAGTAACCGTATAACCATTTTCCTCCGGCATATGGACCGTAAGCTTACTGTCTGTCGCTGATGGTGTATCAACCGTAATATCGCTTAGAACATCATCTATCGAAGCTTTAATCTCGCCACCATAAATTTCAATTTCATATAAAGAAATTGTATACCAACTAATTGTACCATCAGGATCCTGTGGATCAAAAGAATCAATTTTCAAACGAACATAGCGTGCTTGTTGTACCTCATCCAAAACAATTTTTTCATTTTTTGATTTTGGCTGCTGATTAAAGGACTTAACAGTTGTCCAATCCGTTTCTGCCATCGGTGAACTTAACGTATCAGCTATTTGAATTTTATATGATGTAGCCTTACGTGCTTCCCAAAACAATCTTATTGTTTTGACATTCATCGTTGAACCTAAATCAACATAAATCCACGGAGCTGGATCAGAGGTAGATGCAACTCCTCCATTGCTTGCCCAACGTGATTCTCGTGCTTCGGTATTACCATCTAATACTTTATTGGCTGTAAATGAGGTTCCGGCTTCTACACTGCTTGCGGCAGCCGATTTATTTAATGCGACATTATCAGTTGGATCCTGTTCTACTTCAACCTCATTAAATATCTTAAACTCTCTACAGGAAACATAATCGTAAGAACCATTTATTTTAACTCCTGTAACCTCTAATTTTACATAACGACCACTAACATCGCTATCTAATTTTATTTTAGATTCAGTTGCTGTATTATCTGTAACGGCTACAACCGGAGTTCCCCAATTTTCCGTACTGTTAGAAACATAAATATTGAAGTCAGTCGCATAATGAGTTTCACTTTCCCAATAAGCCTCAAATTTATTCATTGTCATGGTTTCACCAAGATCAACATATGCCCATTGAGTCGGTTCTTCTTCGGTTCTCCATCTTGAATTATTATCTAAGCTTCCATCTGTTAATTTTGCACGCTCTGCATCTTTTTGTGCATCTGTGTTGCCATATGCAGCACTAGCTGTAACCGATTTATTGAGTGCCAGATTGGTATTAGAGGATACAACTGGATCATTGAAGATCTTGAATTCATAACAAGAAACACTGTTATAGCCGAACATCTGTGTAACTTCTAATTTTACATATCGTCCGCTGACGCTTGTCTGTGTTGTTGCCGTTGCATTTTGTCCGCTGCTGTCTGTAACCGCAACAACTGGTGTTCCCCAGTTATCTTTATCATCACTTACATAGATGTTGTATGAAGAAGCATAAACCGAACTGCTCTCCCATTTCATCTCAAACTTATTCATCGTCTTGCTTTCGCCGAGATCAACGTAAGCCCATTGAGTAACTCCCATTTCCGAAGACCAACGTGTTTCATCATTGCCATCCGTTAAATTGGATGCTGGCATCGTTGAATACGAATTACTTGCAGTAACGGTTTTACCCTGTGCAAGATTGTCCGTTGCAGCTTTTACATTTGCTTGAAACCCGTTAAATACGCCGGTAAAGCACAATGCAAAGGCTAACAGACTTTTACCGAATCTTTGCCAACCTTTCATATCTAATCCTCCTTATATTCTATCTAATTAGATATCAAATTAGATATAACAATTTTGTACTATGTATAAAAATCTTGCATATGAATTGATAAGAATTTCATTAAAAAATAGATGAATCAACGAACTATACAAGCAGATTTCATGAATGTAAAAAAAAGCCGGCAAAAGCCGACTTCTGTATAAACTTTTATTATTGCAAATTAATAATTTTCTTCCTGAATAGCAAAATAGCTTTGCGCATGTTCACAAACAGGGCAAACCTCCGGTGCTTCTTTTCCGGTATGCAAATGACCGCAGTTTAGACATTCCCAAACAGTTTCCTCCGCCTTCTCAAAAACAGAGCCGTCTTCGATATTTGCCAACAAAGCCGCATAACGTTTTTCATGTGCTGCTTCTATCTTCGCAACGCCTTCCATTGTTTCAGCAATATCATCAAATCCTTCTTCTCTTGCTTCTTTTGCCATGCGTGCATACATATCGGTCCACTCGAAGTTTTCACCGGCTGCCGCATCCTTTAAGTTTTCTACAGTTGTGGGAACGCCGTCGTGCAGAAGCTTAAACCATAATTTCGCATGCTCTTTTTCATTATCGGCAGTCTTTTGAAAAATATCTGCAATCTGCACATATCCTTCTTTTTTAGCCTTTGAAGCATAAAACGTATACTTGTTTCTTGCCTGAGATTCGCCGGCAAATGCTTCCATTAAATTTTTTTCAGTCTTTGTTCCTTTTAAATTCATGATGTTCTCCTCCTAATATTTTCCTTTTGCGATATGACCTGCTAATTCAGCCTTTGCCATCTGTTTGATTTCCCATGCATATTGTTTAGCTAATTCAAACACATGAACACAGCCAGGGTCTAAATTGTCTTCAATACCTGCACGAGCAGTCGCATCCAGCTTCATAGCCAAATGGATTAACTGCATATGCAGATCGTTGGTTTTATCACTGCGATAAATTTTCTCGACTGTTGCTTCATCAATCAAGCTGAAGCGATCAGCTGACACACCGCATTTCGGACATTTTTTCGGTGCTTCTGCACCCTCTGCTACATAGCCGCATACTTCACATTTCCATAAACTCATGTTAATTACCTCACTTTCGCTTACTATTTATATTGTATACCACAAACGCATAAAATGCACGTTTTTTTCTCACAAATTTTGGAAATTTTAGTTGTATTGTTTTTTTAATCTTGCAGTTAAAATTAAAAAAATTTTAGCGATTACGCATACAAAAACGACTTTTAACTTTTAAAATCAATTTTAAATACAGTTTCTATATACTTTTTTTGAATAATGAAGTAAAATATTAATAATTGGAGGTAACATATGAGAGTAAAACACCCGTTTGATGATTTCGGAATCAATCTATTTGATGAACATGTAATGAAAGAAAGACTTCCCCATCCTGTATATACAAAATGGGAGACCGCAACACGAAAGGAAGATGCTTTGGATCGACCTACAGCAGATGCGATTGCACATGCGATGAAAACATGGGCAATGGAAAAAGGTGCCACTCATTTCACACATTGGTTTCAGCCGATGACAGGTTCTACCGCAGAAAAGCATGACAGCTTTGTAGAGCCGGGAGAATACGGACAGCCGATCTCACGATTCAGCGGCAAAAGTCTGATCAAAGGCGAAGGAGATGCTTCCAGCTTCCCAAGTGGTGGCTTGAGAGCGACATTTGAAGCACGCGGATATACATACTGGGATTGTACATCACCTGCTTTCATCAGAGATAATGTACTTTGTATTCCGACAATCTTTGTTTCTTATAACGGTGAAACACTTGATAAGAAGGCACCGTTGCTGAAATCAATCGAAGCAGTTTCCAAGCAAGCGACCCGAATCGTAAATGCATTTAAAGATAAAGATGTTAAACGCGTCATGCCGATGGTTGGTTTGGAACAAGAATACTTTTTGATCGATAAAGAGCTGTATCGCAATCGCATGGATTTAATGCACGCAGGAAGAACTCTGTTCGGAGCGATGTCACCGAAAGGCGAAGGAATTTCAAAGCATTACTTCGGAGCAATACCGACAAAGGTAGATGCATTTATGCAGGAAGTCGATCAAGAATTATGGAAACTCGGTATTTATGCCAAAACGGAACATAACGAAGCGGCTCCCTGCCAGTTTGAAATCGCGCCACTATATGCCGATGCCAATATTGCCGTGGATCAAAATCAGATTATAATGGATATGTTAAAGCGCATCGCCGATAAGCATGGCTTTGCGTGTCTGTTGAACGAAAAGCCTTTTGATCATGTAAACGGCAGTGGAAAGCATAACAACTGGTCCTTGGTTTGCGATGACGGACAGAATTTGCTGGAGCCGGGAGATCGACCGCATGAGAATATCCGCTTCTTACTGTTTGTTTGTGCCGTGATACAGGCGGTCGATACTTATCCCGAATTGCTGCGCATGGCAAGTTCGTGCTACGGCAATGATTATCGCTTAGGCGCTGATGAAGCCCCTCCTGCCATTATCAGCATTTGTATGGGTAATTACTTAGAAGAGATATTAAATCGTTTGGAAAAAGGTGATGATCAACTGGATATTGAAGTAAATACCACACCGTTTGAAATCGGCAATCTCGCCTATGTCCCAAAGGATACCAGTGATCGCAACCGTACCTCGCCGTTTGCTTTTACAGGTAATAAATTTGAATTCCGTATGGTCGGTTCATCACGTTCCGCAGCTACAACTAATATCGTATTAAATACGATCGTTGCCGATGTCTTATGCAAGATCGCCGATGAATTGGCTCCGTTGAAATACATTGAGGATATTCGTAATCACTCTTTGGCAATTTGTAAACGCATCTTGCGTAAACATAACCGCATTTTATTTTCAAAGGACGGCTACAGCGAAGAATGGATCGCAGAAGCGCAAGAACGCGGATTACCGAATATCAGCACTTATGTACATTCCATTGATGCGCTGGTCGATGAAAAAGCAGTTGCCATGTTTGAGCGAAACAATGTATATAATTTTAATGAATTAACGGCTCGTACAAATATTTTATATGATGAAGTCATAAAGGATATTAAAATTGAAGCGATGGTGCTGTTAGATTTATCAAAAAAAGTATTGCTTCCTGCTTTGATCAAAGAAATTAAATTTTACAGCGACGGTCTTAACTCACTCGGCAAAGCAAATGCTTTCTATGAGCGTAAAATTAATCGTTTAACGTCATTACTGGATCAATTTGATGTTCAATATCATAAATTAAAAGATGCTTTTTTCAATCGCAAGACTTATGATGATATTAAAGAAAAAGCATTTTATATGAATGATCAAGTTGTAAAACAGATGCAGGAATTACGTATTGTTATTGATGCGATTGAAGAAAGCATCAGTGCTGAAAATTATCCTGTTCCTACCTATGAGCAGCTGTTTACTTCAGTAAATTAATTTTCATAAAAGTGCTGTATATTTATGCAGCACTCTTTTTTATCCTTCCAGACTATGCGCTCACACAGCGCTTTTTATATACTTTTCTACTATTTTCTTCTTAATTAAGAACTGATACAGTTTACTTTTTCAAACACATAATCAAATTATCATATATCTTCATAACTGCTTCTTTCGTTACTTATACTTGCCAAAAATAAAAAAGCAGACAGTCGTTTTCACGTATCTATCTGCTTCTTGTATTAATGCTTTATAACCGATTAATTACTTTGCTTTACTTTGACGTCTCTTATAGGCTGCGATTACAACAATACCTGCGCAAAGAGTAATCCATGCATAACCTGTGAACATCGTCGTATCACCAGTATTCGGTGTCAAACCAACGCCCGGTTTTACTGTTTGATTTTGATTAGAAACAATCGGTTGATTAGGCTGAATCGGTTTTACCGGTTTAATCGGCTGTTCCGGTTTTGGATCTGCCGGTTTTGATGGATCTATCGGCTTAGAAGGTTGATCAGGATCTTCAGGGTCGGTAGGATTATTTGGCTTAATGATTGGATGATTGGGCAGATTCGGATTCTGAGTGATGTCCTGATCTCGATAAACAAGCATAAAAACGGAGAAACGATCACTTTCAAAGCTCAACGAATTACCCTTAACGGTTGCCTTTAGATAATTTACCTTTCCCTCATGATATCGCAAAACCGCAAATTCACGATCTGCCTGCAATAGTTCATCGGGAATTGTTAAAGATATTGTGATCGGCTGCTTTAACTCATGGATTTCTCCAATAACCGTATTCTGTGAGCGAATCAATAGGCTGAGATCATAAATAGTTCCGCACTTTAAATTCTGATGAATCGCAAATAGCTTCATTTGATTTAGTTGAGCTTTTTCATCTTCATCCATATTCTCCGGCTTTTGTTGATTCTTCTTCATCGCCACTATTACATCGTTACCACTGCTTAATATCTGATCTACTTTTTCCTTCAGCTCCTTTGAAAGACTGCTTAAAATCATCTCCTTGTCTTCCTCATTCACATCTTCGACGATAACATCACCGCTTTCACCTTCTTGTTTTTTAAGCTCCTGTTTTGCTTTCAACAGATTCTCATATGCTTTTGTAATAATGTTTTGATCATTTTGCTTTAAAGCAGCTTCAGCCTGTACTAATGCTTCCTGTAAGGCATTCCAGCTGTCCTCAGTGTAATGATTATTCTTGATAGCTATACACTCATCATATAAAGTCTGCAAAGCATCCGTATTTACGTTTATTATATATTGGAAGGTATAAATATTTTCACTTCCTGATTCACTACGTATCAATACCTTGATAGAATGCTCGATTGGATCCTTGATAATCAGCGATGTTGCCGTATCTGCAATTCCCTGCACAGCGATTTGTAACGTATCAAAGCTTGGATAATCACTAACAATCAATTCATAGCCGTTTATTTCAGGATCAAAATCTTTAATTGCTTCATTATTTATCGTAATTCCTGTCATTTTATTATTTGTATCGGCAGGCTCCTTTGCGACATATTCAAATACCTCAAGCTCGGTCAAGCCTGTATAAAGATTTACACCCTTTTTATCCATAATAAAGCGTACTTTACTTGTTGTAACCGGCTGTTTCAAATTTACTGTTGTTTTGCCATCTCCATCTTTATAGGAAATCGCCGTAATATAAGAAACCTCTTGCTCTATCCATGACTGTGTTTTATTGTCCCATGTCTGTACACGAAGCTCCAGTGTCTTTGGATCACTGTTATCGCTGTCAGTTTCCTTCGTGAAGATATAAGCAACAATATCAGAGATTGTATACTCATTTTGCCATTCATAGCCAACCCAAGAAACTGCGTCTGTATCTCTTACGTTCCAATCGGTCCATCTTTCATTTTCACTATCACTAACAATTACTCCGTTATTAATCGCTGCCAAACGATCAGCTGGCTTTGTACAGCTTTCACTTAATATCGGCATATCATTTTCTAATCGTGCGATATTGCGTGACTGCGGCAATGGTGCGACTACTCGTATTTTGGCGGTTACGGGAATCCTTTGCTGAGCAATTAGGATCGTGCCATTTACTGTATATGTGTTTCCTTGTGTAAATGTAGCGGCATCATAATAATCCCAAACTACCGCAAATTCTCCCGCACTTTCTCCGTTGGTATAATATACATTGCGACTGCTTGGCAAGGAAAGGGCACTTCCCTCATGAATTACCGTAGAATAATCCTCAGCTGCCGCAAAGCTATTATAGACGTTTACCGTTACCATCGCTGTAGCAGTACTCTCTAAGACACTTCCCTTAACGCTGTATATACCGGCAGTATCTGCCTTAAAGGACGATAAATCCCAAGTAACTTTTAATTCCTTGCTGCTTCCGTCACTGTAAATACCGGTGATTGTTTTCGGTAGCTGTAAGGTTTCATTGACATTCATTGTATACTTAGATACAAGCTCAAAGGCAGTCAATGTTGGTGCTGCTTCACTTCGCTTAGGAACACTGTTCAGCGTAATGGTATTTGTTTCTAATCCTGCACCCTTCACATGCAGCTTGATTGTACCAGCACGCTTGGTTGACTGTAAAATGACAAGCGCTTTTCCGTTAAAGCTCTTTCTTGTTACATGCGTCGGTTCATCAATGCGGAAAGACTGTGTATCTGCTTGATTACCGTTGTCAACACCGACGATTCGTCCCTCACCCTCTAAGCTAAACGTAAGCTTTTGATTCGCATCTGGGACAAAATTACCGTCTTTATCTAATAGATCAACGGTGATATAAGATAAATCATAGCCATCACAAATCAATTCATTCTTATCAGCGGTTAGCTTTGTTTTTACTGCCTCTGTCGATGTTGTTACTCGATTGGTGCCAACTGTATTTGTCACCTCCGTAAAAGTGCCGTCACTGTTTTTATCATAAGCCTTAACCGATATTGTTCCAGGTTCATATTCCAATGTAAATTGTGCAAAATACTGTCCGTCAAATTCATTTCTTCCTACGCTGTTTTGCACTGCGAGCTTAGTGCCGATTTCCTTGCCATTACATTCCAATACCACCTTGTCCGCATCCGTGAATACCTGAACCTTAACCTGATTACCGTTTTTCAGCAGCTTACTATTCCAGCTGTCGCTAATATGAAGTGTACGCACATTATCATTCCATAGGCTATGATATAAATAATAAATATCCTTAGGGAAGCCTGTTGTATCTACGATACCGAAGTAGCTTGATCGTGGTGCCGGACCCTGCTGACTGACACTGCCGGTACCGATGCCGTTCCAAGGTGTCGGTTCTCCCAGATAATCAAAGCCGGTCCAAACAAATTCGCCTAAATTCCATTCATCTGCTTCAGCGATGCGCCATGCAGTCGATGCCGAATGTCCCCATCCAGCTCGTGATTCTTCATTCTCATAATCGGTACATAATAAATTATCGTTATCCCGTCCATCGGTCCAATAAACATCACGTGAATGAAAGGCACTTGAGGTCTCAGAGCCGTATAATATCCAATCCGGATGTGCATTGCGCAAATTGATATATTGATCTCGATTGGCATAATTGAAACCGACAACCCCGCCTGCCTTCGCTACCTCATCACACATCGCAACCGCCAATGTATCGTTGCCCTTTGCCTTATTATCACCAATCGTCGGTAAATGATATGGGTCCTCTTCATGGAACCAATTACAAATTTCCGCAATCTTGGCTGGATAGTTTTGATCACTGCCACCGCCCTCTAATAATTCATTGCCGACGGAGTACATGAGGATTGAGGCATGATTACGACTGGATTTCACCATCTGACGGGCTACATACTCTGCCCAAGTATCACAGCTTTCACTGCCAAGCGGTCCGTTTACAATTGGCTGATTAAACCAGCGGGCAAAATCATTGTGATTTCCGTTCTTATAATAATATAAATGGTCAAAGGCTTCATTGATAACTAACAGCCCTAATTCATCACAAGCCTTTAGTAAAGCCTCCGGCGCAGGATTATGCGTAACACGAATCGCATTGACACCCATTTCCTTCATTATTTTCATCTGACGATAAACGGCATGATAATTAACCGCACCACCCAAAGCGCCCTGATCCATATGCATACACACACCCTTTAGCTTCATACTCTCACCATTTAGCTTAAAGCCGTTATCACGGTCAAACTCTAATGTCTTGAAGCCGATTGTTTCACTGATTCGATCTACCTCTATATCATTTTCATATACAACGCATTCTACGGTATATAAAGCAGGATGGTTACTCTTTACTGTCCAAAGCGTCGGATGATTTACTGTGATATCCTGTTTGGCAATATTTCCGGTTATCGTATCTTTAGCACTTTGCGCAATCTGATTGCCTTCCGCATCAAAAATACTTGTTTGTATTTTTGTATTCTCGTTCGCATTGATTATTGTATTTTCTACATGAACCTGTGCTGATGAGGAGGAAACGCTGGGAGTTGAGATAAAAGTACCGAGATCATCAATATGTGTTTCATTCATGACTACGAGTGTAACATCACGCTCAATTCCTGATCCTGAATACCAGCGAGAGCTTGGTACATTATTTACGGTTTTTACCGCTATTACATTATCAGTGACACCATCACATATTAAATAATCACTGATATCAAAGGTAAAACGATTGTAGCCATAGTGATTTTCTCCCACACTGTTACCATTTACATACAAAGTTGTATCCATATAGGCACCGTCAAAGACAAGCTGAATGGTCTTTTCCTTTAATGCTTCAGGTACGATCATATGCTTACGATACCAGCCAGTGCCTCCTAAAAGGAACGCTGATTCTGCTTCACCCTGTTCACTGAAATCATGGGAAATACTGAAATCATGCGGCAGATTGATCGTGGTAAATTGAGATTCATCTAACTGTACCGCTTCATTTGCGGCTGTAGATTCTCTAAATAGCCATCCTTCATTAAAATTATTGATGCGTGCATATTCATCATCAGATATATTTTGAATATCCTTTAGTGGTGTATCACTTAATGCAAGAATCGCTTCATTAAGCTCAGTGACCTCAAACGCTACCTCACTTGGCAGTTTCACAATCTCTAAAGCTTCCTTCGCATTTTCGATCGCCTTTTTTAAATTCGCAATAGAGCTTGCATTCTTGCCGACAAGATCAGCCTGTTGTGCCTCTTGAATCTTATCAATCAAAGGCTTTTTATCAACAACCAGTGCTTCATATTTTTGTGAAAGCACATGAAACGCTTCAAATATTGCCGCTAAATCATCACCGTTATATGCAGTCTGTGCAGTGGTGTATGCCTGTATTAATTCTTGTGCACTGCTTGATTCCCAACCCTGATAATGATTCAAAGATAGCTTCAGCGACGCAACCTCATCAAGCAAAGACGTATCAATATCATCCTTGCTTTGAATCGTTGAAATCGCAAATTCTGCTGCGGAAGCATAAGTACTTCCGTTATCACCATAACCGTCTATAATTTCCAATTTCACATATTGATCAGTATTATAGCCAAGTGACGCACGCTTCGTTCCGTTTCCATTGTTCCATTCCACCTGATTTAACAGCTTCCAGCTGTTATCATCCTTATTGTTTGAAGTATAAATATTCATTTTCAAGATGTTACCATTGCTTCCAGAAGATGCAGGTCTTGTCGTATATAATAGCTCATTCATCGGATGATGGTTATCACGTGAAATAATTACGTTTACGGGAGTAGTTTCACTTGGATGAATAACAGTTCCACCCTCACCGCTTCCCCATGCCGAATGCCAATAAGTATTCGCATTGCCGTCAAAAGCCTTTTCAATGGCAGAATCGTTAGCGTTCTGTTGTGAATTTGTCGTTACCTCCGTTATACCACTTTCCTGTGGTGCATAAAGATTCAGCTCTGCCATTGTTGCAGTACCTGCATAGGATTGCTTCACTGTGATTGTGATTTTTTTCACTTCATCATTCACTGCCACATAAAACGGTTCATCACTTGGCACCAGTGAAGCTCCATAGGAAACGCTGCCGGGATAGGTTTCTTCAATTGGCTCACCGATTTGATTGCCCAGCTCATCGTATTTTGTATAAACTGCCTTATACCAGCGTCCATTTCCATCACCATTAGCGATATCACTTCCCTGTCTTGGAGTGATCTTCATATAACCGACGCTTGTCTTTTCATTCAGAATAACATCAATCGCAATCATTTCATTTTCCGGATTTCCGCCTCCACCACTCCAATTGCTTTCCCAAATTGTGTTGACATTTTGATCCTTAGCATTCGTAATCGGCGTTGAGCTATATTCGCTTGTAGCACTTAAGGTGAAATCGGTAATTTCTGCACCTGTCATCATCGCCGCCTGCGCTTCGATCTGTATTGACATAACCGATAAGCTGAATGCCAATATGCCCAAAAGAATTCTTTTTCCAATTCGTAGCATAAATTTCTCCTCTCTTTTTATTAAAAACAGAGAAATACCAAGTTTGATATTTCTCTGTTAAAGTCATCTAAGCTTGATTACTTCTTTTTTTACTGATTATCATTACTGCAGAACCGCAAACACACAGCATCAGCCATGCTAAAGCATTGGTGTTATCACCGGTATTCGGTGTCAAACCAACGCCCGGTTTTACTGTTTGATTTTGATTAGAAACAATCGGTTGATTAGGCTGAATCGGTTTTACCGGTTTAATCGGCTGTTCCGGTTTTGGATCTGCCGGTTTTGATGGATCTATCGGCTTAGAAGGTTGATCAGGATCTTCAGGGTCGGTAGGCTTAGATGGCTTATCCGGATTTTCAGGCTGATCCGGATCAGTAGGCGGATTTGTATCATCCGTTTTTTCTTTAAGACCCGCAATTGCATTCTGTAACGCTTCCAAAGCATTGTTGATTTCCTTCAAAGTCGCATGATCATCAGCCAATACTCTTTCAACCTCTGTAATAGCCTTTTCTAATTCAGCGGCACTTTCTTCGGTATACTTCGTCGTATCGATCGCTTTTGCCTCTTTCAGTGCTTCTTCAAGATTATCCTTATGATCTTCAGTAGGTACTAAATTATCAACTGCTTGATTGATTTCAGTAATCATTGCAGCGATTTCTTCCGCAGTACCGTTTTCTTTCAAAGTCTTTGCTTGTTCCAAAAGCTCTGATAATACCTGATAAGTATCCTCAGTATAAATGCTTGCGTCGATATCCATGTTCAATAATTTATTTAATTCAGAAATATCAACCAATCCCAAGATTGCATCATCTGCTGCTTCTCTTAGTTCAATAAATTCTTCCTTCAACCAAGTGTCCTTAGAATTAGCTTGTTCCAATACTTCGGTTACCTTTTGATAGCTTTCGGTTGTGTAATTATCCGCATTCACAGCTTCCAGACGCTCAATCAACGCTGCCACCTCTTTTGGTGTTGCGATTTCAACAAGCGCGGTTCTTGCCGCTGCTAAATCGGCAGCAGCCTGATTCACCTCATCCTGAGTACCGCTTGCTTTCAATTTATCAACATCTAAGCTATTATATACTGCTTCATAAGCCGCGTAGCTATCTGCTGTATAACGCAGAGGATCGAGCTTATCAAATGCTTTTAATTCAGCATTCAGTACCTTAATGCTTACTAATGCAACATAATGATTCATCATTTCTTTCAGCTTCGCTTGCAGCTCGCTCTTATCGGTACTTCCATCTGCTAAAGCCTCTTTCACTTCTTTGACGATTACTTCAAACGGCTTAATAGAATCCGTTGTATAATCGGTTTTCTTACCGAGTACCTCAGTTTCAAACTTTTTCAACTGTGCTGTTATGGAATTCATATCAAATGCTAAATTCTCATAAGCTTTCTCTAATGCTTCCAAAGCCTCCTGTACAGCTTCACTGTCTGTAGGCGTCTTTAACAATTCCTTCGCAGCCGCTAATTTTTCAGCGAATGCCGCATAGGTTGACTCTGTAAAAGAATCTGCCGTAATCAATTCATATTTATCAATGCTTGCCTTTAAATCCTTTGCACACTCAGCTAATTCAAAAGCTTCTGTTAATGCTTTATTTTGATTCGCATATTCTAACGGAGTCGCAGTTGAAGCATCGATCATATCTTGTGCATTTTTCAGTTCATCCTTCAGCTGCTGCAAGATTTCAGCAGGATAAAGAGATTCATCAAACAAACTCATTTCGTAGCTGATTTCTTCAATCGCAGAAATAAGGTTTTCCTTAGGAATTGCGCTGAATACTAATTGTGTACGCGCATTTTCCAAGGATTCAACAAGCATATCAACATCAGCTTCACTGATATTATCGGCTTCCTTGATTTCATTCTCTGCATATTGAATTGCATTCTGCAGCTTAGTGAAGGTTGATTTTACATATATGCTGTCATCATTTTTAACTGCCTTTAATTCGTTCAATAATGTACGAACAGCACTTAAATCCCCCTTTAGTTCCGGCTGATTCAATGCCTTATCCAGCTTGCTTATCGCTGAATTTACAACTGATTCGGAAACAAAGTCATTTGCGTAGGTTGCTTCCGCATACTCTAATGCAGTTCTTAGATTTTCTTTACTGTCAGTTGTCCATGTATCGGTATTTACCGCCTTGGCAGAGCGAATCAGATCATTCAGGCGTGTTTTATCCACATTCGCATAAGCAACTTTATTGATTAAGATTTCTTGGATCGCAACCTCTTGATCTGCAGTCCATTCAATTTTTACTGCTAATAAATGCTTCACTGATTCAGGTAAAGTATATTCACACAAGGCTGTGTTCAAGTTTCCAAGCTCCATCCAGCGAGCGGTTGCTCTTGTGCTGTCTACCACTTCCGCATATATTCTTGCCTCAGATATCGCGGTTGGAGATTGTAAAACAGTGATTTTATTTCTGTTTGTAGTGTCAGTTACTTTATATAACAATGACCCGGCTTTATTTGCAGTCGGCTTAAACGCGGTTGCCGTATTACCGTCTGCTACGTTTAAAGCATTGTATCCATCCTGAGCAGTCACTGTAGCCGTCACCGTCGGATCGGTCGTAGTAGCCAATGTTTGATTATTATTCAACTCAAATTCGGTGAATCTTACCCATTTATCGGCTCCGACCTTCGTCTTTGTAATTTCAAACTTGATATAACGAGCTTTCACATTCAAGTTGGCTGCTTCCTTCGCATTATATGAGATTTCATGTAGCGGCAATACATCTTGAATCGTATCGGTGTTTTCTGCTTCACCCGGATTCGCTGTTCCGTCCTGATTACCGATGGTCATAATTTGTTTCCATGCGGTGCCGTCTTCTGATACAGAAATTTTCGCATGACGAGGGAAATCTGTATTACTGTCTCTGGAAACTACTTTAAAGGTATTTAAATCAATTACTTGACCGAGATCATACGTTACAAATCTTCCTGCAGTTTGACTGCCTTGGAATACCGTTTCGGATGTGCGATTCTTGTCAAACAGATTTTTATCGCCTGACACAGTAAAGCCGCTTGCTTCACTTAGCTTTAATTCATAAATTTCATTTGAATTCACGATAAATTTTGTTAAATTAAATGTAACATCACTTGAACCGTTATTGATTAAACGAATATAGCGGGCATTATCCACATGATTTTGATCTGTTACCGTTGTCCATATAACACCGTTCTCAGAAATCTGTAAGGTTAACCCTGATGCAACATCGACATCGAGTGTGGTTAAATCCTTTAAGCGCTCCAGCTTCACACCGATGTATTCACCGTTTGCCAAAGTAATATCGGAATGCGGCAACAGTGTCATCTGTTCCAAGGAATGAGTACCCTGTAATGAATTTAGAGCAGTTACATTCGTATATGTGTATTTATTGGTAGGAACACTCGTATTTTCCTCTACGTTAATTTCACCGAATTTCACCCAACTGCTTTTTTCTTGTTTATTTACCAAGCGTACATAACGAGCGCGTATTCCCGTTAAATCTTCATTGATGATATCCTGTCCGCTTGATACGCCGTTATAAGATTTAAAGGTTGTCCAATTGACATTATCCTCGGAATATTCCAAGTCATATTTTTCCCATTTATCGCCGCTGTCAATACCGACTGCCGCGTGAAATGATTTTAAATGTGCAACTCTGCCTAAATCCAAACCGATAAAGTCACCGACCAGCGCCTTATTACCGCTTAACTGATACCAAACACCGGTCGAATCATTACCGTCCAACAATTCAGTTTCATTACCGCTCCAAATACCGAATGTTGATGTTTTAATAATTGTTTTTGAAATCGGTACGGAATCATCAATTTCACCGTCAAATCTGTCAACAGAGATTTCATTAAACTGCCACCATACGTTTACCTTCTCGCTATTTCGTATACGAACCGCATCAGCTCTCGTTCCGTTTAAATTCACATCCAATTCAAAAGGAATACTATCCAATGTTTGGAATGTTTTCCATTCTCCATTAATTCGATACTCAATCACACCTTTGTTAATCTTATCATTGCTGCCGTTACCGTGAGAAATATGGACATTGCCGACCTCAATCGTATCATCGAATTCAACTCCGACCCAAGTATCCGCTAATGTGGCATCCTTATCCGTATCTGTGCTGTCGTTAGAATGTGAAAAGCTGGCATTCGTAGATGTACTGCCGTCAATAATCTTATCAAGAGAACCGCTTCTGATTAGCATTTTATCGGTACTGTACATAGGTGTCATACTAAATGCGCCGACATATTCCTCTACTTTGATTTCATTGATATGCCACCATTTATTTGTATTTTCATCAAGATTTCTGATGCGAACGGCATCTGCCTGAGTGCCTTTAAGATTTACAACCACTTCTGCACCCATGTTTGACATCTCTTTAAATGTTTTCCATGTCCCGTCAACACGATATTCAATCGCTGCGTTAGTCACCTTATCGCCGCTTGCCTGATACAGTCTCAATAACCCCAACGGCTGTGCAGAATCAAATTCTAAGCCGACCGCGGCGTCTTTATGAATTTCATCAACATTGCTCGGAGTCTTTGAATCAAGAAAATCTAAACCAGTCGTAGTATTACCGTCCACCAGTGCATCTAAATTATCACCGGAATACAAAACCATGTTTTCAATGAACGGTGTACCCTTGATAATCGGGGTTCCTTCATCTAAACCGTTGACCACGATATCCCTGCATCCGAGCCACATATTAGTCTTATCGGCTGTAGCGATAATCCTCACACCTTTTGCCTTTAAGTTCAAGCCTTCTACTTGTACCAAAGCTCTTGTATCCGAATATTCACTGCCGGCAATATCTGTCCATGTCTTGCCATCCGCAGTGTACTGCAGCTTTGCCGAATCAAACGTATCACGAAGATTGCCTGCGTGTGCCATCTTAAAGACAATATCATGGATATCGATGACTTGATTATACATTACACCGATATAAGTCCCCGTTTCAGCACTGTTTGGATTTTTCCAAACCACCTCGGTACCCTCATTATTATCTAAGAGATTATCTAAGCTGCCCGAAGGTGTATCAGTACGATTTGTAATTACCTTAGCACTTACCTTACTCGGATCAAGGATGCTTCCGACGGAAAGAGACAGCTCACCATTTAAATATTCCGTGAACGGAATGATGCGTTTCGCACCTGCTTCCGCAACATCGATCTCATCATGTATTTTATAACGAATATGATTTTTAGACGCCTCAAATTTCGCTACGCCTGATGTATAGTGGCTGACCGCTTCATCATTTTGATTATTTTCCAAAGCAATTGCACTTTGTATAAATTCAATATTTGCTTCACTGATTTCCTTCAGTGATAAACGCCATGAATTGATTTCTTCCTTAAAGGCTTCATTTTTAGAAAGCTTATCAAAGTCATCACATGCTTTAATAATCTTTTCAAACTCATCGATTAAAACATTGCCCTTTTCAATAATTGAATCACCGTTATCAAATGCAGTTCTGAAATCATCTAAGAATGGCTTTAATTCCTCAGATTCAGCTAAGTTTAAACCATGTCCGTTAGGAGCAGGATCACTGAGATGCTTAGCCATTTCATATAATGCTTCGCCGGCATCACCATCAATGTATTTAAAGGAATCCTTCCAGCTTTTATCATCATTAAATGCCTTTACATTCCATGCATAGTCAGCGATCGCAAATAACGCTACTTTGCTTGCTTCCGCTTCCTGCATCGGATTTGTAACAACGCCCTCTAGATCTTCAACATTCACGTCAGTATGAAGTAAGGAGCCTTTTCCCATCATCAAACGCTTCATATTTATATCATTTACCGGCCAATTCAACCAAAACAGCGGGCTTCTGCGCGGACTTGCGCCGGCAGGCAAATCTCTTGTTTTAAAATTATCCAAAGTTCTTTGCTCGACCGGCTGACAAACAGCTTCACCGGTCCAGAAAATCTGAATATCCTCATGGAAGCCTTGGTCATAATCGTCTAATTCGCCCTCTTTCCACCAAGCGTTGTTATAACCGGCAGGACAGAACACTAAATTATGCACATCGCCTTTTGAATCTACCCATTCTTGTAAACGTTCCATTACACGGATTACGACTGAACGAGGCAGATCTCCGGAATCATCTCCTAATACACCGAACTGGCGCACACCGATTCCATAAAGCTGTTCAAACTTTGTAATAATCTTTGCAATATCAGCTTCAAAGGTACTTTCCGTGATACCGTTGCTCATAAACGGATGAATCGTCCATACAAAACGGCATTTGCTGTCAATACCGGCATCGACCATTCTCTTCATTTCCGCAAGTCGCTCTGCCGGATACGGATCACGCCATCTGCCGCTGTGATAAGCATCGTCCTTCGGCGCAAAGATATAAGCATTCATCTTAAATTCACCACCGAATTGCATCAAGGAAATACGATCATCATCACTCCAAGGAATACCATAGTACCCTTCGATAAAGCCCCTTGTTTTCGTAGAGGCAAAATCATCAATCCTTAAATTTCGAATGGTTCTGCCCTCTATCTGATTTAAAATATGCTTTAATGAAGTCAAACCGTAAAATGATGCATCGGTATCTTTACCGAGAATCGCAATCGTCTTATCCTCTATTGAAACTATATGAGAATCCATTTTATCAAAAAATGCTTCATCGTGTGTAATGTTTTCATCGAAATAATGATCTACATAACCGTTAGAACCGTTCGTTCCCACTAAAACATTGGTTACATTTGCCTTTACCTCATCTGAAACACTCATTGTGATGCCTTTTGCATCCACAATCTCCGTTAATCGATTTTTGGTAACATCATCGATTGTATCATCATAGACCACATTGATCTCTTTGGAAATCACGAAATCGCCGCCGGAATACGTAATGGCCTGCGGAAGCGGATAGATTTCATATTCAGCTTCACTTGCCAAAGCATTCAATGCGCTCAATTCCCATGTCGTAATAAACATGGATAACGATAACACTGATAATAATACCTTTTTTAGTTTTTCGCCCATCTGCTTTCTCCTTTTCTTTATTCATATAATATTATAATAAGAAAATGATATAAAATTATTGGCAATTATAACAGAATCTTGTACTTTGTTACTTTGACAAACAAAAAAATCGTTTTAATATCATAAAACATTAAAACGACTTTAAATTTAAAACAAATCACCAAATAAGCTCATTTGATTTTCGTCCTGCATACCCTTTAAAACATTCATAGAATCAAGTTTTTTCACAAGTGTTGCACTCAATGCCGTGCGAGCCTGTAAATCCTCCTTGGATAAAAATGCTCCCTTTTTACGTGCTTCACTGACTGTAACCGCAACCGATTCACCCAAACCGTCAATACTTGTAAAGGGCGGAATCAATACATTTTTATCATTTTCATCAGGAAGGAAATCAGTCGCATGAGAGCGCATAATATCGATATTCGCAAAGCGATAACCGCGAAGTACCATCTCCAGAGCCAGTTCTAAAGTGTTATAAATATCTCGATCTTTCTTAGTTACATCATTTTTTAACTGCGGGTCATTGATACGACGATTGATGTCATTCATTTTTTCTCTGATTGCGGCTTCACCTCGAATCATTGTTTCAATATCATACGCATCACAGCGAATCGAGAAAAACATCGCATAATAATAAATCGGATGATGTACCTTAAACCATGCGATGCGAATTGCCATCATCACATAAGCGACCGCATGAGCTTTCGGAAACATGTATTTGATTTTCTTACAAGATTCAATATACCAATCCTCAACACCGTTTTCCTTCATTTCCGGGATCCATTCTTCTTTTAATCCTTTTCCTTTACGCACAGATTCCATAATCGTAAAGGCAAGCTTCGGCTTTAAGCCTTTATGAAGCAAATAGACCATAATATCATCACGACAGCCGATCACGCTTTTCAAGGTACAGATGCCCTCATCAATCAAATCCTTTGCATTACCGAGCCATACATCGGTACCATGACTCAAGCCTGAAATTTTTAGTAATTCATCAAAGGTAGTTGGATGCGTCAGCTTCAAAATCCCGCGCACAAACGGGGTACCGAATTCCGGTAAGCCGGCCGCTCCGGTTTCCTCAGTATTTTTCGTAGTATCGATCATTAACGCATCAACGCCGGAAAAGATACTCATGGTAGCCGGATCGTTCATCGGTATTGTTGTCACATCAATACCGCTCAAATGCTCCAACATTTTCATTGCGGTAGGATCGACATGACCTAAAATATCAAACTTCAAGACATTGTCATGAATCTGATGGAAGTCAAAGTGTGTGGTTTTCCATTCCGCAAAGGGGTTGTTGGCAGGATATTGAACCGGCGTAAAATCATGCACGTCCAAATCCAGCGGAACGACGATAATACCTCCCGGATGCTGACCGGTCGTACGCTTTACACCCTCGCAGCCCTTCGCCAAACGCAGCTCCTGTGCTCTTCTTACCGTACCTTCTAACCCCATTTCTTCTTCAAAGCCTTTGACATAACCGAAGGCAGTTTCCTTTGCTACGGTACCGATCGTACCGGCACGAAACACATGATCCTCACCGAATACCTCTTTGGTATAGGCATGTGCATTCGGCTGATAATCACCGGAGAAGTTTAAGTCGATATCAGGAACCTTATCACCCTCAAAGCCGAGAAAGGTTTCAAACGGAATATCATGTCCGTCACCGCGAATGATCTCCCCGCAGTTCGGGCATTTTTTATCCGGTAAATCAAAGCCGTTAGGTACACTGCCGTCCGTAAAGAATTCCACATAATGACATTTCGGACAGACATAATGCGGTGCCAGTGGATTTACCTCGGTAATACCGGACATCGTTGCGACAAAGGAAGAGCCGACCGAACCTCGAGAACCGACCAAATAGCCGTCATCATTGCTTTTCTTTACCAACAGATGCGAAATATAATAAACGACATAAAAGCCGTGACCGATAATCGAAGCCAATTCTTTTTCCAACCGCTGCTCAACGATTTCCGGAAGTTTTTCTCCGTATTTCTTATGTGCCGTTTCATAACAAATATCACGCAGCTTTTGATCGGAGCCTTCCATATCCGGCGGATACAGACGATCCTTTACCGGCAATACCAAGCCGATTTGATCCTTGATCTTATTCGTATTTTCAATGACGAATTCATGCGCACGATTCGTCCATTCAAATGCATCAAGCATTTCTTCAGTCGTATAAAAATGCTGATTCGGTGCCTGAAAACGACGGCGCTTTTCACTGTTATAGATATACAGTGGATGGCGAACACCGCCGATTGCCTGTGAATTAATATAAATGTCACGAATTTGCTTCTGCTTCGGATGTACATAATGACAATCTCCGGTTGCGACGATCGGCTTTCCTAATTGATCGGCTACCGCAATAATGGCCGATAAGATTTCCTTTAAGCGCTCTTGACTGCCGATGGAATCACGCTCGACCAAATGGCGATAATTCTCCAACGGCTGAATTTCAATATAATCATAGAAGCGCATCACCTCAAGCAGTTGTTCCTCACCGCGTGTATGCGCCATATCAAAAACTTCACCGTTAAGGCTTCCTGAACCGATCAATAAATTACCGTTCAAGCGTCGCTTTTCAATTTCCTGACGCAAAATACGCGGTTCCGCAACGACATTATTCGTATTCTTCGCATTATAAGACAAATATTTTGTATGCGACAGAGTCACAAGCTCAAACAGCTCCTTTAACCCTGCCATGTTCTTTGCCATAACCACGACGCTTTTCTTGCGCACCTTTTTAAAACAGGAGGGATCCTGCATATTTTGTAAATCATAGAGCGTATCAATATGCGTCAGATCGTTCATCATATTTAGAAAGGTAAGCGCCAAAACTTCCGCATCGTAGTCGGCACGATGGGCAACTTCTTCATCATAGCGGATACCGTAGCTTCTGGCAATTTGACCGAGTCGATAACCCTTACGGTCGCTTTGAAGTGAACGAGCCAAGTCCAGCGTATCAATAACCGGATTCATTAACGGTTCACGACCGGCACGAATCAAGCTGTCATTTAAGAAATTGTAGTCAAAGTCAGCGTTATGCGCAACTAATACGCTGTCCCCGATAAAATCAAGCAGCTCGTCCACGCATTCCTCAAAGGGAAGCGCATCTTTTACATGCTCATTCGTAATTCCGGTCAGTTCCGTTGTGAAAGCACTCAATTCGACCGGCGGCTTGATAAACATCTGCATCGATTTGATACAGGAGCGATCCTTTACGATCTGCGCACCAAATTCAATGATATGATCGAAGCGCGATGATAAACCTGTTGTTTCCAAGTCGAACACACAGTAGGTTCCCTTTTCTAAAATCGTATCATTCGCATTGCGAACAATATGCAGATAAGGATCCACCATATTAAATTCGACACCGTAAATCATTTTAAACGGATGATTGGGATCACGCTTCTTATTGATTGCCGCCACCGCTGCCTGTGCCTTAGGGAAAGCCTGCGCAACCATATGATCACTGATCGCAATCGCATCCATTCCCCAGCTGTTCGCTGTTTCGATAAATTCCTCAATATCACAGACACCGTCCATTTCTGATAACTTCGTATGAACATGCAGTTCCACACGCTTTTCACCAGCGTTATCCTGACGTTTCACCTCTGCGATTTCTTCGGTATGATGCGGTTCAAATACATATTCGCGCGCATAAGTATCATAAACGACATCCCCATATGCAATGAGCATTTCTCCCTTATGAATACCGGGCAGTGTCTCTGCTTGTTTTTGGCTTAAAAAACGCTTCATAATCATCGCATCGTCATCATCACAGATCCAATAATTTTGTATGATATATTGCTTATCGGGATTTTTCTTAGAGCGAACCTCACGTTCCTCCGCATCGAAGATTTTTCCGCAAATACTGATTGAAGTCATTTCACTTTGAATTTGACTGATAGAAACACGCTGATATTGATCCAACGGTTTTAATTTCTTATTGACTGCCGCTCGTTTTTTAGGTCTTTGCACATCCGGTATAGCTTCTTCATTTGCTTTTTTCACAGAGATTGTCTTTACTGCCGGAACCCTTGTTTCCTTTACGGTCGGCTTCGCTTCCTTCACCAATACATTCAGCTGAAAACCGCATTCTCGTAAAAAAGCTACTAACAAATGCTTGTTTTGAATCGCCTGATCCCGCTGTACTTCTTCAAAGATACGATAGACAATATAAGTATCCTCTAATGACGGCATAATATCGGTAAAAACAGTGCTGTCTGAATGCAGCGAGCCATAGTGCTTAATATAATCAAAAACCTCAAAGATATTGGTGTCTGTATGCTCACAGATAATTTGACACTGTACCTCACAGCGAACGAACTTTTTAAAACGCATAAGAAAACGATCCCATACTTCATAGGGCAGTACTCTTGACAAACGCATGGAAAGCTCCAGCACATTGCTGGCTTTGCGATAGTGCGGGATGACGGTAAAAGCGGCACCCTCAAAACAGGTGCGTTCCGTTTCATCCATTCCGATCTTTTCCAATACCTCTGTCAGCTTTAGTTCCATAGCGCTACCTCGTTTCTTGTCTACGCATCATTTTACCATAATTTCACCCTTAAAAAAAGAAAGAAGCTTGATTTTAAGCAAGTTCTTTCTCAATGATTATTTGTATTTTCAATTGTTATTTAATTACTTCCAATAACCGTAATATTTATCATATAAAGCTTCATTATATTCATCGGCACCGTCGACATTGGAGCTTTTAAAAATCGGCGGATTTTCACCCGATTCTACCAGTTGATGAATCACCTGTGTAATTAAAGCCTGTGCTAATGCAATTCCGATACAATCGCTGGTCGCGCCGATCGGTGTATCCAACCCATCGATCATATAGCCGGCATCTCCCTTGGGGGATCCGTTATCCAATACCACGTCGGCAAGCTCGAATAACCGCTTGCCGCAGGAATGACGGGAAGCAGTTGCGCTCGAATGCGCCACAGAGGTCATCGCTATCACATGACAACCGACTTTCTTTGCTTCTAATGCCATCTCAACTGGCACCGGATTGCGTCCTGAATTACTGATAATTAAAATCGTATCCTTTGCCTCGATCTTATACAGCTTAACCATCGCTGCCGCATAGCCTTCCAAACGCTCCAGCATCGTACTTTTATTCGTCATTTCATGAAGCATCAATTCCGGAGGCAGAATTGCCTTTACATAAGCCAAGCCACCGGCACGAACGTACAGTTCTTCCGCAATCATATGGGAATGACCCGAGCCGAACACATAAAAGCGTCCGCCTGCCTTACAGCTTTCACTGACAAAATCAGCTGCCTGCATCAATGCCTGTTCCTGTGATTCACTGACTTCTTTCAGTTTGTTTTGTACAAAGCTCAAATAATCTTTTACTACATTCATTTCACTCTCTCCATTTCTTAATTTGCCGATCAATCAGCATCATCAGCTTTTCACTCTCCGCTTTCGCAAACGGACTGCTGAATGCCTCATAAAACTGCTGTTCATAAGCATGTGCATCCGCAAAATACATTTGATAGCCGTTCAGATAGCTGATAAAATGTGTATGTTCATTCTCATAAGAATTGCTTAATTCGCTGAACAGCTCACCAGGGATACCAATAAAGATTTCTTCCCCGACTTTCATCATTTCTACGGTAATTTCATAAGTCAACGTACCGTCATAATGAAGTGCATACAAATAATCTGCCATCGCCCCTTCCACGCCGTTTTCAATCAATCGCAATTCACTGACGGAAAGCGATTGCGTTTTTGCGAGCTGAAACTGTTGTTGGCGCTGTTTCAAAAGCGCTTCGGCTTCATCGATGCTTTTGGCTTTCTTGGCTGCCAATACAGCAGTAAACGGCGCATAGGAAATTGAATTTTCCTGCCACGGCATTGCCTGCTTGAGCAGTGATACGCTTGATAATGCAAGCAGCTCGCCCATGCGTCTGACCTCGTGAAAATCATTGCCAACTCTTGTAAAACGCGATGAAATATCCCCGCAGCTGCCGTTCAAAAAGAGACACATCGCATATCCCTTTTCCTGCATTGCTTGTGCATAGGCTCCGCAAAAATCGGCGCTTACAGCGAGATTATCGGCACCTAAAACAGTCGGATGACAGGCGAAATTCGCAACAAGTGCATTTCCTGCATCGCTGCATATCTCCGCTAGCCACAGGGATGAATTCCCCGCAAGGCATTGATCATTGCGATTGGAACCGATTCCCTCACAGCTTCCGTATGCGATTTTAATACTTCCTGCTTGAAGCTTAAGGGTTGCTTGCTTGAGTGCCTCGACACTCTGCACTGCCACATATTCTAAATATTCAGAATCCGTTTCACCGAACAAGCTTTTCGCACCGCGTAAAAAGCCGTGTTCACTGTCCAATGTACCGCCGGGACCAGAATGCGTATGAATCGCAGAAAAAAACATATGATCAATCTTTACTTCACGTGCGCATTTTGCCTTCACAGCATCCATAATCAAATGATCCACTGCCAATAAATCATAAGCCAAAAGTGCATAATAATGCTCATCCTGTTCAAATACCACTACCTTGACATAAAGCTCATCATGAACAACCTCAGCAGTTCTTTGTTTTGCATAGCCAGCCAACATACACGGCAGTTTCGGCGTAATCACCTTTTGTTCAAAACCGATACGCATAGCCTCACCCTTTCTGTGTCCAGTATATCACATGTATATACATGTTGTAAACACCATTTATGATAAACGCTATACATTATAAATAAAAATTGATATAATACAGTCGGAGGCAATACATGGCAAATAAAAAAGATTTAATTATTGAATACATTTTAAACCGAATACAAAATAAGCTTTATTCTCCCGGACAGATGATTGCATCGGAAGCTGATTTCTGCCGCATGTTTCAAGTATCCAGAATGACTGTCAGAAAAGCATTCGATGAACTGGTCGCTGAAGGTACCTTATATAAAGAAAAAGGCAGAGGAACCTTTGTTTCTCAAAAACCGCGCTACAGTGAATTTCAATGTGGCTTCGGCTTTAAACAGGAAGCACTGCGCCGCGGCTTTATCCCTTCCACTAAGAATGCGGAAATCGCTTTGATAAAGGCGGATCAAAATTTAGCCGCAAAGCTGCAAATCAAAAAAGATGATTCCTTGTGGGAAGTAAAACGGATTCGCTGCATCAATGATAAACCGGTTATTTATGTCCATGAATATTATATACATGCCCAGTGTGATGATCTTACGATCGCGATTGCCAATGAATCCATCTATGATCATTTAGCAGAAAAAGGTATCAGTTTTGCCTTCGGTGATCAGCGTATGGAGGCCGTGCTTTGTCCTCGTGATATTGCGGCTGCCCTGCACATATCGCCAAAGCATCCGGTCATTTTAATGTCGGTACTCGCATATATGAAAAACGGAACTCCGTTCAATTACGGCTTGGAATACTATGTCAGCGATCAGCTACCGCTGATCCAATCTGTTTATAATAAAAATAATCACTCACTGACGGATTAACAAACAGGAGTGATTTTTTATGTACATTTTACATGGATAAGATGATGCTTAATACATAAGATGCTAAAATCAAGATGCAGCACGGCAAAACGATCCAACGACTTTTCTTAAAGCGAATGATCAAGTATGCCATAAGTGAGGAAGCGGCGCCGAAGTACAATAGATTCAAAGCTTGCGGTTCAGAGATAAAAATGCTTCCTTTACTGTAAACGAGATCGGCAAAGCTCAAAATCGTAAAGTTAAACAAATTACTGCCGACGATATTGCCAAATGACGCGTTGTAATTCTTCATACGAACCAAATTAATTGACGCGCTCAATTCCGGCAGTGATGTCGCCACCCCTAAGAAAATTGCCCCTGCAACCGTCGCACCCAATCCAAGCTCTTCGGCGACTCGATCAGTCACATGCGTTAACAGGATACTGACAGATACCAAAGCCGCACTGTACAGAATAAAACGAACAATGACCTGTCCGACGCTCAATTGACAGTTGTCTTCATTTTCATTTTCCGAACTTTCATCGTTTTTCATAAACAGCACATTGATGCCATAAACCGCAAGAATTAAAATGCTCATAAAATTGATATTACAGAAGCCCAGTGAAATCTCAATCGGCTTTAACATTGCCAAAAAAGCCA
Organism: bacterium c-19; assembly: GCA_009917405.1. Classification (GTDB taxonomy): domain Bacteria; phylum Bacillota_I; class Bacilli_A; order Erysipelotrichales; family Erysipelotrichaceae; genus C-19. Next base: position 7,438 of record QZED01000005.1, on the reverse strand, counting down.
GTGCATACATGATCAAGCCGTAAATAATGGTGGATTTATGCGTTTTACTTAAGCTTGCCCGCCGGTAACTGTGATAAGTAAATAATATCAGCGCACCGATCACGCATAGATTAAATACATTACTGCCGAAGATATCACCCTGTACTAACTGCGGTCGATCCAGTGCCAGAACTGCCGTTAAAGCGGTGAATAATTCCGGCAATGAAGTAACCGCCGCCAACATAACACCACCGATAAAGGCGCCTGATAAATTAGTTTTGCGATCTAACACATCCACGTAATAGGATAAGCGAATTGCCAGTAATACAACAGATATTGCTAAAACAAAGTAAACAAGATAGATCATAGTATCGCTCCTTCAAAAAAATAGACTCATGCCTAGTATGGCATAAGTCTTGTTCATTAAGGCTAAAACCAGAAATTTTTTCGGTTGTTGGCTTAACCACGCAGTGTCCTGCGCAAACTACTCCCTTAGCTTCTATATCATAACACGGATTGCGTCAGTGTCAAGCTTTTTTTACTTTCCGCTGCTTCCCAGTTTCCCATCCATGCGCTCAGAGCGTATTTCCAGTAAATCCTCATAGCTGATTTCCTCACTCACAAGCGCAGGTACCTCTAAGATCAAAGCCTGACAGATCGCCTTTTCATAAGGGATCATGAGATAAGGAAGCTGTGCTTTCGGAAGCTGTGCTTCACTTATGTGTTTCTTAGCTATCACAAGGATATGATCCGCATTCAAATTAGATACGGGACACATATACTCCCCGCGATATCCGCTGTCAATCACTCCGCTGCGCTGCGCGATATTCTTTGTTCCGGTACTGCCGCGCTCCTTTAACAACACCACGTAGCGCTTGGAAAACGCCGATGCGATTCCTAAAGGGATCATTTTGACTTGATGCGGTTCTATCATGATATAATCCTCGTTAAAACATGGATATAAATCATAACCTGCGTCTTCATCACGTTTGCTCGGAATTACTGCCTGCGGCTTTACTTTAGCCCAATAAATTAAATGTTCTTTCATCTTCTCATCTTCCTTTGTCTTCTTCTTAATCTGCGTCGTTTTATTCTGCGATAGGTTCTTACAATCCGCGGTTTACCGATAAAAAAGATCAACGTCAGAATGGAGAACACGATCACAAAGGTATAGAACCACCATGCGTGAAGCGTGTAATCAATCCAGTTACGTTTTACCGGATGCTTCGCATACAAGGGATATACATGCTTTGCCTTGATACTCGGTGAGGAAATCTGTAGCTGCGCAATCGCTTCCTCGGTATCGATCGGCGCAATAATTGTATCCATAAGAATCGTTTCTTCCAATTCCTCACCTTTGCGCACCAACATTGTAATATCATCATGCAGAACACTTTGTACATCATCGGCTTTCCCATAGGAAACCGGTAAGATACGAACTGGATCATTCGCTTGATACACCGTTTTTGTTTCAAACTGTTCATGTATGAAGCTGTGTATCGTATTGGCATCTTTGTAATGCTGCATCGTTGAAAAATCATTACCTGCATAACCGGTGATCGTAATATACTCTGCGCCGTCTACCTTCATTAATGATGCCAAGCACAAGCCGCCCTCTAATGTATAACCGGTTTTAGATCCGATTAACAGTTGAGAATCATATTGGAGAATTTCCATGATGCTTCGCTTCGTATGATCAAAATGCATCGCGCCGTCGGCACTTGTATATTCATCCGCTGTAAATATTTCATAAAAGGTCTTATTTTTTAATGCTGTTTCTAAGATTTTTGCCATATCGGCTGTGGTGGAATAATGGTTATCGTGATGAAGACCGGTCGTATTCATAAAATGCGTATGCTCTAACTTTAATTCAGCCGCTTTTTCATTCATCAGCTTCACAAAGCCTTCTTCGCTGCCCGCTACATGCTTTGCCACCGCTCGTGCTGCATCGGCGCCGCTCGGCAACATCGTACCATATAATAAATCGATAAGCTGTGCCTTATCATCAATATTATATCCGGCAACACTTGCGCCTTCTTTTTCCAAACCCTCAAAAATATCCTTACCTAACACGATCTCTTTATGCAGATCATCGATATGCTCCAAGGCAACTAAGGTTGTCATGATTTTAGTCAAAGAAGCCGGATACATCTGTTCATGTGCTTTCTGTTCGTAGATTGCACTGTGTTCATTCAAGCTGTATATTGTTACATATTTGCTTTCAACCTGTAATTCTTCCTCTTTTGCCGAAATCTGCGGCGGCGCTTGTATCATTAGGAAGGACATAAAACAGATGCTGATAATTATTTTATGAAACTTTTTCATTCCATCACTCCATAGTTATTATTATATCATAGCTTATCATTTTATTGATTCTTTTTTTAAAAATTACCATATTTTCACATTGTCTGATTATACCGGCATCAATGCTTAAGAAAAAATATCGCTTTTCAAACAGTGGATAATTTTATATCACATAAAAAATGCAGGCGGAAAAGAACCTGCAATTTTTTCTATTTAACCATTTTTTCAAATGCCGCTTTCGCCGCTGCCTGTTCAGCACGCTTTTTGCTTGTACCGACCCCTGTTCCTAGCACTATATCTTCCAAAAGTACATTCATTTCAAATTCCGGACAGTTACTCGGGCCTTCCATACGAACGAGTTCATAATGTACGGTTTGTCTTGTGTCCGCCTGTACATATTCCTGAAGCTTGGTCTTATAGTCAATCAGTGCTTCACTTTTCGGGGAGGTGATGGCAGGTGTCAATACTTGTTCTAAGATAATATCAACCGCATACATCCCTTGATCAATAAACAATGCGCCTAACAATGCTTCAAACATATCCGCTAACAGTGAATCACGATTTCGACCGCCGTTTCGTTCTTCTCCGGCACCTAACAATAAATATTTACCCAAGCCGAGTTTACGATTATAATCAGCCAGCGCTTCTTCGCATACGAGCTGGGAACGCAGGGTCGTCATTTGTCCTTCGCTTAATAAAGGACGAATGGAGAACAGCTTTTTCGATGACCACAGTTGCAGCACTGCATCACCCATGAACTCCAAACGCTCATTGTCACGTTTGACCCAGCGATGCTCGTTTGCGTAGGACGAATGCGTCAATGCTTCCTTGATCATTTGTTTATTATTATACTCGATTGACTGCGACTCCAGCCATTCAAAAATTGTGTCCATGATATTCTTCCTCTCTTTCATCAAGCGTTATCAGTCGACATATGCGCCTGATTTTAGTTGTTCATTAATATATTCTTGTACTTGCGGATACTGTTCCAAATGTTTCCATAACTCGTACGCATCATCACGTGCCACCTCTAAAATATTCGCATCTTGAATCACATCACCTAAAATAAATCCCGGCACTCCGCTTTGCCGCGTCCCTAGTATATCACCCGGTCCGCGCAGCGCAAGATCATAACGGGCAATTTCAAAACCGTCACATGTCTGTTCCAGCACCTTTAACCGCCGAAGACTGTCTGGTTCCTTTGTCGCACTTAACAGGAAGCATGTTCCTTGTTGATCTCCTCTGCCGACTCTGCCCCGCAGCTGATGAATCTGTGACAAACCGAAACGATGTGCATCATAGATTACCATAATATTAGCACTCGGAACATCGACACCGACCTCAATTACCGTAGTCGACACAAGAATCTGAATGTTCTGTGCTTTAAATTCACGCATCACGTCATCCTTTTCTTGCGCACTCATTTTACCGTGAAGCAACGCAATCGTATACTTTTTACCGAGTGACGATTTCATGCCTTCATAGATTTCCGTGACATTTTTCACATTTGTTTCTTCATTTTTTTCAATCGCAGGACATACGACGTAGCACTGATTGCCTTCATCGATCAGGCGCAAAATCTTCGGCAGCACCGGACCCATGGATGAGGATGAAACAAGCTCGGTCGTGATCGGCATCCTGCCCTTCGGCAGTTCCTGTATCGTCGATACATCCATATCACCGTATAAGGATAATGCCAAAGTTCTCGGAATCGGCGTTGCACTCATCAATAAAAAATCTACTTTATCGCCTTTTTCAATCAGCTTGCGGCGCTGTCCGACACCAAAGCGATGCTGTTCATCAGCAACCACCATGCCTAAATCATAAAACTTCACATCCTCTTGAAACAGCGCATGGGTACCGACAAGAATATCGATTTCATTCTCTGCCAATCGTTTACGAAGTGCTGTTTTCTCAGATGCTTTCAAAGAGGAATAGAGTACCTCTACCTGAACATCAAAATCCTGAAATAGTTTACGCAGACTGTTCGCATGCTGCTTAGCCAAAATTTCTGTCGGCGCCATTAAAGCAGCCTGTTTATGTGCCAATATACACGCATACATGCCGAATGCTGCAACTAATGTTTTACCGCATCCCACATCTCCCTGTAACATTCGATACATGACTTTCTCACTCATTAAATCAGTCAAAATATCCTCAATCGCGCACTGCTGATCCCTGGTAAGTTGAAAGGACAGGCTGTTCTTTAATTCCCATACATCCGCTGATTGAAACTGTTTCGCATGTCCCTTTACAACATGTGCTTCCTGTTCCTTCATCGCCTGCATAACCAGCTGAAAACGCAGAAATTCTTCATATTTTAAATGGCGCAGTGCCTGTTTGACACTTTCATGATCACTCGGATGATGGATAAAATAGATCGCTTCTTTTCGTGAAATCAAACGATATTTACGGCGATAGACTTCAGGCACAAAATCGATGATTTCGGCACCGACTGCTTTCCATGCTTTTTCAATATAACTTCTGATATCACGCTGAGTAATGCCTTCCTTTACATTATAGACAGGCGTCATTCCAAGCTGCTCTTGCAGCGGCTTAAAATTATATTGCAAGGCTGTAATACGATTTTTTCCTTCATATTTACCAATAATCGTAATCGATTCATTTAGTTTAAACTGTGATACCCACGGGCGATTAAACAATGAAATATCAAATTCGCCGTCTTTATTTAAAAGCTTAAACTTAGTCATTGAGCGCTTTCCGCCTAAACGAATTACTCTCGCTCTTGTAATGATCATACCGGATAAGGCTACTTTCTCATCTTTTTGCCATTGTTCATAAGGAAGTGCTTCGATGGTTTCATAACGGAACGGATAATAGGTCAAAAGATCTTGAACATGATAAATATTCAATGTCGCTAACAGCGCCTGTTTTTTATCTGAAATTCGTAATGTTGAAAGTTCCATCTGTTCCCGTCCTTTGATCGCTCTGTATGTGATTTTGTTATGGTTATTGTATCACAGCCGGCTGAGTTTCTCAATCATTCTACTGCGATCGATATACAATTTATACGTATAAAAGTAAGCAATAAATAAAAAGAACCAAAAAGCAAATTGTTTTTTGATTCTTTTTTAATTTCATAAGTTTATTCTTTAAGATGATGGGAATATTTGATCAGACAGCACAGCATACATAGCATCATCCCTACATACAAGTAAATATCTGTTTCATCTCCCGTATTTGCCCCACCAATACTTGTAACCGGATTATAATAACCTTTTACCGATGTATCGCTTTGATCACTATCGGTATCCTTCGGCTTGGTATCATCTTTAGTCGGTTCTTCAGGCTTTTCAGGCTCTTTTGGATCACTGAATATCATGGTGTCGAATGGGAAATCGCCGTCTATGTTCTTTTCCGGTTTCCATTCGGTTATTTCTTTGAGATTTTCATCAGGCTTACCATCATTATTCGTGTCTACATTCACATCCGGTTTACCGTCTCCATCTCCATCAATATTCATATCAGGAATGCCATCGTCATCAATATCTACGTTTAAATCAGGAACTCCGTCATTATCGAGATCAAGGTTAAGATCAGGATATCCGTCTTCATCTGAATCTACATTTAATTCAGGTTTAATTTCTTCCTTATTAATACTGTCGTAAGTAAATGTACCTGAAGAATAGTTCTTAGTAGGTTTCCAGTCATGTATCACGGCGATATTAATGATTGGATTGATTCCATTTTTTGATATGTTGATATGAGGTTTGAAATCTCCTTTATTATCAATGTTGATATTTGGAATACCATCATCATCTGTATCAATATTGATTACAGCTTTTACACTTGTGCCTGTGCAGTATTCTTCCAAGATTCCATTTTCTATGTCTTGTTTTACACATTTCGTTGGCTTCCAATCTGTTTTCTTTAAAATCACTAAGTTAAGATCGGGTTTGCCGTCATTATCTGTATCAATATTCAAGTCAGGTTTCCCATCTCCGTCACTGTCAATATTGTAATCAGGGATACCATCGTAATCACGATCACCGTTAAGCACGATCCATTTCTTTGTGTCATTTGGATCTTTCCATTTAATGTTTAGATCAGGACATCCATCACCATCTGGATCGTTGAAATCAGGCTTGCCGTCTTTATCGACATCGACATCGATTTTCTTCAATTCTACTTCATGACAGCTTTCGGTATTTGTATTACCAGCGTTGTCTGTCGGTATCACACATACTTTGTATTTACCTGTAGTTTCACTGATTGTAATACTTGCCTTTTCTTTTGTGACAGTTAGTTTACCCTCTTTCATCAGTTCTTCACCTGAACGAGCCATAGTATCTAACTTATAAACTTTATAACTGATTTCCTTGGTTCCGCTGACCTTTAAGTCATCTTTCGCATCACTTGTCGTAATTTCAAATGCAGTTCCCGGTTTGAAGAAGATGCCGCCACTGAGCTTATTTATAATATCTTGTAGCTTATTGTTTGTATCTTTTGCCTTAATACCTTTTACCTTTGGAGCTGTCTTGTCAATCTTGATGATCTCTTTCTTTTCCTTTGTGATCGCTCCACTGTCCTTCTTCATCCAAAAGCTTTGATTTGTTTCTCCCTCTTTGGTCACTGTGACTTGATTCGGTTTCCATGTACTTTGATCAAGTGATAGGTTGATATATTCTTGATGATCACTGATGATATTCACATCTTGATTCGTCCACTTACCTGTATAAGCAGTATTGTTTCCATCATCTAATTCTAAGTGATACCAGTCATCTTCGATATTATCTTCCTTAATAGTCAGCGTTCCCTCTTTGAATTTAAAACTGTAGTTTGGATAAGTCTTGTTTAATGTATTAATGTCTCCCTTGATTTTATAATCACCTGCATTACTGTTTGTCTTCGCGGTTGTGCTTAACTTGATGTCATTCTCTTGTATGACATCTTGTACACCATTCCATGAAACAAGTTGATTCTTAAAATTCTTATAGGTCAATGCAGGGTTTTGTTCTCCCTTGTACTTCTCTTTATCATCAATCGTTATTGTGATGCTTTTCGGTAACACACTAACCTGTACTTTTTTGCTTAACGGTGATTCTCCGTCTGCCGTTCTTGTCACTGTGATTGTCGTTTTCGTTGTGCCGCTGTATTTCAATGCATCAAACTCTGCGATATTTCCGTTTACCGT
>QZED01000060.1 GCA_009917405.1 bacterium c-19 | reverse complement strand
TGACATAATGATACTATTTCTACGGACTTTTTTCATCTTTTCTTAATTCCACTTTCATTTTACAATGAGCAGAGGGCAATAATTTTTAATTCATTCTTGCAATTCAGATGATAATTTGGTATTATATCTTAGCAAGTTGTCTACGTAGCTCAGCTGGATAGAGCATGCGCCTTCTAAGCGCACGGTCGGGGGTTCGAGTCCCTCCGTGGACGCCATGTACATAAATGAGCCTTTAAATAAAGGCTTTTTTATTTTTTGAATGATGTTATAAGGAAAAATATACGGAAATTATTTATTTTAATTTATATAGACTTGTATTATTATTTCCTTAAGGATGTGATAGTAATGGCTGTGTTTAAGAAAGGGGATAAATGGTACGTCAGTGGAATAATCTAATGACTCATATTACAGCTACATAAAATTAGCTCAAGGCTGTAAACTTCAAAGGAAGCTGAAGAATATGAACGATTATTCAGGCTGCAATATCAGGATATAAAAGCTTCATCTCGTTATATTACATTTAGACAATAAAGATTATGTTGAAAATTCTACTATACGATTTGTGCAGTATTCAATTACGGCATAGAGAATGATTATATACAAATAAACCCAATGAATAAAGTTAAATTACGAGTTGATAAGGATGAGGTTCGTAAAGAGATGAATTTTTGGGAACCTGTTTTCAAACAGGCGTAGTCAGCGTATTTAAAACGGTAACATATAAAATAAAAGGCTCTACTCATATCATCACATCGCCAAAAACGCAAAACAGTATCAGAAATATACCAATGTTTAAAATGGTAAAAGACAGCTTGCTTGAATGGAAAGAGATACACAAATAGATGTATGGTTTTTCAGAGGAATGCTTTATATTCGGCTATTATCGCCCTCTGCCGGCAGAGCACCCAAGAAAAAAATGATAAAGGTTTTAGAAAAATCAATAATGAATTACCGAAGATCAACAGTTAAAATAAATCAGAATTCATGACTTTAGACACAATCATGCGTCATGGTTAATTAATAATATGGGTAAATATGATTTTAGTGATTATGATATAGCGAAACGACTTGGTGATACCGTTCAAATGTTACACAGCACTTACGCGCATCAATTTAAGAATGCAGGGCGCAATATTATTGAAGCAATGGAAAATGATATATCGAAAACGAAAGAGAGCGTACAGCACCCTAATTTAAACTCTGACAGCAAGTATAATGAACTGATTGAGCTAAAACAGCTGCTTGACATGAAAATCATTACACAAGATGAATTTGATTTGAAAAAGAGGGAAATATTGGGCATATAAAAAAGAATCCTCGGAAGGATTCGTTAATCTCGGTATTAGCGTACCGGGGATTTTTTATTTAACCAAGTATAGCTTTGCCAAGAATTTTATCAAATTCTCTAATATCACAATTTGGATTTAATTTTAATTTAAAATGCCCAGCTTTTGTCCAGAGCTCTAATTCGGAATTAACATCAAACAATTTGCCAGCATTTTCGCTAGACCACATATCAATAGAACGATATGGTAAAGAATAAATTTCTACTTTTTTACCGGTAATACCTTGTTTATCCATAACTATAATTCTTTTATTGGTAAGAGCAGCTTGGTCTCTTATAGTCTTATAACATTGAAGAATTTGTTCTCCTTCAGTTAGTAAGGACAAAATATCTGCCTCGGGATTTGCTTTTGACATAAATGTCCATGTTAATATTGTTTCTGTATTTACTGCCATATTTATTCCTCCTTTATTTGGCTATATAATCACTACTGTCATATTTAAACTTAATAAAAATGTGCTCTGCCAATTTTGATAGGACACAAAGGGCGCTAGGCCTGATTAATGAATTGACAAGGCGTATAGCCTAAATGCATTAATATAGTACCACCATTTTCAGTAAATATCAATATAGGTGAATGTTTCTGATATTTTTTTATCAATCTTATTCAGTACTTCATTGGATACTCTTAGCCTTCATCCTATACCTTTCCTACATATCGATTTCTTTGCTTTTCAGACACATTTCTATAATTCTATCGATATTTTCTTTTTCGCCGTCGCTCAGCTTCCTATATTTATTAAGGTGTTCTGATTCGATAGGTGATATGTTGATCGTTATGTTATTGTTGTTATCATTGTTATTTTTAGTCATTTTGAGTAGGCGGCTTTCTTACTAAGCACATTATCCCGGCTATCAGTAATAGAATTGACGGGATAAGACTCCATATATTAAAAAATCCAATCAATATAGAAAGCATTATCATCATAATACCACTTAGTTTTGTTTTCTTATTTACTAAACATGAAAACAATTGCGGTAATGCTAAAAGCTAATGCAATCCAAAAGTACCCCACGCTTCCCCCACATCCCACGTTACTGGCATAAAACCTACAACGATAACAAAGAAAGCATTGATAACTGTTGCAATGATTGATCCTACTAGACCTAAAACAAATTCAGTAGTTCGTTTCATGTAATCTCTTCCTCCTCCTTATATTCCTTTAAACAATCTATTTATTGTTTAAGCTAATATAGAAATTTGCCACTGAACCACTTGAAATTACACCTAATGTAAAATTATCGAATTCTTCTATATCTTTTTGATTTTTAAGAACATCACCAATTTTTGAATATATTTCACTGTCAACTTTGAAGTCAATTCGATATCAATAAGCGATATAAAGCAGAAAGGAAAGAGGGGAAAATATGACGGAATTAGAAATTTATAGGTAATAGTGATATATGTAGATTGCGTGGATGCTGCCCTTCAACTGCCTGTAACATTATCAAAACCATAAAAAAACATGTGGTTTAGAGACAGACGAATCACCACACAACAAAATCCCTTTGAGCGTCTATGAATACCGTGGACGCCATGTACATAAATGACCCTTTAAATAAAGACTTTTTTATTTGTTATTATAATGTACACGACCGATATGAACACATATTCCATACATATATAATGCTAAAAAGGCAATAATCACAAAAGCCAGGAATACAGGACGGATAAGTTATAGCGAATTATTTCGGCAGAAGCAAAAGGAGCATGTATGCGTATAGTGTCAGCATAAAAAAAGAAGGAAATTTGCTCCTTCTTGATCGATTAATGATGGTTATGCTCATTGAAGTAAACATCTTGGCGAATCGTAACATTACCTTGAATAACAGCTCCACGGTCAATCTGAATCGCATTCGCATTGATATCACCGACAATTGCACTTGTAGCCAAGAAATGAACTGCTTCTGTGACTGTCGCATTTCCCTTAATACGACCGCCGTTTAACAGATTATAGGCTTCAATATTTCCGTCAATGGTAGAAGTTTCGGAAATTTCCATATTGCCGCTGCAGCCAATATCGCCCATAATCAATGCGTTGTCAAAAAATGCATTAGTACAACTGATGGTTCCTTCGATAACACCGTATACAGACAAATTTGCATTACACAGCACATCACCCTTAATATGCCCGCGAATAATTAAGTCTCCGTCTGCTTCCACATTACCGTTAATTACAGTTCCCTTAGATATGGTTGTTTTATCTGTTTCAGAATGATTCACTGTTTGGAAAGAATCCGTATAATAATCATTTTGATAACCTTGTTGATAATCCTGTGAATTGATATTCTGTTGATTATATTGTGAATCATTGATTTCCGGTTCCGGCATTACATCTTCGGTATGCATACTATTGTAAGCTTCCTGCATATAGGCATCCTCACGATAGGCAGCTTCCATATCATCTTCAACAGTATTCGTCTCCTGCGGCGGGATCGGTGTCTCCGGCTGGTTTTTTTGTGCATACAGCTGTTTTTGTCGTTCATACCATTTCATATTTCTTTCCCTCCAGTATGTGTCAATTCTACATCATTTATTATTATAGCATTAATTTCAATCAATTACATCTTTTATTCCATCTTTTTTATTCTAAACACCTTTATTTTCAGCACATCGCTCGTATTTTAAATGAAAAAAGTTTTATGATTCAATCAAAATAAATGGTCGATCCTTTTTCTTCTGCTTATTCTTGCCATAAGCAAGGGCATTATGGTATTATTTTAACATTGTGAAATTAAGGATGTGAAGCTATGCGAAAATCAACCGCAAATATTATGTTAGTAATCGTAACGATCATCTGGGGAGGGGGATTTATCGCGACCAGTGCCGCTTTAGACGACTTAGCGCCGTTTACGATCTTAATGATTCGTTTTTTAGGTGCCGCAATTCTGCCGATTATCTTATCTTGGAAAGCATTGCGAAACTTAACCGCCATGACAATAAAGCGCGGTCTTTTCTGTGGTGCCTTATTGTTTCTTGCATTTGCGTTTCAAACATTTGGACTGATGTATACAACACCTTCTAAGAATGCATTCTTAACCGCAACCAATGTAATTCTTGTACCATATTTATTATGGCTCATATTAAAACGCAAGCCGACCAAAAAAGAAATATTAGCTTCTACCTTATGTGTGATCGGCATCGCTTTATTGACTTTAAGAGTAGATGTGATCCAGCTTAATATCGGTGATCTCCTGTCTTTCGTCTGCGCAATCTTTTTTGCCGGACATATGATTGCCCTTGAAAAATCAGCCCCGCAAGAGAATGTATTTGCGATGACAGCTTTACAGATGATAAGTGCCGGAGTATTATCAGCTGTATTTGCCCTTACGATAGAAGGAGTACCGAAAGCCATTCCCGCTACGGCATCGGTTGCACTGGGATACTCTATCATTTGTTCCACCATGTTGGCATATCTGTTACAGACATGGGCGCAAAAATATACAAGTGCCAATCACGCTTCGATGATTCTCTCCATGGAAGCACTATGGGCTTCCTTTTTCTCTTATTGTTTCTTTCGGGAAACGATGAGTGCGAACATGTTAATCGGTGCGGCATTTATTTTTCTGTCGGTTCTTTATATTGAATATCAGCCGAAAAAGGAATGAAGTGATTCATATCCGGCATACAATAGAACGCTTATTGACTTTTGACTTTAAATTAAGAATCATTCTAATAAAAACAGAAATTGAAAAGTAATTTTTTTCTTTTCAAGCATTCATTTTGTGGTATAATTAAGTTTGTGAAAACACTTACAAGGTAAGGGAACAGAAATATCTCGAATGAGGAAACAGGAGGAAACTATGTCATTATTTGAACATGAAGCGAGACAATTCAAATTCGATGTGCTACGCGAGGTAAGCCATCGCTGCTTTGAGGGTAAATTAACTGATGCTGTTGTAGATGAATTGGCTTATTTATTGATTCCGGGTAAGCATGCCAACTTCCGCTGCTGCGTATATAAGGAACGTGAAATCATTCGCCAACGAACACGTATGGCAATGGGGAAAGCACCGCTTCCGACGGAGCACGATAATCCTAGGCAAATCGTTAGGGTGATTGAAGCAGCCTGTGATGACTGCAATATTCATAAAATTTTAGTTACGGATAACTGTCGTAAATGTATGGCAAAATCATGTATGGCGGCATGTAAGTTTGATGCGATGAAAATGGGACCGGACCATGCATATATCGATTATGATAAATGTAAAGAATGCGGTGCTTGTGTAAACGCTTGTCCGTTTAATGCGATTGTGGAAACACAGCGTCCATGTAAAGCGAGCTGTCCGGTGGATGCCATCAGTATGGATGAAAACGGATTGGCACAGATCGATGAAGAAAAGTGTATTAATTGCGGTGCTTGTCAGGCAAAATGCCCGTTCGGTGCCATTGAGGATATGTCATGGATGACACAGGTAATTGAGGAATTGACTTCCGGTACGAAAATGTTTGCGATTTTTGCGCCTGCTATTCAAGGTCAGTTTGATAATGCGACATTGCCGCAGATCAAACAAGGGATTCGTGAATTAGGCTTCGAGGAAGCATATGAAGCGGCGATCGGAGCTGATGCGGTGGCATGGTATGAACGTGAGGATGCATTAAAACATAAGGAAGAGGGCAAAAAGATTACGACCTCTTGCTGTCCTGCATTCGTAAATATGGCAAAGCAACATTTCCCAAGTGTTTATGAAAATAATGTATCACATATGGTTTCACCGATGGTGGCGATAGGACGATATTTGAAACATCATTATCCGGATCATAAGTTGGTATTTATCGGTCCGTGTGTGGCAAAAAAACAAGAGGTGCAGGACTCCTGCATTGATTACTGCCTGACTTTTGAGGAATTGGCTGCGATGATGATCAGCCGTCATATTTCACCGGAAAATGTAACACCGAGCGATGCGGATATTGCATCTGCCTACGGTCGTAACTTTGCGATCGGCGGAGGTGTATCAAAAGCGATGCTGCAGGCGTTAAAGGAAAACAGTGAAGACGCGGTAAGTGCCGAATATGCGGATGGTGCCGCAGCTTGTAAAAAGGCATTGCTGCTGATGAAGGTCAATCGTTTCCAAAGTGATGTACTTGAGGGCATGGCATGTGTCGGCGGCTGTATCTGCGGTCCGGCAGCGATTGAAAATGCCCCGAAAATCAAACAGAGAATGGCAAAGGAAAATGCCGAAATCAAAGAAAAAACAATTACTTCAACTTTACAGCAGTTTGATTTCAGTGATATTGATTTGCATAAATAAGCGAAAAGCTGTCTGAAAAACAGGCAGCTTTCTTCGCATTTCGGTTTTATGTGCTGTAAATACCTTTTAAGTGAATAAGAAAGTAGGATAATACTTATGATTTGGCAAAACAATGAAGTGATCGAAGCAGAAATTACCGACGGGATTGCCGTTGATTTTATACAAAATCGTTTTGTGATCGCAATCAAAGATCAAGTATGGACAGACTATGAAAGAAAAGCTCTTAAACAAAATCCGCTTCATATTTATTTCGGATATGAACGAATTTGTGCCTTTTTCTTATTTGAAAATACCGATTCAATAGATACCAGTGATGCGATATTTGATATTCACGGCTGTGAAGAAAGCGAGCAATTATTGAAACAGGAACAGTATGATATTGAAATTTATTTGATCGATGAACAAAATCATGTTTGTGCAAGCCGTGCTGTTTTCTTGGATAAATCAGCGAGTAAGATAATTCGCGAAACCTTAGCAAAACAGGCAAGTGCAGTTTACGATGATGCCGGGTTTGATCGAGCGCTGTATAAGCTTCAACATATTTATGAACCGTTTGAAATGGAACAGCTGGCATTGCTTAAGGTGTCCTTTTAACAGTTGATGGAAAATAAATGATGAAAAAAACTTATCCGGCAAGATAAGTTTTTTTATCGATTATTTGTACAATCTGATATTTAACAAATTTTTCACGGTATAGTATCAATGAATATGATAAGTAAGGATTTAGGTTAAACCAACAGGTGAGCGAGACCGGCACCGCAATATACAATGACAGCCATAATGATAACATACGCAAATGCATATTTTGCGATGCGCGACAGAATTTCGCCGTCTTTGCCGCTTAAGGCACAGGCTGCACAGCCGATCGCAATGCTTTGCGGTGACAGCATTTTACCTGCGCTTGTTCCCAGCGAATTCGCTGCGACCAGCCAGTATTCGTTTGCGCCGATTGCTCGAGCTGCTTCTAATTGTACATTACCGAACAATACCTCAGAACTTGTGCCGCTGCCGGTAACAAAGGTTCCAAGTGCACCGATCAGCGGAGAAGCAAGCGGATAGAAACTGCCGAGAACAACAACAAAGAATGCGGCAATATCGGAAATCATACCGGCATAACCCATGATTTTAGCACATGCCAATACTCCCAGCATCGTACAAATTGTCTTTGCCATTTGTTTAATCGTATCTTTCATCACCTTTATAAAATCCGAGAACTTGCATTTTTGAAAAATTCCGCCGAGGATACCGGATAATAAGATTAAGACACCCGGGGTATTGATCCATGTGAAAGTATACGGTGCAGCACCTTCTCCCTGATAGATTGTTACAGAGGATTTGATTGCGCTCAGTGGTTCATTAATAAACGGTACAAGCTTGCTTGTCAGAAGTAGTAATACAAAAATGAGAATAAACGGTGACCATGCGACCAAAGCTTTTTTCAAAGTTATGATTTCATGAGCCTGCTCATCGACAATTTCCATACGATAGGTTTCATCAACTTCATGATGCTTACTGTAAGAAGCCGCATAAGTAAAGGTTGCACCTAAAGAACAAACACTGGCGATAATGACCGGTAAATCAGCGCCGATAAATTTAGCCGCAAGGATTTCCGGAATCACAAAGCTGAGTGAGGCTACGCTGATAAAGGGAATCATGCCTTTTAAACCTTTTCTTCCGCCACTGACAAGCATGACCATTAAGAACGGTGAGATAAATAATAAGAACGCGACTTGAATTGTTTGTACAAACGCTAGCGCAGTGCTGTCTAAGCCGGTTACTCCAGCCAATGTTGCGGTCGGAATACCAATGGAACCAAACATGGTAGGACAGCCGTTTGCGATTAAACAGGCTAATATGGCTTCAATCGGCGAAAAGCCTAGGGCATACAGCATACTGGCAGGAATCGCGATCGCGACACCGAAGCCTGCCATTCCCTCTAAAAAGCCGCCGAAGCACCAACCGATTAAGATAACAAGAATGCGTTTATCACAGCTGATTGAGGTTATCATACGCTTGATGATATCCATAGCCCCCGTATAAACGGTTAAATTATAAGTAAATACTGCCGCAATGATAACCAGTACAATCGGCCAAAGTGCCATCGCAAAGCCTTCAAGCGCTGCACTGAAGGCTGCGTTTACCGGCATCTTCCATATAAAAATCGCTTCGATAAAGGCAACGATACAAGCTCCGACAGAAGCAACATGCGCTTGAAGCTTTAATCCACAAAGGGCAATGATCAGCCATATGATCGGCATCAAAGCTAAAATAAACATAATAAATACAGAATCAAACATAAACTCACTCCTCTTAACACTTCTATCTTTTTATTTTAGTATGCTTTTAAACACATGTCCAGTGTTTATTTATCTTTTTAATGCGCCCTGAAGTGAAAAGTTAAATTCCACTTCAAAGGGTAAAAAATGGAATTCAGTCTTTCAGTAAATTCTAGTT
>QZED01000059.1 GCA_009917405.1 bacterium c-19 | reverse complement strand
TATAATATCAAAGATGATCTTGGCACCGAAAATAGAAGTATCTTCAGGATTCATTCCGTAAATTTTATCGATGGTTTTATCATCATTTATGCTCGTAGTCGGATCACTTACTATGTAATCCGGTATCTCAGCTAACGGCATATCATGAAACTCCGAAACACATTCCTTAATGATCCGAGCCAAGATCTGTTTATTACTTAAAATCCTTTTACAATACTCATCATAGGTGATTTTGTGACCGCTGCGATCAATCATCTCATTTAATTCATTTACTTTATTCATAGACTTTATCATCTCCTTTCGCCTGTCTATAATTCAGCTTTAAAAAGCCCCTATCTTTTATATACACGCTAAAAAGAGAGATCCCCAAAATTTATGAAAAATTTTTTATTTTCACCAAATAAAGTGAATGAGAAATTAAACCGAAAAATTTATAATACAATACACTCGCCGGCTTGCGATTATATACAGAAGATTTCACATCATAAAAAAACTAAAAAGGCTATAATCCTATAGATGTTTCACACCTATCAATTACAACCCTTTTATCAAAAAATTAAATTATCCTTTATCAATATCACAAAGCTCATAGCTTCTGCTTCCTGCATGCAAGGCAGCGGCAGCTTCCACTGTATGAATACCGTTACGCGATTCAATTCGCTCAATCAAATGTGCTTTGCCCGGATCTTCACACGCATATACAAGATCTAAACATGCTTGATCTAATGCGACCGGATCAATGGAAGCCAAAATACCAATATCTTTAATTTTCGGATCCTCTGCCACTGCACAACAGTCACAATCTACAGACATATTTGCCATGACATTTATATAGACAATGCGCTCCTGATAATAATCCACAATGCTTTTTGCCGCATCTGCCATAGCTTCCAAAAAGCTGTCATGGTCCGCTGTCCATATTTTATCTGCATCCCCGGCACCGTGAATATGGGCTTTACCATGCGCAGACGCAATACCGATCGAGATGTTTTTCAGCGCACCGCCAAAACCGCCCATCGGATGTCCCTTAAAGTGAGACAACACTAACATCGAATCATATTCTTTCAAATGCGCACCGACATAGTTTTCCTTAATCTGATGCCCGTTTTCAATCGGTAGGGCAAACTCTCCGTCCTCATCCATAATATCAACCGCCGCAATATCACACCAGCCATGAAGCTTCATCGTTTCCCAATGATCCTTAGTTGTATTACGCTTCCCTTCATACGCCGTATTACATTCAACAATCGTACCTTTTACTTTTTGAATCAGGTCTTGAAAAAACGACGGGCGAATAAAATTCTGATTTCCTACTTCACCTGAATGCAGCTTTACAGCGACTTTACCTTCAAGTCTTGCCGGCAGCTGATCAAACAGATGCAATAAGCCTTGCGGTGTTAGTTCTTTAGTAAAATAAACCTTTGCTTTTTCCATAACAACCTCCTATATTTGATATTAATTATATTATAAGCTATGGAGTCCACTTCAAGTCAATTCTTTTTTATCATTTCTCGCTTTTCTCATGTACTCCTCAGTATAGTAGTCCAATAATAAACCGATGAAGTTTCTGATTGTCCGCTTTTTTTTCAAGCAGAGAAATGAAAGATGTTGCAAATGCTTTATTCTCAATAGAAAAAGTTTATGATATAATAATCCCATGTCAAATACAAAACAAAAACTATTGATCTATTTTGCGGCTATATCTGCCGGCACTTTATTAATTTCAAATCTCGCTGCCTTGAAGCTGTGGGATTTTTTCGGTATCGCAGTCAGCGGCGGTGTTGTCGTCTTTCCGCTGACCTATATCATCAGCGACTGCATCGTAGAATTTTACGGTAAAAAAACGGCGAAAACCATCATCTTTTCTGGTTTCCTTGTGAATATACTGGCAATTCTCGCCTTTTATCTTATAATCGCATTGCCTGCTTACTCCGGATGGCGAATGCAGACATCATTACAGGATATTCGCGTCTTTACTTTGCGAATCATTATCGCTTCGCTGATCGCATATGTATGCTCAAACCTATTTAATAACTATATTTTCGTAAATATGAAAAACAGTAACGGCATTTTTGCTCGAAGTTTTATCGCTCGAGCTCTTGCTTCTTCTGCATTTGCTCATTTTATCGGCTCGGCGATATTTGAAACTATCGCTTTTCTCGGTGTACTGGCCTTTCATGAGTTTGTAATACAGGCATTTTTCGCATACGTACTCGGTTTTGGCTGTGAACTGATCTTATCACCGTTAGAAGCTTGGATCGTAAAAAAAGCGAAACACTATATGCGAGATTATCAAAACAATAACCGCTTTTATTTTGAAATTACAAAAAAGATTCCCGGCAAGCTGGGACGTGCCGGTATCATTCATACACCGCACGGAGATATAAAAACACCTGCCTTTATGAGTGTAGGCACTAAAGGTGAGGTACGTTTCTTATCCATGGACGAATTAAAAAGCGTCAATGCACAGGCAATGCTCAGTAATGGTTATCATCTGCGAAATCAATCAAAGGAGATTGCCAAACAAGGTGGATTGGCTGAGTGGTCGGGATGGAACGGCCCCACTTTAACCGATTCGGGCGGCTTTCAGATTATGTCACTCGGCTCCGGCTGTGGCAAGGTTGTCAGTATGGAGCGAGAGCGAGAAGTCACTAATGCGGATCCGAAAGATCGCTTAGCTCATGTCAAAGAAGACGGTGTACACTTCAAAGATCCGTTCACAAATCAAGATGACTTCATCGGTCCGGAAGAATCGATGCAGATACAATGTCGAATCGGCGCTGATATTCATATGGCTTATGATGAATTAACTTCTTTAGCAGACAGCTATGACTACAATGTAGAAGCGCTGGCAAGAACGGAGCGCTGGGCGATCCGTTCCTTAAAAGAACATAAAAAAAGATGCGATCGCCTAGGCTATCATCAAGCTCTGTACGGTGTTATCCAAGGCGGACGATGGGAAGATCTGCGACGCTCCACCTGTAAAAAGTTTGCACAGATGGATTTTGACGGATATGGTCTCGGGGGTGCATTCCTGAAGGAAAACCTTGGTGAAATTTTACGTTGCTGCAATGAAGAGCTTCCTGAAAACAAGCCGCGCCACTTATTAGGATTATCACATCCTGATGATATTTTGATCGGAATCGAAACCGGTGCTGATACATTCGATTGTGTCGCTCCGACAAGAGAAGCACGACATGGGAAAATCTATACTCGATACGGCAACTTCAATCTTGCCAAAGCAATATATGCCGATAGTGAAGAAACGCTTGATTCTCCTTGCGACTGTCCAACCTGTCAAGCCGGATGGACCAGAGGACAACTGCGTGCCTTAATGAAGTCACAGAATAATGACGAACGGCGTCAGTATTACAAGCTCGCAACGCTACACAATCTGCGCTTTATTATCCGCTTAACCGAAGAAGCACGTGATGCCGTAGATAACGGCAGATTCCAAGAATATAAAGATAAATTTATGAAGGATTACTATCATTCCTCACAAAAATAATTTTTAAACCATTTCAATAGTACCGTTTCATATCTGACAGAAACGGTATTTTTATATGACGTATGCATTTAAATTTCTCTTTGTTCACGCTGATATTTCCATAAAGATAAAATAATAATCGCAAGGGCAAAAAACGCAAACAGATAAATCACATCTTTTAAAGAGATCGATTCATTAGGAAGATACATAAGCGGCTGAGCATCTATACCAATATTCTCCGCAGGCTGAACAATTGCCGGTTCAATCACTACATTCATTAGTTCATCCTTAGATTCACCGTCATGCATCGGCAGAGTAATCAAAATCGGTTCCATTACTCCAAAGCTTGCCGCCTTTTTCTGAACGATCAAATATGTTCCTTTCGCTAATTCCTGCCACTCCACCATTTGCTTCTCATCATTCACATGAACAAACGGCACAAGATTTAACCGCTCTGCTTCCCGCTCCATCATCTGTATCATTGTTTGCGTATTTTCTTTGCCATGATACGAAGGATTCTTACTCACAATTTCACTGACATCATACAAAGATAATTCAATCAATTCCTGTTTAACATTAATCCTCTGCAAATGAATTCGGATACTGCCTTTCTGAACACCGACAATCGGACGCAGAAACAGCCAAAAGCCAAATACAGCCGCAAGCATTAACAGCAGATTCATTTTGTTTCTGTGCGTTGTCATAGCTGCCCCACCTTTTTCACACATGTATAGTTATAGTTTCAGTATACACTATTTCACTCTAACATTCACGGCTTCAAGCATCGTTTTTTCAGTTAAATATTGTTTGAACACTTTTATTAACATGCATTAATTACTCAGAAATTATCAGCTGTTATCCTAATCAAGTACCGGAATACACATAAAAAAAACAACCTTTCCGATAAAAGAAAGATTGTAGAATGCTGTTACAGAATGATAGATCCGCAATTAAATAATACAAAAAAGAATAAGTGAAAATTACTTATATTTTATCATATAACAATCATTGAAGCTTTGTCGAATATGCACAGATATTATCTTCATTAAGGCAAACGATATTCCTCCATGTCCTTAAGCTTAATATTCAGCACCTTCGCAATTTTTAACAATGTTTCTAAGCTGATCGTTTTTACATCTCTTTCAATCAAATCAAGAAACACAACATCAAGCCCCGTACTCTCTGCTAATTCATCTAAGCCCATCTGTTTCTCTTTTCTTAAATTACGAATATATTTCCCGATATGGTTTCCGAACTTAATCTTTGGATACATAATTATTCCCTCACTTTGTATTTTCAAGGTAAAAAAACAAACTTATATAATTATCGTTTTATCACCTGTCTTAATTATACCATAATAAATGTAGCTTTCGTACAATAATTTACTTTTTTATTTTGAAATCACCTTTTTCATCACCAAGTTTTAAAAAAGCTGTTATTTGATACAGAAAAAAGATGATATTATCAAATATATAGAAGTCTTATTTACATTATCGTTATTATAGGAATAATCATTTACTTTACTGTTTTTATCACACTGTATCGATAATAAAATAATCAGCCGTAATCACGATAATTCCCGATAGTCGAAAACTTTGGGTATATTTAGTACAAAACTCAATAAAATCAATTATTTTCTTACACACACTTTTCTAATCTGCATTTTCATTATATAATATACTTACACAAAAAGAAAGGAGCGAGAGCAAAGATGCTGCAAGATGTTACATTATATACATTTATTTACGGAAGCTGCGTCTATTGGTCTTGTTTCCTGTTATGCGATTTAACCTTTACCAAAGCAATCGCTAAAGCTGCCGTATATACGATTATCACAATATTTTATGCCGGAATCGGCGCACTCTATTTTATGACGGCATTCTCTTCTCTTACCTTTATTGAATATATCATTGGATTTCTACCGTTTATTATTATACCGTTATTATATAAGGATTCAGTCGCAAAAATCGTATTCACCTATTTCAGTTCACTATTATACTGTCTGATCATTCATCTTTTCAGCAATATTCTGACCAATCATATTTTTACCGCAGTAAGTGAAATGAACCTCATCAATAATTTAACTCCCGATATTTTATTTCGTATTATTACTTTAGGTATGATATTTCTGTATCTCATATTTTTGTTTTTTATGATTAAACATATGTTTCATAATATGCTGGCAAATATATCAAATAAAGTAGTTGCGGTTGCCTGTATCCTGCCGGTATTAGCATTTGTAATACTGCTGGTTGATTATGTTATGCTACCGGAGCTGACCGATATGAACGGAAACGTGATTGCGCTATTGACGCTGATTTTACTGATTCTTTCTGTTTATGTGATTCTTTATTTCGTATTCGTAAAAGCAGGGAATAACAATGAACACCCCAAAGACACAAACGGCAAACAACCAACGGTCGTAAAAAAAGAAATCGTCTCTGATCCGATGGATTTATTGACAAGCGGCAGACATTATTATGAAATGTTGCTGAATCATTATATCGACATGAATAATCGGACCAAAAACTTAGATACGCAGATGCAGACGATGAACTCACTGCTTGTAAATGATAATGTTGCCGGTGCGAGCGTTTTCGTTGATCGCATTTCTCAAACGTTTCACGATCATGACGTCGTTACCGTATGCAACAATCAGTCATTAAATCTATTATTTTCTTATTGGCACTATATCTGTAAGCAACAACAAATTTATTTGGAAACACATATCGATTTACCGAGTCAGCTGCCAATTCCCGATTTAGATTTATGCATTCTGTTCGGAAACTGCATAGAAAATGCCGTAGAAGCCTGCGGCTATGTTAAGGATATGAGTCAGCGCTTTATTAATGTCGACGGTAAGATTCAAAACGGTACGCTTGTTATTGTGATGGATAATGCCTTTGACGGTTTTATCAATAAAGTAAACAATCGTCTGAAATCGCGCAAGAAATTCGGCGGTATCGGATTAAAAACGGTACAAGCGGTTGTAGGTAAATATCAAGGCAGTATTGATATGGAGTACCCCGAAAATGTATTCACAATCTTTTTGAAAATTCCGTTAAAACAAAAGAAAGTTCAAAAAGAGTGGCAAAATGAACCGAAGGTCAAACAGCGACCGACTCGAAAGCGCAACGAATAAAAGGCTTGTTCATTATTTTGAACAAGCTTTTTCATTACGCTGTAAAATTTCCTTCGGGTAATACACCTTGCGATCCTCTTTCAGCTTTTCATGACAAACGGCATGAACCAAGGGACTGATAGTCGACAGTTCCTTAACCGTTTGATCTTCTCCCAATATCCAAATATTATGTCCGCTTTCATTACGTTGATATGGAGAATAAAGTGTCTGCGCCGCAGTATCGCTGTAAATATAATAATCACTGAGATAGCCTGCCGCTTCCGCAAGCTGTTTTAATTGTGCAATACGTTTTTCATCACTAATTGTTTCATATTCAAATAAATTACGGTCGAGAATGCGACAGGTCAGATCTTTTAAAATCGGATCCGGATGATTTCTTAATACCGCCAAACCGTAAAATGCCGCTGCCTCATCCAGCAAAAACAACTCATCGATCGTTGCCGGTGTTTCCTTTAAAAACGGAATCAACATTCCCACCTCTCGCAGTTCATCGGGATCTTTTCGGTACAGGTCTTTCATTCGTCGAAACAACAAAACCAATAGCCCTTCATAGCTGCGTGCTACGGGATGCAGATACACCTGCCAATACATATGATAACGTGCCATGATATAATCCTCAACACTGTGAATACCGCTTTCCTTTACCGTCATGCGCTGATCAACAATACGGATCGTGCGAATGATTCGTTCTAGATCAAAATGACCGTAGCTTGTACCGGTAAAATACGCATCTCGCAGTAAATAATCCATACGATCGGCATCCAGCTGTCCCGATACGATCTGATTTAATAAATCATTTCGATGACAACCTTTGATAATATCAGCGATATCTTTGCTTAAAGAAGCATCTGCACGTGCCAAGATTGAATGAACTTCACTGCTTTCAGTGATAATTTTGCAAGTATATTCCTCATGTTTCATCAAGCTAACCGCTTCAAACGCATGAGAGAAAGGTCCGTGTCCTATATCATGAAGCAAACCGGCAAGCATTACCGTCAGCTTTTCATAATCACTCAAACGCAGCTTTAATTCCTCAATTTCATTGACCATTCTTCGCACAATTTCATATACACCGAGGGAATGCGCAAACCGTGAATGCTCTGCTGTATGATAGATTTGGAAATCACCACCTAATTGATGAATCCTGCGCAGTCGCTGCATTTCTTTTGCATTGATGCAATCCCATATAATCTGATCATCGACATGAATATATCCATGAATCGGATCTCGCATAACTTTTTGTTCATCGGTTTTCTTAAACACAGCATCACCTCATTTCTTATTCATTGTACTATAGAATGATCAGAATAGAAAGCTTTATTTCGATCATTTACTTTCAATAGAGATACAATAGAAATATTTTATCTTCCAATACTGCTTTTTCAAATTTCACGGAAAAGACATAGTGATTCGCTGTCACAAATGATTAAAATATGTTATATTATAGATAGATAAAAACAGGAGGTAAGATTATGAAAATCGCAACCATCGGAACAAGCTTTATAACAGAGTGGTTTCTTTCTGCCGCTGCTAAAATTGATAATGCACAACCGATCGCCGTATATTCCCGTAATGAAGCAAAAGGAAAAGCGTTGGCTGAACAATTCCAAATAGATAAGGTCTATACCGATCTAGATTCCATGTGGAACGATGATGAAATCGAATGTGTTTATGTCGCATCACCGAATTCACTGCATTATCAACATGCCCGTGCTGCTTTGAAAGCCGGTAAACATGTTATCTGTGAAAAACCGTTTACTTCAACCGCTGAAGAGTTAAAAGAATTAAGTGAATTGGCAAAAGCTAAGCATTTATTCTTATTTGAAGCAATCGTAACAATTCATATGCCAAATTATCTTTCTTTAAAAGAAAAACTTTCTGAATTAGGCGACATTAAAATGGTACAGTGTAACTTCTCTCAGTATTCTTCTCGCTATGATAAATTTAAAGCGGGAGAAACGGTCAATGTATTTGATCCTAAGTTCTCTGGCGGTGCATTGATGGACATCAATATTTACAACTTGCATTTTGTTATGAATCTGTTCGGTAAGCCGAAAGATGTTAATTATTATCCAAATATTACAAAAGGCATTGATACCTCGGGCGTGCTGATTTTAAGCTATGATGGCTTTCAGGCGGTATGTGTAGGATGCAAGGATACAAAGTCGCACAATATATCTCAGATTCAGGGAGAAAAAGGCTATATCACTTTAAATTCAGAAACGAGCCGCTGTGCTAATTTTTCGCTGACAACCGGTGACGGTACGATACTGCCCGCTGTAAAGCAAGAGGATATTGCACTTTATTATGAAATTAAGGATTTTATCAAGATCATAGAGGATCAGGATTATGATGCTTGTGAAGCATTATTGAATTATTCTAATGATGTGATGGAAGTTTTGGAACAGGCACGTAAAAAAGCGGGAATTATCTTCGCCGCAGATCAATAAAAAGAGCCACCGTGACTGATATGTACCCAGAATCCTGGACACATAAATTTATGAGTTGAAGCTTAACACATGGATGTTATCCTGTAT
>QZED01000058.1 GCA_009917405.1 bacterium c-19 | reverse complement strand
ACCGCTGTAATTATCACCTTTCTCCACATTTCAATCATCTTCTCCTTTCTCTTTTGTCTACAAACGTAGACTTAAAGAGAGAGCGAGAAGAGTTATTGAAATATATGTTTCTGAATAGAAAAACAGGCGTTTTTAATTAAAAAACACCTGTTCAGAATTGTCTACCTATTTAGACCTATTCTTATTGAAATGTATCTTTCTTATACTTAAATAATAAATAACTAATGAACCCCATTCCTATTAATGTAGTACTTAAGTAAAGCATTACATTCGTTTCATCCCCTGTCATAGCACCACCTACTGAATCTCCCGGGTAATAACTTCCTTTGACATCGGTATCATTTCCTTGTTTCACTGGCTCTTTCGGTTTGTCAGGATTTGCAGGTTCATCTTTATCCGGCTCTAATCCGGTCATTGTGTTAAAGGTTACACCGTTTACGGTAAAGCTGTCACTTGGATTCCATTCTGTGACATCCTTGATATTTTTATCAGGCTTTCCGTCTTTATTGGTATCGATATTAATGTCCGGTTTTCCATCTCCGTCGGTATCTATATCGATGTCGGGTATGCCGTCATCATCCAAGTCCACATTAATATCGGGTCTGCCATCTCCGTCTAAATCAATGTTTACATCAGGAATTAATGTAGAATCTGTACAATATTCCTCTATTTGATCGGTCACACAAAGTGTTGGATTCCATTTGATATTCGTTACGATATTCAAATCGGGTTTCCCATCCTCATCTAAATCTACATTAATATCGGGTTTCCCATCTCCGTTCGCATCGATATTTAACTCAGGAATGCCGTCATTATTACGATCTTCATTGAGGGCAATCCATTTAGTCTCATCATCAGGGTCTTTCCACTTGATGTTTAGATCAGGACATCCATCTCCATCCGGATCGTTGAAATCAAGTTTTCCATCTCCGTCCACATCCACGTTGATCTTCTTTAGTTCTACTTCATGGCAGCTTTCGGTATTTGTATTACCAGCATTATCTGTCGGTATCACACATACTTTATACTTTCCTGTGGTTTCACTGATTGTAATGCTTGCTTTCTCTTTTGTCACGGTTAGTGTTCCGTTCTTGATTTCTTCTTCAGTTCCATCAGCTATCTTAAATACTTTATAGCTGATTTCCTTCGTACCACTGACCTCTAAATCACCTTTCGCATCACTGGTCGTAATCTCAAATGATGTTCCCGCTTTGAAGAAGATGCCACCGCTGAGTTTGTTTATTATATCTTGAAGCTTATTGTTTGTATCCTTTGCCTTGATTCCTTTCACCTTTGGCGGTGTCTTATCTATTTTGATAATCTCTTTCTTTTCCTTTGTGATTGCGCCACTGTCCTTCTTCATCCAGAAACTTTGATTCGTTTCTCCCTCTTTTGTGACGGTCACTTGATTTGGCTTCCATGTGCTTTGGTCTAATGACATATTTTTATATTCATTATGATCACTGATGATGTTTACATCTTTATTTGTCCATTTTCCTGTATAAGCTGTACCGTCATCTAATTCTAAATGATACCAGTCATCTTGGATCACATCTTCTTTGATTTTTAGTGTTCCCTCTTTAAATGTAAACGTGTAATTTGGATAAGCATTATTTAATATATCTTTATCTCCCTTGATCGGATAATCACCTGCATTACTGTTCGTCTTTGCGGTTGTGCTTAGCTTAATGTCATTCGCTTGTATGACATCTTGTACACCATTCCATGTGACTAATTGATTCTTGAAACCTTGATAGGTTAAACTTGGATTGGGCTCTCCTTTGTATTTCTCTTGATCATCGATTGTAATTTCGATCGGTTTCGGTAATACCGTTACTTGTACTTTCTTGCTTAACGGTGATTCACCATCTGCCGTTCTTGTCACGGTGATTGTCGTTTTCTTACTTCCGCTGTATTTCAATGCATCAAACTCCGCCTTGTTTCCATTCACTGTCGGATTGGATATATAGGTCGTATCATCAATTTCAAATGTATATTGCACATTTATACTGTCCGCATCAAATTGCGTACTCTTAATCGTGAAGTGATCCCCATAGATGATCTGCCCCGGACTTGTGATCGCTAATACATTCTCATCAGGTCCCATGATATGAATCGTTCCGTTAGCTTCCGCCACTTTATAGTTTCGATCCATCGGTTTTGTCGCATGAATTTTAATATCTTTTCCTGTTTCTCCGCGATAGTTGTAATTAATCGCTTTATTATCATTCGTCCATGCGATCGTATGATCTTCACTGCTGTCTACCTCAATCAATATATCTCCTGATGTATCAACGACTCCATCTACCTCAATCACCGGTTCAACCTTACCTTTGCCGCTCACAACATAAATTGGATTTTCCGCAAAGCTAATTACTCTTGTGCCTTTTTCAATATTGATCGGTAATTCGATCGTTTTATCTGAATAATTACCGCTTGGATCATGACTCGTTGCCTGTACAATGACTTTTCCCATTTGACTGTTTTGGCTTGCATTTAGAATCGTTACTAAACCGGTTGCGTCTACTGATATAACATCATTAGGACTACCCGCTTTTAGCTGATACGTTACACTGCTTCCGGTTGGATTACCTGCCGTATATAATTGGAATGTCTTATTTGGTTCATATACTTCTTTTTTGGCACTGTAATTACTTCCTGATTTCGGCAGTTCATTTCCGGCATTATCCGTATAAATGAAGCTTTGCGCTCCTGCCGTTACGGTAAAGGTTAGTTCTGCATAAGCATCCGCTTGCCCGGTAGCGCCTTGTTTCTCTGCGATGACCGTTACGGTTCCTACTCCGTGAATCGTAACTGCGCCACTGTTTTCATTAACTTCAATTACATTGGTTGAGCCATCTTTAATCTTATATTTTACCGGATTGGTATTAATGCTTCCTTTGACTGTCGCGAACACCGTCACTCCTATATCGGTTAAATTCACGCTCTTTGAAGTTATTACTGTATTCGAGGTACTATTCTCATAAAACTTCAAATCTTCTGCCGCAGCTACTCCGACATTGATTGTCACAGGTATTTCCTTTGTGCTCCAGTTATCACTTACCGTTACTGTGATATGATAGCTGTTTACCCCCAAATTCGCTGTACACTTAATAACTCCTGTATTAGGATCCACACTGAAGAAGTTCGCATCTCCTACTCCTGACTTCAATCCATAATGATAAGTAGTTATAGAACCACCAATCGTATCAGGTGCTCCTAAAGTTCCTTTTATCGTTCCGATGATTCCGTTAATCTTTATATTAGGATCTGAAGCAGTAAAGGTTGGTGTTGTAGTATCTGATGAATTAGGATCAGGTGTTACACTTCCGTCTACCTCACGATAGATTACGATTTCTTTTTCAACAAAGGCAGAATTATAATTATCATTTCCTGTAGTAGGATCATCATCTACTGTTGCCCTTATCTTTACTTTACCAAACGCATTGCTTCCTGTATAAGTAATCGCTCCTGTATCAGGATTGATACTGATAAGTGATATATCTCCGCTACTCACACTATAAGTGATCTTTGTGCCAGCACTTGGATTCGCTGTCGCTGTTTCATTCCAAGAAGTCGCTGCATCACTGATCGATTTCTTTGTCTGCGCCGGATCATTGAAAGCAATGGTAGGAGTTGTTTTTTCTACAGTAAGCGAGGTACAAACCTTTGAATCAGAAGTAGCTGTTGTAGGATCACCGTTCGCATCCACTGCACTCACACAAAATTTATAAGTACCTGCTTTTAATCCCCCGTTTACTAAATCAGGCGCTCCGCTCTTAATTTTCACATTTAATGAAGTACTGCTTGAAGCACCCCCGCTTAAACCATCTATTTCAAAGTTTTGATAAGTGTTATCACCGTTATTTTCTACTGAATAAGTCAACGGCATGACTCCCTGCGGATTCACCGTAATCTTACCTACTGTTTGTCCTGCATTTACATTCTTACTAAACTCATAATCGATGCCTGCACTCGCCCCGCTCTGCGGTGTCTTTGTGTAAGTAAGCTTATGTGGCTCTACTATTTCCAATGGCATTAAATCAGAAATAGCGGAACTCTCTACGGGTAAGTTGGAAGAAGCATCATATTCTTCATTAATGACAGCCACTTGATATTTACCTATCGGAATTCCTGTTAAGTCTAACGTATAATCATTTGTACCGCTTCGCGTAGACTCCATCATTTTATAAGATTGAATAACTGTACCTGCTTCATTATACAGAATCACAGACATCTTTGTATTAGTTCCTGTATTCGCATTTACTGATAAATCAACACTGCCGTTTTTCATTACCTTGCTTGTACTGTGGTTGTTTCTTTTAATGTCCTGTAAAGATGCAGTCAATGATGATTGAATACGTAATTTATTTGGATTCAATTCATTATTTTCATTTAGATTACTTGTATCTACCGTATAGCTATGCCAATTACCGTCTGTATAAGACATGTTTGCGGCAAACATGATATCATTCTTGTTTAACGAAGCAAAAGGGCGAACATTAAATGAACTCATTCCCGTTGTTGGCGTAGATCCGCTAAACCAACCGCTAAGAGCGGTACAATTCATTTTTTCATTTGGATCCATAGCACCCCCCAAATCCAATATGTCAATTCTTGACCCTGTATATGGTACTGAATCAAAGGACATTTGTATCATATGCTTATAATAATTACCATACAGACCGCCGGCATAAACAGGTTCCGTCGCATATCCTTTTAAAAGATAAGATTCGCTGGTTTTATATGCACGATCGCTTAATGGAAGACCAAGACTACCGCCGCGATATACCTCGGTAACTGATGGTAAAAAGGGTTGTCTAGTTAATATCGATGTTTCACTTGGATTTAAAAAAATCATACTAATTTCATTCTCAACTCCTGTTACAGGGCAATAAGTAAACATACTATTGCCCTTAGTTAGTCTTAAGCAATAATCTTCTCTATCATTTCCTGTTTGCGGTGTTGTTGTTACTGGTATACTACTGTCATAAGTAGACATTTTGGTAATCGGCTTACTGCTCATCAACACATAACTTCCGTTATTATCATTATTCCCTATATCCCATACAATTTCTCTATTATCATAAGTTCCTAAAACAACCTTTGAGCCTTTAGGTAGCTGAAAGGTAGGAGCAGACTGCGCATGCAAAGTATCTATTAAACTTAAATTTATTATACACGAACAGCTTATCAAACATATTGATATTAATAAAACTTTTTTCCACATCTCTCTCATTCCCTTCTCTTCTCGATATAATAATGATTCCAAATATATCCATTTCAGCATAAAATTACGTTATTTAAGACTACAAAAAGAGGAAGCACAGCTACACTCTTCCCTTACTCTGTGTACATTAGAGCCAGTTTCGTTTTAAAAGTTCAAAAAATATATAAAAAAATGAAAAAATATTTTCAAGCTATTTTCTAGCTTCAAAAGCTGATACCCATTCAGATGCAATCAGCTTCTCATAATACACACCGTGATACTTTTTCAAAGATTCATATACCGGTGTGATTTCAAGCACTTCACTATCATCTTTCAAAGCCATTCTTTTCGGATTTTGCGCCCATTCCTTTAAGGTATAATACGCATCCCGACAATTCATAATCGTTTTACCGCGATAGATCACTGCTTCAAAAACACGCTGCTCTACAGCTTCCGCATTGGAAGAATGATTCAGCTCTGAATAAATGCCTGCTCCCATCACAATCAATGTCGCAGAACATACGGCAATTCCTACTCCCGACAACCAAGAGTACGGATTAGTTTTCTTCGTTTTCAGCTTATAACAAGTGATCGGTTTTTCAACCATCGCATCATATTCACTCATAAACGCAATCATTAATGCCGCACCGAGCGCATCTGCTTTAAATCCAAGCGATCTTCCTTCTTTTTTTTCATATTCATCAACTAATTGTTTTAATTGATCCTTCGCATACATGATTCTCGTTTTAACAGTTCCTTCCGGAATCTCTAACACATCTGCCATCTCTTTAATTGAAAGCTGTTCAAAATACTGCAATAATAAAACCTCTTTTTGTTTCGGCTTTAATTGATCCACAAGTGATAACAGAATTTTCTTTTCTTCTTCATTATTCAACTTATCATCAGGCAACATATAATTTCTTTTTTCCACAAAGCCTTCCATTTTCGCAAACTTTTCTGGTTCGATAAACATATCACGATTATCTCTGAACTTATGTGAACATTTGGAAATAAGAATTTTAATCATCCATGTTTTAAAATATTCTGGATTTTGCAGCTTCTTGACGGAACGATGAACTTCCATAAAAGTATCCTGTACAATATCCTGTGCATCTGCTTCACAATAATTGCTTATTTTTAATGCGGTATAATATGCTTTTCGATACAGTAAATCATAGATCTTCTGAAAGGCATCTTCATTACCCCCCTGTAACTGAATCACCCATTTTGTTAAATTTTCCATTTTTTCACCTCGCTTATCGATACTATTTTTTATGTTCTTTTTTGTTTATATATTTCTACTTTTTTAATATACAATAAAAACAGTCCGTTTGTAAAGTAGAATAATTCGCAAATATTAAAAAAAAACGCATCATCCTTTATTTATAAGGGAAAATGCGTCTGCAAAATTTTTTATTTTTTTAATGTTTTTTAGTAATTTTTTGCTTCTTCGGCAAAATGAGCTTGGCTGTAGCCGCATACCGGACATGCTCCCGGAGCTTTTTCGCCTTCATGACGATAACCGCAGATATCACATACCCATACGGTCTTGTCATTCTTTTCAAATACTTTGCCGTTTTTTACATTTTCTAACAGGGCAAGATAACGTTCCTCATGCGCCTTTTCAATTTTCGCAACTTGCTCCATTTGGAAAGCGATTTTATTAAAGCCTTCTTCTTTTGCAGTTTCGGCAAAACCTTTGTACATATCTGTCCACTCAAAGTTTTCACCGGCAGCGGCATCTTCAAGGTTTGTTGCCGTATCGGCGATCTTATCTCCGTTTAAAGCTTTATACCAAAGCTTGGCATGTTCCTGCTCATTGCGGGCAGTTTCTTCAAAGATATCAGCGATTTGTTCCATACCTTCTTCACGTGCTTTTTGTGCATAATAAGTGTACTTGTTGCGTGCTTGTGATTCACCGGCAAATGCTGCCATTAAGTTCTGTTCTGTTTTGCTTCCTTTTAATTCCATTTTTTTATCCTCCGTTTTTTTATGTGCGCTTATCAATTACCGTTTCGGTATTGCTCGTCTGTCTTATTTGCGCAGGTCGGACAGACTCCTTCAAACAGGATGCTGTGTGAATGAATTTCCCATCCGCTTTGTGCTTTCATCGCTATATCAAGCTTTCGCACATACGTGTTGGGCGCATCAAACAACTGATTACATTTCACACAATGCAGATGATAGTGTGGTTCAGCAGTTTTATCATACACATATCCATTTACAGGATGCGCAATTTTTTTGATTTCATTCATTTGTGAAAGAATATCAAGATTGCGATACACTGTAGCTAAGGAAATCGGATTGCCGCTTTGGTTCAACGCATCATATACTTCCTCAGCACTGACATGCCCATGAATTTGCTTCATATAATTCAGTACAAGATCGCGTTGTTTGGATTGCTTACGTATCATCTGCTTCCTCCTATATTAAGAATCATTCTTATTATAATTCCTAATTTTGGTAAAGTCAATCATAATGATTCTATTCACCGCAAAAATACTTTAACAGTTTAATCGTATTCAATAGGAATAGAATGAATAGACCTTACACCGCAAGAAACTGATTTCAAAAAGGTTAAAAAGGAGGTGCCTGTAAACCATTACACGATTTGATTATTTGCCGTTTTTCTTTTCTTCATCAAAAGACAGAGAAGTGCTACTGCGCCTGCTGTAAGGTTGTAAAATAAGGTGATTTCGGTAGTGTCACCGGTATTCGGTATATCCGGAATCTTATGATTCGTGACCTCTATCACTTGATGAGTGATGTCTTTTTTCATCCATTCATCATTGATCGTTACTTCGATTACTTTCCCTGATAGCTCGTATCCTTCAGGAGCTTTCGTTTCTTTGATATATACAGTGTTGCCGAAGCTTAAATCTTTAAACTGTGCATTACCTAATTCGTTCGTAACCACAGTTGAGATTTTCTTTGTACATGCTTGATCCTCATACATCGTAAACTCTGCGCCTTTTAATGCGATACTGCGATTTTCTTCATCTACTTTATGTATACCGATATTTGCTTTTACCAACTCATTGTTTACTTCTATTGTTTCTATTTGATCATGTTTTGTAAGTTCTACCTTAAACACTTCATCACTTAATACATAATGCTTCAAAGAGGCTTTCTCTCTGATATAGTAGGTTCCTAATTCAAGATTTTTGAAAGCTGCTTTACCGATTACATTTGTTCTACTGATTGCGATAATATTTGTAAAGTCTTCATCTGTCGCAAGTTCAAACTCAACACCCGCTAAATAATTCTTGTCTATTGGACTATTCGGATATAATGCGTTATCAGTATCTAAATATTTCTTTTCATCAGCTGAATAATACACTTTGTCTTTTGTTGTTTTGATGATTTCAATACTTCCTCGCTTTAGTTCATTGACGATCGGTTCTCCGTGATTGATCTTTATCTCTTTTTCTTTCTCCCCCTCTTTCGGATAATCGACCTCAAATTCATATTCCGTTGGATCTTTTTGATATTGCACATTTGTCCGCAGTTCCTTATAATAGTAAGTACCGATTGGCAAATCATAGCTGCGTGTCAGTTGACCGTTTTCATCAATTCCCGAGATGCCGATTAAGGATCCTTTCTTGATCACTGTTTTTCCCATATAGTTATCAAGATCACTTTTCGCATATAATCCGAATATAACATCCTTATAAGCTTGTTCATTCACAAAGACTTCCTGTTTCGCTAATCGCTTTGTGAAATCAAGCTTCACTTTCGCTCTTTCGTTATTGATCGTGATCGGGTTCAGCTGTAGTTCCGCTTTTCCGTTTGGCTCTATCTCAAATTCATAGATCGTTTCATCTTTGAGATAGCCTTGCGGTGTCTTTGATTCATATGCTTTATATTTCCCTGCCGGAAGTATTAAGCTGTCTGCGGTTTGCCAATCGGATTCTATGATTGTTACTACATCGCCTTTTTTATAGTGCGTTGTTTGATCCCATGTCGTGATGTCTTCCGCTGCTTTCACTGTCAATTCCGCTCCTAACAGATTCCCTTGTTTCCATATCGGATGATGTTCTTTTCCGAACTCTCCTTCTATGATCTCTACGGATTGGAAGCTTTCTCCTGTTTTCGTGAATTGGACTTTTCCTCTCACCTTTTGATTAGTTGCTTTCACATTTACAATTTCCTTATGCTCATGAAGCTTCACTTCATAGATTGTCGGATCATAGACATAGCCTTTATGGATCATATCATTTTCATTGCCGTATTGTTCACGAATGTAATAGGTATGATTGATTTCCAATTCTTCAAAGATCGCTTTCCCTTTTTCATCAGTCCATGTTGTTTTGATAATGTTTTTGAAGTCCTTGTCTGTCGCAAGTTCAAAGCCTACATTCTTCAGCGGCTTTTCTGTTTCTTCATCCTGTTTGATAAGTTCGATTGAACCACGCTTCAGATAATTATATACCGGTTCTCCGTGATTGATTTCAATCGTATATTCCTTGAC
>QZED01000057.1 GCA_009917405.1 bacterium c-19 | reverse complement strand
ATAATAAAGGTCAATATGTATTTCACTGCGTTAGGCAGCTTTTTCAACGGCTCTTTTAATATCGTTTTCTCTAAATACAACAGTATGAAATAATACAATCCCCATAGGATAAAATTCCACGCCGCTCCGTGCCATAATTCATTATTAGGTAATGAACCAAAACTTTTCATAATACTCGTTTTTGAATGTATATCTTTTACACGAATCAAATATTTATTTTCAGAGTGACTTACATGTTCAACTCCATTGAAGGATTCGTAACCTCTATCCGCAATAAATATAGCTTTATTTCCTTTATATTGATCTACAAGTTGAACAAAAGCACCGTTTTCATCGAAATTAGCTTGACCTTGAATAACTAAATCATCATAAGTACATTCTAATAAATCATAGGAAGCATTAAGATGAAAAGCTGAAAAAGTTTTGTCTGAATTATTGATTTTTTGTAGAGTAGTTTCTTCATCCGCAAATGAATTGTCAATAGGAAGTACTGTACCATCAATCGCTAATAAACGATACCCTTTCAATGTTTTAGTGACAAGAGATTTTTGATTAAAAGTATCAAAAATAGTTTTGAAAGCATCATGTTTGATTTTACTTCTGGCTTGGACAAAAGCAGAAGAAGTAGGAGTGAAAGAAGAATAATCATTTAATTTCAATAATTCATCTTTCAATGATCCGGCTTCCATGCATATAACATTTTTAATAACAGTTTCAAAAGAAAGCTTTCTGTTTCTGGTGAAATCAGATTTAGGATTCACAGAGAAAAGCGATGGTGAATTTGAAACAACAGAAATCACATGATTTAAAATATTACGTAAATATTTAGACTTGTTCATAGATAATACCTCCAAAAATCTATATCTATAAACAATTGGCTAATTATTCATTTAGCAGTAATGAATAATTAGCCACACACCTTTTGATATATGTCAAGAAAAATATAAAAAAAGAAGGGCCAATTTTTCTTTGACTCCTTCTGTGTCATTTTACCTTAACTTAATGACATTGGGCTGAACCCTTCTTTTAAAAAGTTTAAATATACTTCATTGATGATGTCTGAAACGAATACTATAGGATTTCTTTTTTCGCCTTTGAGCGCTGTTCGTCCATTTTCCCCGCCAGACTCTCGGTAAAAAAACCTGATACCTGATAGATCGGCATAAACACATCAATAAAGAAAGAAACTAAGGAACCGCCTTCATTGATATAGCTGTCATATAATGCTTTTACATCATCCAGCTTAATACCGTGATGGTAGTCTTTCATTGCCGCATGAGTCACATATAACATGTTTGATAACGAAGGAATACTTTTTTCATCGCCGATTAAATTCATGATATTCGTTTTGAATTTTTCCTCGAGATCACAAATCGCTGCGGTTGTAAGCTTCATGCGATAAGTATTTTCTTTTACCTCCCATGTGGCAAACGCTTTTCTCTGATGATTTCCTGCTGTTTCGTTATGAACTACATCTGTCATGATTGTACTCATTCAGCTGCACTCTCCGTTGTCTGGGTTTCGCTTGGATCGGTAATTTTTAACATACTTTGCAACGCCATATTCGCCATAAATTCGATCACACCGTTTACACCGCCGCCGGTACGTTTCACTGATACCTGTGCCGTAAATTCAGTCGTTGTTCCGTCCTTCAATGTTTCTTTGAATTCAGCCGCTTCTCCGCTTGCCTGTAATGCGCGAAGCAAACGATAAGGACTCTCTTCACCGGTATTGTCATACTTAAATTTGTATGCCAACTCTCCCGCCTCGCCGATTCCTTGTTCATACTGCTTAATTTCATCATCCAAGGTTGTATTATCTACCTTTTCCGGTTCAATTCCCATTTCCGGAATTTCTTTTAAGCCTTTAAGCATTGTATAGGTTGCTTCACCTTTTTTCTTCATTTCCAATGTTGCGCCGTTTGCTAACATAATATCACTCCTTTTCCTTATGATAAACTTCTATATCATCATTAGCATTTTTGGTTAAAATTCCTTCAAAGCGGATTGTTTTTTGCTTTATTCCCAATGGATCCGCCACATCAATACACTGCATTCGCACAAGACCGATTTCCTGTGTCATCTGCCGATCAACTGCTAAAGCTAAGCTTGTAGTATCCGCTTCATCCCATAAATCAATACGATAGCGAACATAAGTACTTTGTTCCTTATTGTCTGTCCATTCATTCACTTTATTTTCTTCTTCAAGAAAACGAATAAACGGCAATACAGAAAGATCACTTATGGTTACATCAGATACATTTTCACATAACTTTCGCAATGTTTGGTAAACAGTATCTTTAATGCTTATCATGCTTACCGCCTTTCTTTTGAATCTGTTTTTTCTCAATGTTTTTCGTTTGCGATTGCCGCAATACCGCTTGAAAGACCAATCTTTTTTCACATGTGTACATACTTTGCCGCTTTCGGCTTTCCCGTTTCTTATTAAAAGATGAGACAGGCTGTTTTTTGTTTGTACTTATGTATTGTGAATCTGCCTTCAAGCTGTATTTATAAGTCTTCAGCTTACTGTAATTTCGGTGGATCATTCATAACTTTCCCTCTTTTCTTGAACAAAAAAAGCATTTAATCGCTTAAATGCCGCTCCCTGTTTTATAAAGCTGTTTAACAGGATAAGCAACATGCTTTTCTTGAAACATGCTGCTGGTGTGGATTATTCGGTTTACCCGTTTTTTCCACACTATCATTTTAGCACGGCTCTTATACCCACTTGGTGTACTGTTCAGAAAATTTTATTAAACTTCTTTTGTATGCGTTTCAAGATTCGATCCGTATATGCTTTGATTGTATCCTGTGCATAATTTAATTCCAAGGAAGCACCATACACATCTTTACATTGGTATTGGCAAATGTATATCATCGCAATTTGATACTGAATATCAGTCAATACACTTAACCACCTGTCTAACTCTGCAATTCTGCTTTGATAATAAGTCAGATTGCTTTGGAGATCCGCCAGCTGATATTCCAAGCGCATTACAATGTTTTGTTTCTCACCGGAATTACCTTGAACATGAATAATACTGCCGCCAAAATGCGGATGATTAAGCACTTCTTGATAATGCTGCTTGAATTGAATAATATCATTTTCTATTTCTTGAATTTTTTCTTTATACATATAGTAGCGCATCAATTCTTCTTTGATGTACATTCGTTCTCTTTCTTCTTTACTGATTCTTAGCTTACTCATCGCTTCACCTCTTATCTTCTTTTACTTTCTGCGACTATTCTGTACCATGCGGCTCTCTCATAATATCGCTGAGATCTTGCTTTTCACTTTCCTTACGTCTGTATTGGTGTGCTGTATATGCGATAAATAGCATTAAGCCGAACAAGCCTGCCAATACGCCTAACAAAAATTCTAACATTTGCGTTTCCCTCCTTTCCTTTCTGCGTTTTCTTTTTCATCCATATCTTGATTGCGTTCCTCAACATTACTATTTGCAATATTATTGAATAAAAAAATATCGGTTATCATAACATGCAATTCATTTGCAATCGCAAGCAGCTGCTTTATTTCACTTTTCGCAGGATATTTTTCAATCTTTTGATACGAATATAAAGATATTTTTAATTTATCAGCCATCTCCTTTTGTGTAATTCCCTGCCTTTTGCGCAGCTGTTTGATCGTTAGCTTCATAGCATCACCTCCGTATTCACCATACATTACATTTTGTAATGTGTCAATAACTTATTACAAATAATAATATTGACATTTACTTTTTGTCATGTTGTGATATAATGAATACAAAGTGAGGTATTTCTATGACATCTATTTTCAGTAAGAACCTGCGTTATTTACGTAAACAAAAGGGATGGGGACAAGATGAATTAGCCAAACGGACAAACCGTTCACAGCCGACCGTTCAGCTTTGGGAAAGTGATAAGCGCTCTCCGACAATGGAAATGGTGACGGAATTGGCAGAAATATTCGGTGTTGATGTAAATACATTGATTTATAAAGACTTAGAAACCGGCAGTTGCAGTAAAGACGGTTATGTCAGTGATCCTAATTTGATTCCCTCTATGATCACTTCTTTAGAGGAAGCGACGCAAATCATTGTGAATCATCCGAGTGTCGCTTTTTACGGTGGTTATGATGTCTCAAAGCTATCTGATGAGGAAAAGATTGAATTCGCTAATTGGATTGCCGACAGTATCAAGCTTTATGCCAGAAAATTTGGAAAATAATGGTTTATCACATCGTTAGTGTAATAACTGATGATATAGTATACCTGTAGGGGAGGTATACGGTATGAAATTTGATGAGATATATCGTTTGGTAAATGAAAAAGCAGAGCTGGATTTGAATGAGCTGTTAAAAGAATGTAACGCAGAGATCGTCAGAGACAATGATATGATGCATGGCTTTGAAGCCAGAAGCATGATGATCGATGATGTCTTTTTGATCTTATTAAAAGAAGATATGTTTGAAGTCAGAGAGCGTTATTTATTGCTTCACGAATTGGGACATTATTTTTGCGGCAGCAGTGAACGAGATGCCGATTTATTTGCTTGTCTGTATTTAATTGGTAATCATATATGGGAAGCATGTTATTTTCAGCAGTTTTTAATGTGCAACGGTGCCGATCGTCATATCGCAAATAAAATAAATGATGAAATTTATCACTATAAGCTGAATGTTCAACAACAGATCGGATGGCGTGTCATGGAGCTGTTGTAGAAATTACGTTTTTTATGAGAATTTCAGCTCGAATTCATGTAGGGTATGCAGTGTATTGTGCCTATCTCATGAAAATTATATAAAAAACTTGTTTTTTATTGAAATGCACCATTATTTCTGATAAGATGTTTTCGTAATAAGGGAGTAGTTAGCTCAAAGAGTCGCTGTGCCGACATACTGACAGGTTTTTGATCAAGGCTTGTCCGGTAAGCGTTAAATAACAAGACTTATACATGGTTTTTCTCCGTGTATAAGTTTTTTTTCGGGAGGTTTTAGGATGAGTTTATTTTCTATTTTCTTCATCGGTGTAGGTTTGGCAATGGATGCCTGCGCTGTTTCATTCGCAAAAGGAATGTGCTTAAAAAAGACGGTCTTTCGCTATGCATGGATTCTCGCTTTCGCTTTCGGTTTGTTTCAAGCCGGAATGCCGCTGCTTGGATGGTGGATCGGACATTATTTTGAAGGGTTTATTACGGCTGTCGATCATTGGATTGCGTTTATCCTGCTCGGTACGATCGGTTTTCATATGATAAAAGAAGCGAAAGACACAACCGATGA
Source organism: bacterium c-19 (assembly GCA_009917405.1). Classification (GTDB taxonomy): domain Bacteria; phylum Bacillota_I; class Bacilli_A; order Erysipelotrichales; family Erysipelotrichaceae; genus C-19. Next base: position 5,273 of record QZED01000057.1, on the reverse strand, counting down.
ATCAGAATGTCCTGCAACCGCAATACCGCTGAAGGATATTATCATTTTAGCTGTCGCTACCAGCATTGATGCGCTTGCGGTCGGCATCAGCTTTGCATTTTTACAGGTGGATATCTTGTCTGCCGTCGCTATTATCGGCATCACCACTTTTATTATCAGCTTTGCCGCTGTCATCATCGGCAATCGCTGCGGCGGCCATATGGGTACTTATGCCGAAGTAATCGGCGGTATAATATTAATTGCTATCGGTCTTAAAATACTGGTGGAACATTTAATAGCTTAGTTCATTGATTCCTTAGATTCTGCCGCACGATAAAAAAAAGAAGCAGTCTATTTCACTACTTCCATTTCGATTGTTTTGCTTGCTTTATTGCCGCTGGAGTCTTCCACATAACAGGTAATGCTCTGTTTACCTAATTTGCTTGTATCTACACTGTCGCAATGCAGGGTCTTCTTCAATAAATCACCGTTGTCATAATTATCACTGATTTGCGCTTTCAGCTGACCCAAAGTTCCTTCATTCCATGTAAATACTACATCCTTCTTCACTTGAAAGCCGACAACAGACAATGACGGTGCTTCTTCATCTACGATTGACACATGTAGATTCAAACCATATTCGGGGAATGTAAAAACCGTTTTCCCCACCACGCTTGTATCGATCTTCGCACCTGTCTTAATCTTTGAACGATCGCTTTCACTTAGCGGTTCGCCGTCCTTTAATAAATATGATAACGGATCGAACTGCGTATCATGGACTTTTATGCTAACCTCATCTTGAGATAAAGTATACACACTTTCCTCACTGCAACCGCTGAATATACATAACCCTGTTATTAAAAGACACAACCGTAATCCCTTGTATTTCATCTCACCACTCCTTGCTTACTTGAATGCTTCTATTATATCAAATAATGATTGATTTTTCAGCGGATCAAGCAGTAATTTTCAACAATAAATTGCAATGATTTCACCTGTGATTACTTATTTATTAAAATGTGAGTGAAAGAATTGTATTCTTATAAAAAAGGTATTACAATGATAGGTAAGCGGAGGGATGGCCATGAAAATTACAATCAATAATGTGCGGTTTATGTCACAGGGTACCATGTGTTTCGGAGATTTATATATACAAGACGGTTTTGTCGAACGCATTGATTATAAAACACCTAAGCCGTATTCCGATATTGCGATTAACGGTTTTGTTGATATACATACCCATGGCTTTCGAGGTATTTCCTGTGAAACTGCCGATATAGATGCTCTTCATCAGTTAGCGATCCAATATGCAAAACGCGGCACCGTTGCTTTTTTGGCAACACTGGATCCGATGCCGTTAAAAGATTATGAAATCATATTACAAAAGTATCGTGAAGCATTCAAGGGAGATTATCTCGGCGCGCGTTTTTGCGGTATTCATTTAGAGGGACCCTTTTTGAATCCCAAGCGTGCCAATGATATTGACATCACTGCACTTCAGCCGATTGATTTAAAAGAACTGGAACATTTTCTGTTTCATTACAGTGACTTAATTAAAATTATGAGTATCTCACCGGAGCTTGAGCATGGTCTTGAGGCTGTCGCAATGTTGAAGCGCTTCGGCATCAAGGCAAGCATCGCCCACAGTGAATGCTCTTACGATCAAACTAAACAAGCTATTTCTGCCGGGATCTCACAAGTAACCCATTTGTGCAATGCCATGGCAGATTTCGACCATCATCAAGCAGGTATTTTAGATGCCGTGATTGAATCGGATTTACTTTGTGAATTGAATATGGACGGTGTTCATATCCAGCGCCCTATGCTGAAATGGCTGATACGGCTTTTAGGGTCTCACCGCGTTATGGCTATCTCTGACGGTTCCCGTTACAGCGGTTACGACTATCCACAGAATTATCAGCTGGACGCAACACATGTTGTAAAAAACCATGCAATTTATACTAACGGTCATTTGGCGAATTCTTTCAGAGATATACTGGATGCATTTCGGTTCCTTCATTTAAAATTGGAATACCCGCTTGCCGATTGTATTGCAATGACTTCTACTAATGCAGGCAAATTGATCAATACATTGAATTATGAAATAGGTTTAGGCAAAAAAGCCGATCTTTTAGTCATGGATCATAATTTAGAATTGAAAGATGTAATCATAAACGGCAAACATTCACTATAATTGAATATCCAATATTTCAGGATGTGAAAACTGAATGATTCTTCGTTTTTGCACATATAATATAGGCATGGCTAAGAAAACAGAAGTACACACAAAACTGACATTTGCGGAGATTTTAGAGGACGCGATCAAAAATTCTCGACATAACAATGCAGAGGTCGCAAGTCTGTTGGGCGTTTCCAGAGGAACTGTATCCAACTGGGTAAGCGGCGCGCGTAAACCGGACATTGATATGACTATTCAAATTTGTCTGTTACTTGATTTAGATTTCTATTATCTGATCGGTATGACAATTCCTGCCGGTGAACTTCGTCCGCATGAACAAGAATTATTGCTTACATATCGTCAATTAAATAAAGCAGGTAAGGAAGGTTTAATAAATGTATCACGACTGATCGCAGCCGGAAATTCAAAAAAGACAGTTGATGCTTATGTAAGTAAAAATGACAGAATGATGGCTGAAAAAGGCGGTGCGAAAAACAGCTAAGCATTCTGCTTGATTAAGTTTATGAAAAATCAAAGAGGTAAAGCGCCTCTTTTTTTCTTATTTTACCTAATCCTATGACCCTCATTAGATTCTTGTTTTATGCTTATTTAATTATTGTTTAACCCTTGTTTCATTATTCTTTGATCAAGAAAAGCAAAGAGGTCCTGCCCACTGCCGATCCATTATTTATATTACAAAGAACATTACAACAATATCTGTCAATTTACAACATTATTTATCAATATCCAACAGAATTCGTCATTATCCCTGTCATATTTACAAGAACACCGATGATTCGTCAATATTCGACAACACAATCTTCCAATATCCGTCATAAATTGTCATAATTCGACAAATTACTCCTTTAAATACCAGTACGGACTGCCTTGAGAACTCACCTGCCCGCTGATCGGATCTACATAGCGAGTTTCGATTGCGTCGCTCGGGGCGTACCAAGGTCCGTCACCTTGCGGAAACAATTCATCAAAAGTCTTTTTAAATATACTTTTCGCTTCTTCATAATGAGTCTTTTCTAACAGACGATTATCGTCATAGCCGGTCCACACCGCAACCGTGTATACAGGATTGAAACCGGCAACCCACCCATCCCAATCACTCGTACCTGATTTTACTCCTACCTTTGTTTTTGGCACACTTCCTGTCATGGTCGGATAGGATGTAGTACGATTGCGCATATCATAGGTGGATGTCAACATTTGATTTAAGACTAAGGTTTTATCACGATCCATTAGGCGTTTGTTTTGGGTATCAGCTTCTAACAGCACATTGTTTTCTTCATCAACGACCTTTTGAATAAAGGTCGCTTCTCGATATAAGCCTTCCGATGCAAAGGTATTGTAAATATTGCCTAATTCATAAACAGACATATTGACAGTGCCAAGTGCTTCACTCGGATTTTCCTGTGATTGTTCGATACCGAAATCCAATAATGAATGATGCAGTGTTGTCGTCCCCAAAAACAAATGGGTTTTTACTGCATATATATTATCTGACATTGAGATTGCATTTATCATCGAAATTTCCCGATAAGGATAACGATTTCCGTAATTATGTGGTTCATATTCACCGCTTTCTACCTGAAAGGTCGTCGGCTGTGAAATAAAGGTAGTAGACGGAGTGAATCCTTGGCACAATGCATTATAGTACAATAACGGTTTTACCGTACTGGCTACTTGCCGTTTCGCATACATCGCTCGGTTAAACTGCGATATAGTATAGTCCTTGCCGCCTGCTATCGCCAATACATGAGAAGTAAACGGCTCTAGTACAATCCCCGCACATTCCAACGGATCTTCTTTATCCATGCTTGCATCAATGCTGTTCATGAGTGCTTTCTGCACCTTAGGATCATAGCTTGTATATACCTGCAATGTATTGCTTTTATCCAGCAAGTTCTTTTGTGCAAGTTCTTCTAATACTACCGTGATAAAGTATTCTTCATTCCCGTAGACATTTTGATCATCCTCATGAGAGGCATAAGTAAGCTGTTCTTTCATCGCTGCTTGATATTCATCTTCACTGATCAAATCTCGCTGCACGAAGACCGACAAGATCAGCTCTTGTCTTGCTTTGGCATAATCCGGATGCAGATACGGACTGTACAAAGAAGGACCGTTGGGTATTCCGATTAACATTGCCGTCTGCGCAATATCTAAATCAGCTAATTCTTTATTGAAAAAGAATTTTGCCGCATTTCTCACTCCATAGATTCCGTGTCCGTAATATAGTGTATTTAAGTATCCTTCCAGGATCTCTGCTTTGCTGTATTGCATTTCTAAGCGTGTCGCATAAAAAAACTCTTGTATTTTCCGGGAAATAGTTTGTTCATTAGTCAGAAAAAGGTTTTTCGCATATTGCTGGGTAATCGTGCTGCCTCCTTCTACGACACCGCCGGACATCACATTGTTTTTCAATGCTTTGATAATTCGTATCGGATCAAAACCGGCATGATTGTAAAACCGCCGATCCTCTACACTGACAAATGCATCTTGGATAAATTCTGGTATTTGTTCTATACTTGTCCATTCCATATTTTTTTTAAAGTTTGATTCATACAGTACATCTCCGTTTGTATCATAGATCGTTATGCTTTTTCTTGTCTCATTAATATCTAAAGGATCCAGCATTGCATAGGTATAGATCGCCAACAATATACTTAAGCATACATATATGAATATAAACAGAAGCTTTTTCCAATGCTTCACTCTTATCACCCCTTATGTGCTAGTATGCACATTCTGAAAGGATATAAACATGCAGTGCTTTGTTGTCTTATTTCAATTAATTCTTTATTATCTTGTATCGGTTAATTTTTGCAGTCTTGCTTCATCTGATTTTATAGACTATTTTCTGATTTATTTCTTATTTATTTCTTATCTACTTATTATCTATCTCTAATCTATTCCATATTTAATGTAAAGAATTTTGATCTTCCGATCATCATTCGGATCATACTTGTTTTATCTTATCAGTAAGGAATTTTATAATCGCGCAAAGTTTTTTGTATCTTTCAGATAAAAAACGAACCATTAAAGCAAAGCGTTGGTAGAAAATCCTTTATATAAAGGTTATTTACTGCTTTTATTATATTCA
>QZED01000056.1 GCA_009917405.1 bacterium c-19 | reverse complement strand
ATTGACAAAGATAAGGTTATATTAAAACCCTATCTCATCAAGAAATAGATAAGAAAAATTGGCTGTCAGCCTACTTAGTCTATTCACTTCAACAAGGTGGAATTAAGTCTTTCATAAATTTTTGAACTGCTTTTTCTACCTGTTTTCGTTATGCCCTTTTTTGACTTATCTACATATACATTATAACTGAAAAACTAAAATCCACAAGACTTTTTTCTTGATATATCCTAGTCCTGTCTATCTGCTTTCTTTTTGTAACAGTAAATTCTACTTATTTTTATGTGCTTTTTGAAGTGGAATTTAACTTTTCACTTCAGGCTGCGATTATATTCTTTACGATCTATCTTCAGCCAATCATCGCTTATAAGAATATTTGAAAAATGACCGTAATACGATTCGATAATAATAAAACATAAATCGACAAAAATCAGCGATAAAAAATATATTATAATTTAGACAAAGGAGCTGCCTTGATATCCAGCTCCTTTTGTATTGATCGAAAATCAAAGTGCATAATAATTATACATAACGGCAAAACGAATTCACCTCAACGAAAATGTCAATAAAATTTATGTCACAAAACGTGACATACTTATCGTTAAGATTGCTTGCATTCTATGATAATGACATAGTGAAACGAATTGAATGATATAAAAAAACTATCTGAATGCTTTATTCAGATAGCTTCTGTTTTTTGTATCAGTGTTTCTTCAACTACTTCAAACATCAAAGCGGCATCACTTTTATTTGCCTGCTTTTGCAGCTGTAGCACACGAACAGTCAATTCACGATTTCCGAACAAAACGCGAATCAGATCACCTTCCTTGACTTCAGTGCTGGGTTTGGCGATTCTGCCGTTGACATAAACGCGCTGTTGATCAGCCAGTTCCTTAGAAACACTGCGTCGCTTTAAAATGCGGGCAGTTTTTAAATATTTATCAAGTCGCATCATGATACCTTCCTTCTTACAAGAAGTAGTTTACCACATTATTGACTCTGTTGGCGAGTTAAAAGTTCACAATATGCGTTAAAAGCCGGTAGATCTTTGGCATCATAGCGGTGACTTTGAAGCAGAATCACAAAAGCACCGAACCAATCACCGAACGCAATAACCGGGAAGATAATGCCGTCATAAGCTTCTTCTTGATCCGCATATAATGCTTCCTGCTTAAATTTTGTGACTCTGTGTGTCTGTGACATTTTAAAAAATGACTCTTTGATTTGAATATGATGAACACGCAGCCATTCCTCTTGAATAAACAACACTTTCTCCTGATAAAAGGACTGCAAGGTTTCAATCATAATATCGATTTCTTCCATATGCTTAGACAATACATCAAAACGCTGAATGACGATATGATCATTTTCAATGAAAAATTCAATCGAATCGCCTTCCTTTAAGCGATATTGTTTTCTTATTTCTTTAGGAATTACAAGACGACCTAAATCATCTAACCTTCTTACAATGCCTGTTGCTTTCAATTTCATGCACTCCTTTATGCTGACTAATCATAGTATGGGCGATAAAGAAATGCTTATACTTTGAAGCCGTATTTTTTGTGTATATGATAGTTTAGCCAAGCGAACGTGCTTCAGGTTTACATATGTCTTGAAGTATTGTATTACATTACAAGATTGCTTAACAAAAAGTGTGTCATCTATATTAATGTCACAAAACGTGACATTATATAAATGACACATATATTCTTTCTCTCCTATTTCCTTACGTAATAATGAAACATCTGTAAAAGTGCAATGATTATCGATTAAAGAAACAATCAATTAAATTACCGATCGCAGCCATGACAGAATTCCTGACCTTCTCGGGAAACTGATACAATTGACGTAAAACGACAAGTTCATTAATTGACATATGATTTACCAGCCAACGCTTTTGTTTGCCGACATCAGGTCTGTCTAATACATAATCAATAAAGTCATTAATATCTTCATCTAAAGCATCCATAATGACGATAAATTCTTGAAATGTGGTTTTTCTTGCTTTGGTTGCGGTTATTTTAGATATGATTGTATAATCAATACCGATCATGGCACTGAGATCCTTTAAAGAGATGTCACGGTCGTTAATTTTTTCTTTAAGAAATTCCCCGAAGTTATAATTTAAAATAGCGTTTATTTCTTTTTTTGTCATTCTTTTAACCTCTACTTACTATTATTTTCCATATTATATAAAATACAATGGTACAATAGGATTATTTTTATAAAATGAAAAATATAATAATATAAAACGATAAATATATGAACGATAATTGCTAAAAAAGAAATTGATTTGTGGCAATATCTGTCAAAATATAAAAATGATATATACATAATATCGCTTTGTTTACAAAGCATGTGGATAAGCATTAAAAAGCTGTGTTTATACGTAGCGATTACGCAGAAAAAAACACTGCTTCATCAATGATTCAATTCACAGTGTTTGAAAGTTAATATAAAATTTTTTAGTTATTCCTGTTCAATTAATAATTGTGCAATCTGCACGGCATTGGTAGCGGCACCTTTACGTACCTGATCACCGCAGCACCATAAACTGAGTGCATTCGTATGTCCGCTCAAATCTTCACGAATCCTGCCGACATAAACCAAGTCCTGATCACTCGTATCTAACGGCATCGGATAGACACAGTTATTTGGATCATCGACAAGTTTTACTCCACAGCCGTTTTGAATTAATTCCCGTGCGGTTTCGACATTCAGCGGCTGTTCAAACTCGACAGTGATAGATTCTGAATGAGAACGATATACGGGTACACGCACACAAGTACAGTTGACCTGTAAGTTTGGTTGTTTCAAAATCTTGCGTCCTTCATTCTGCATTTTCATCTCTTCACTGGAATAACCGGCTTCATCAAAGCCGCCGATCTGCGGAATTAAATTAAAAGCAATCTGATGTTGGAAGGTTTGAATATCCACAGGTTGATCAGTTCGCAATGCATCAATTTGTGTATCCAGTTCCTTGATTCCGTTGACACCCGCACCGGAAACGGCTTGATAAGTGCTGACAATCATACGTTTAATTTTTGCCTGTGCATGCAACGGCTGTAAAGCGACCAGCGCAATAATTGTGGCACAATTCGGATTGGCAATAATCCCGTGATGCTCGTGAATTGCTTCAGGATTCACCTCCGGTATAATCAACGGCACATCTTCATCTAAGCGATATGCACTGGAATTGTCAATTACAACCGCACCGCTTTTCACCGCATAGGGAATAAAGCGTTTCGCAATATCGTTTTCTGCGGCACCTAAGACAATATCGATGCCTTCAAAGCTGTTATCACAAGCTTCTTCTACGGTAAAGCTTTGCCCTTTCATCGTGATGACCTTTCCCGCACTGCGCTTGCTTGCCAGTAAATGCAGACTGGCGAGCGGGAAATTACGCTCCAGCAGCACCTCCAGCATCTGCATACCGACCGCTCCGGTCGCCCCTAATATAGCTACATGATATTGTTTCATCCAATCTCTCCTCATTTCTTCCTTATACTATGCTTCGACAAAGCGATTGTAAATCACTTTTGTCGTTTTTTCAAAATCCTTGTTTTCCACACCGACAATGATATTGATTTCATCACTGCCCTGTGCAATCATACGAATATTAATATCATTTTTACCGAGTTCCGCAAACAGCTGTCCGGAAATACCCGGTCTTGAAGACATATGACGACCTACGGTAGCGATCAATGCAATATCACTGATCACCTTGACTTTATCGGGACGGCAGTTTTCCTTAACCTGTGCGACAATATCATAAATCTTATCTTTAATATCGGCACTGTTTACTACAATGGAAAAGGAATCGATACCGCTCGGTATATGCTCGATACTGATTTGATAACGCTCGAATACTTCTAAGGCACGTCTTACAATTCCCACTTCATTTGACATATGATTTTTATAAATCGCTACAACGGTAAAATCCTTACTGCCGGCAATTCCGGTAATCGGAGAAGCGGTCGTCTCGGTATTATCATCATATTCCATAATTAATGTGCCGGGATTTTCAGGCTCATTGGTATTTCTGATATTGATCGGAATGTTTTTTTCTTTTACGGGGAAGATCGCATCCTCATGTAAAACATTGGCACCCATATAAGAGAGCTCACGCAGTTCACTGTAGGTAATCTTATCAATCCGCTTCGGATTTTCAACAATACGCGGGTCTGCCATCAGAATACCGGATACATCAGTCCAGTTTTCATATACATCAGCATCCACGACCTTAGCCGCAATCGCCCCGGTAATATCACTACCGCCTCTTGCCATAATTCGCACTTGACCGTCAGGCATCGCACCGTAAAACCCGGGAATCACAAAGTGATCATGTGCAGACAGATGATGATCCATCATTTCTTTTGTTTTCACAAAATCAATTTGTCCGTCATAAGAGAAATAAATAAAATCCTTTGCGTCTAAGAACGTATAGCCTAGATGTTCCGCCATCAGCTTTGCGGTCAAATATTCACCGCGGCTCACAAGATAATCTAAAGGAATATTCTTACGCAGCGCACTTTTTAAATAAGATAAATCTTTTTCAATCGGATAGGAAAGCTTCAGATCATTTTTAATTGCCAAAAAGCGTTCCTCAATCATTTGAAAAATCGGATCACAGTTGACGCTGTATTTTAAGTGTGCATGACACAAATACAGTAAATCTGTGATTTTATTATCGTCTTTATGACGGCGTCCCGCGGCCGATACTACGACAAAGCGACGTGCATCATCCGCTGAGACAATTTGCTTTACCTTTTGAAATTGAGCCGCATCTGCCAAGGAGCTTCCGCCGAATTTTACTACTTTAATCATGCATTCACCTCGGCAATCTGCGCAAAGAATACATTGCCGTCAGTGTTGCACAATTCTTTGACCTTTTGATGCATCATATAAGAAGAAATATGTTCCATCCAATAATAAGTATTATCCTTAAATACTTCTTTTTTTACATAGAAGTCCGTAAACAATTCGTTAATCAGTGCTTCCGGTGCATCGGTGCGAACAATATAAGTACCGCATACAAGCGAGGTATCGACACGCAGAGCTTTATTTTGATTTTTCGGTTGTGTGTCAATATTTTCATGAAGATCCAAGATATCTTGAACCACGGCATTCGCAGTCGGCAGCTTGCCTGCCCCCTGTCCGTAGAATTTTAAATCACCGATCGTTGCGCCGTGTAGGCAGGTGAGGTTAAAGTTTTCCGAAATCGATGCTTCGGTCTGCGTTTCTTCATAAAGTGTCGGTTCTACCGCGGCATAATAGCGGTCATCTACGCGCTTAGCGATTGCCGGCAGCTTGATTTTCTTATGCAGCGAAGCGGCATAGTCAATATCAGTTTTATTAATATTTCGGATACCGAAAACCGGGAAGGTCAAAGGAACATTTCCCTGAAAAGCGATCGTTGCGGAAATGCGCAGCTTATTTTGAATATCGATGCCGTCAATATCGGCACTCGGGTCACTTTCGGCATAGCCTAACTGTTGCGCCTTAGCTAAAATGACGTCAAACTGTGCCTGTTCCTTTTCCATATGATCCAATATATAGTTTGTGGTACCGTTAAAGATTCCGTGAATTTCATCTATTTCATCAATGCGCAGGGCATTGTATAAGTTATGCAGCCATGGAATGCCGCCGCCGCAGCTTGCCTCATACAGAAATCTTACGCCGTTTGCGTCCGCACATGCATGAAACTCTTCCATATAACGAGCAATCACCGCTTTATTCGCTGAAACAACATGTTTCTTAGCGTTCAAAGCCGCCATGATAAATGTATGAGCAGGTTCAATGCCACCCATGGTTTCAACGACAACATCTACTTCCTCATCGTTCAGAATCACATTGATGTCATCACACATCAACGGATGCTTATGCAGATTCTCTGTTCGTTCTAATATATGTGCGACCTCAATTCCCTTGGCGCATAACGAGCCGATGATTTCACCGACTCCGCTTCCTACTGTTCCGTATCCTAAAATTGCTGCTTTCATATGAATCCTCCTTGATTTCTAAGCATCACACGTACCCGATCCTTGTTTTTTTAGTGTAAACAAGCATAAGTTTGTGTATTCTTCAAAAAAACACTTGTATTTAAAGTGTGAACATTGTATCATATTAAGTATGTAAACGCAAGAGAAAAGGAGCAATAAGAATGGAAAAAAAATACAATAGTACAAGAAACAGAGGTCTTCAAATACAGCCGAAACAAGCGATCATTCAAGGGTTGGCAGCCGACGGCGGATTATTTGTATTTGATGATATAGATAAAATAAAGTTACCGCTCGCCGATATGATGGATATGGATTATAAGCAGATGGCACAGGTTGTGTTATCGGCATTGTTATTTGATTTCAGTGAGGACGAAGTAAAGCAATGTGTAGAAAATGCATATGAAGGAAAATTTGATACTCAGGAAATTACACCGGTGGTGTTCAGCGGAGCTGATGTGATCTGTGAATTGTTCCACGGTCCGACTTCAGCTTTTAAAGATGTCGGTTTAAGAATGCTGCCGCAGCTGATGTCAGTATCATTGAAACAGAAAAAGAATCAAAAAGTAATGATTTTAACGGCAACGAGCGGAGATACCGGAAAAGCAGCGCTGGCAGGTTTTCAGGATGTGGAGAATGTCGGAATTACAGTGTTTTATCCCGATCACGGTGTGAGTGAGATTCAGCGTCTCCAAATGATTACGCAGGAAGGAAACAATACCGGCGTAGTTGCGATCAAAGGGAATTTTGATGATGCACAAAGCGGTGTAAAACGCATTTTCAATGATGTGGCTTTCCGAAGAAAATTTAAACAATATAACACGCTTTTTTCCAGTGCGAATTCAATTAATATCGGTCGTTTAATTCCGCAGGTTGTTTATTATTTCTATGCTTATAAGCGATTGGTCGAGGAAAAGCGAATCCGTTTCGGAGAACAAGTGGATTTCTGTGTGCCTACCGGTAATTTCGGTAATGTTTTGGCAGGATATTATGCGAAGATGATGGGATTGCCAGTTCATCGCTTTATCGTAGCGGCGAATGCGAATAATGTGTTGTATGACTTCTTGACGACAGGTATTTATAATCGCAATCGTCCGTTTCATAAAACAATATCACCGTCAATGGATATTTTAATCTCCAGTAATTTGGAGCGCTTGTTATATTATGCAAGTGATAAAGATGCGAATTATGTAAGTAATTTAATGGAAGAATTAAATTCCTATGGGAAATATCAAGTGAAAACGTCCATCTTAAGCCGCATTCAGTCACTCTTCAGCACCGGCTTTGCGAGTGATGAGGAATGTGCGGCTGCGATCAAGGAAAAATATGAAAAGGACGGATATGTGTTGGATCCGCACACTGCCTGTGCTTACGCGGTTATGAAACAAGTACAGGACAGCGAGCATGTCTGTGTGTTGATGTCTACAGCCAGTCCGTATAAATTCTGTACGGGTGTTTATGAAGCACTGTTTGATGAAGCTGACAGTGATGAATTTACGGTGATGGAACAGCTGGAACAAAAAACCGGTACTAAGGCACCGCAAAATTTAAAGGGTTTGAAAGAAAAACCGATCAGACATCGCGATGTGATCGGAATCGGTGAAATGAAAGCATGTGTTGCGCAGAAAACAAAGGAGCTGCTTCGATGATTGAGGTTCGAGTGCCTGCGACAAGTGCAAATGTCGGACCCGGCTTTGATTGCATGGGACTTGCGGTAAACCTCTATGCGACATTTCGTTTTGCGGAATGTGACAGCGTATGTATCAGCGGCTGTAAGCAGGAGTGGCAAAATGAACAGAATTTAGTTTATCAAGCCTGTGCAAAAGTGTTCGCTAAATGTAACAAGCAACTGAAAGGGTTAAAAATTGAAATTGATGCCGAAGCGATTCCCGATGCCCGCGGCTTAGGCAGCAGCGCTGTCTGTATTGTCGGCGGGGCAGTCGGCGCAAATGCGTTATTGGGATCGCCGCTGTCAAATGAAGAACTGTTAAATATCTGTACAGAGATGGAAGGTCATCCCGATAATGTGGCGCCTGCGCTGTACGGCGGTTTAACGGTTTCCTTCTGTGTACAGGATCAGGTATACACTGTCAAAAAACAGGTGAATGAACAATTTGTATTTTGTGCCGTAATTCCTGATTATCCGGTTTTAACGGCAGATGCGCGGCGGGTATTGCCGCAATCGGTCGATTATCAAGATGCGTTGTATAATATCGGCAGATGTGCAGCTTTGGCAGCGGGATTGGCGGAAGGAAACAGCGAAATTGTTGCCCATGCCTGTGATGATCGCCTGCATCAGCCGTATCGCAAAGCATTAATTCCCGAATATGAAAAGGTAGAGCATTTATCACACGAACATCACGCTTTGACCTGTTATATCAGCGGTTCGGGTTCGACAATGATGGCGATATTTGATCAGCGAAAGAATGCGGAAGCACTTGAAGCGGAATTGAAGCAGTGTTTTCCAAATTGGCAGGTAAAGCTTTTACAAGTAGATAATAACGGAGCGATTGTGAAGGAGGACTCATCATGGGGAAGTATTTTATAGTAGACAGTGCGATTCTGCCCGATGTTTTGGTTAAGGTCGTTGAAGCTCGCGATATGATCAGAAACGGAAAGGCGCGCCGCATTACCACCGCATCGAAAGCAGTGGGAATTTCACGCGGTACATATTATAAATATAAGGATCGTATTTTTGCGCCCGGCTTCAGTATCGGGAACCGCAAGGCAGTGATTTCGTTGAAGCTGAAGCATCTGTCCGGTGTGTTATCAAATGTTTTGGACCAGATGTCAAGTGTGAAAGCTAATATTATTACCCTGAATCAGAATATTCCGATTCATGATGTCGCCAGTGTTGTCATTTCTTTTGATATGGCGGATATGGAGATCGGTATTGAGGATCTGGTGAAAAAACTAAATCAGATCACGGGTGTACATGATGTACGGCTTGAGGCAGTTGAATAGTCGTGCGGATCGCCGCTATGCTTTCGGAAAGCTGAAACTAACTTATATAAGGTTAATTTCACAAATGGTTTTTAATAAAGCAGAAAGCAGGAGTCAGCTATGAAACAAAGACGTTTCGCTCTGCTTGCCTATGCGGCGGCATTCAGTGCCATTCTGTTTCTGCTCGTTACGTGCATTGATCTGAATTGCTTTAACCGCCGTTTTTATGAGCAAGAATATGCGTCGTTAGATACAGCGGCACAGTTATCGATGAGTCATCAAGATCTGATGAAGGCAACGAATGCTTTATTGGATTATTTACAAGATCGACAGGATCATATCGTCGCAGAAATTCGGGTGAACGGTTTTGAGCGTGAGGCGTTTAATGAGCGGGAAACACTGCATATGAAGGACGTAAAAGGATTATATCAATTTGCGTTGTCATTTCGTTTGGCGGCAGGTGTGATCTTTATTGTATCCATCGCTGTTTTACTGTGGAAGCAGCGCGCAAGCTTTTTTGATTATTTATCACTTGCTTATGCACAGTGTGCCTTTATATTTTTACTGTTTGTTGTTTTCTTGGGAATGTGGGCAGCTGTGGATTTTTCATCGCTGTGGGAAAGCTTTCATCATCTGTTTTTCACCAATGATTTATGGCTTTTGAATCCGCATACCGATTTAATGATTAATTTATTTCCCGAAGCATTCTTCTTTGATATGGTAATGCGAATCGCAGTGAGTTTTATCGCTGTTTTCGGGGGATTGTGGATAGCGGCAGCGGTGTATTTGTATCGTTTTAGGTTATTTCAATATTTTAGGAAGGAGCAGGCATCATGATCGTATTAGCGAGTCAAAGTCCGCGAAGAAAAGAAATTATGGAACAGGTCGGACTTTCGTTTGTTGTATGTCCGTCACAAAGTGAAGAGTGTTTAGATACTGCTTTGCCGTTGACGGAAGCAATCGAACAGGTGGCAACGGCGAAAGCGAATGAGGTGGCTTCTTTATATCCGAATGATATTGTGATCGGCGCCGATACGCTGGTTTGTATGAACGGACAGGTTTTGGGTAAACCTAAGTGCGAGGCGGATGCCGTAAGGATGTTAAAGCTGTTGTCAGGGAAAAGTCATCAGGTGATTACCGGAGTGGCAATCTGCGCAAACGGTAAGAAAGAAGGCTTTCATTCGGTGAGTGAAGTATCTTTTTATCCGTTATCCGATGCGGATATCCAAGCTTATATTGACAGCAAAGAGCCGTTCGATAAAGCCGGTGCTTACGGTATTCAAGGAAAAGGTGCGGTTTTTGTGTCAAGCGAAAATGAAAATGTCCCAAAAAAAGTTAAACATTAGCACCAAGATTACGGTGCTTTT
The DNA here is from genome assembly GCA_009917405.1 of bacterium c-19. GTDB lineage: Bacteria > Bacillota_I > Bacilli_A > Erysipelotrichales > Erysipelotrichaceae > C-19. Next base: position 253 of record QZED01000056.1, on the reverse strand, counting down.
GTTTCGCAATATAAGCTTGAAAAGAAGCGTGTTTCCAAGGATGAGACATAGGTGGAATATAAATCTTTTTTTGCTTGTCACCTGTAACTATGTGATCAAATGTTTTTGATTTAGCTTCATGAGTCGCAACTTCTTCTAAAGCAAAGATATGATCTAAAATATTCACATACAGATTACCATCGAAGGCTTCAATCACCATGGCTGTCATCCCTTTCTTCATGTATGCCTTATTTGCATTACGTGTGATAGGCAT
>QZED01000055.1 GCA_009917405.1 bacterium c-19 | reverse complement strand
AGCACTTCAGCGGCGACAATAGTTGGCCATGCGCCTGTGAAGATAGCACATTGCCGGGCTTTGACCCTTATGTAAGGGTCTTTTTTATTGTCTTTTTCTATATGTACATTTCTCTTTTTTATATGCAAGATTCTTTTTTGTTTTTTGGAAACATATTTGGTTTTATTTCAATAAAAAACGAAGCAATAATTTACTGCATCTGTTGAAATGCAAATAATTGTTTCGTTTTTTATATTTGATGACTTATTGATCGTTTATAACCTTTTTAAATCATAATCCTTATAGGTAAATTCTGCTTTGTATTTTTATTCAAAGTAATTGTCAAAGCGAAGTCAAGCTGTATGTTCTATTAATGCTCAAGGAAATAAGTAGCTTCCATATCCGCCGTACTGAGTGCAAAGGCAAGCGGATAATGTTGAAAAGTGTATGAAATGCTGTTAGGGTTATCATTGTTTGAAAATCCCATATGATAGCGTATCGCAAATGCTTCTTCGCGGGTAAGACGCATGAATCCGGTTATGATATAAACACTTTTCTCACCATGACCGTATGGTAAATCATCCTGATATTCAAATACCTCAATCTGTTGCCATTCTCCGTCTATTTTCTTATTGCGAGTTCCAACTTTATAACAATTTATTTTACAAATATCATGTAATAAGGCAACGATAGCCAAGGATTCTTCACTGTAATTCATATGATACAGTTCTTTTACTCGATTTCGCTCCACGTAATCCTTTAAGCAATGGTATACATTCAGAGAATGTTCCACAAGACCGCCTCGATATGATCCGTGATATCGCGTACTTGCAGGAGCAGTAAAAAAATCAGATTGTGAACTGCAAAGGTATTCTAGTAATTTATCTGCACCCTCTCTTTTTATTAAGTTTTTATAAATAGTAATAAACTCTTCTTTATATTGTGACATATGAAAATCCTCCTGTCCTTTTTGTATTATTTTATCATATTTCGATAGGATAACGTATATTAAATTAATTTGATTTGCAATTATATTGAGAAAGTTTTTTATAGTATATATAGTAAACAAAGTTCTTTTTGCATTTAAATTATCCAGGTTGATATTTCATCACTTTTTTAAACTAACAATGCATTGAAGTATGTATTTCATATAAAATATACTTTGCCATTTATAATTAAATTATTTTTAAAGATCAAGGAGGATTTTTATGGCTGATGTATATGGTTATGTAAGAGTATCAACAAAGGATCAAAATGAAGATCGACAAATGATTGCTTTAAAGGAAAAGAAGGTGCCTTTAGATTCAATATTTATGGATAAGCAGTCAGGTAAAGATTTTAAACGATCGCAATATCAAAAACTAATTGAAAAAATACATAATGGTGATTTGCTTTATATTATGAGTATTGATCGTTTAGGTCGCAATTATGAAGAAATTCAGCATCAGTGGCGAATCTTAACGAAGGAGATTGGAGCCGATATTTGTGTGTTAGATATGCCGTTACTCGACACAAGAAATGGTAAAGATCTTATGGGTTCTTTTATAGCTGATCTTGTTTTACAGATTTTATCCTTTGTGGCTGAGTCTGAGCGAGTGAATATTCAAAAACGGCAGCAGCAGGGAATTGCGGCCGCAAAAGCAAAAGGAGTAAAATTTGGTCGTCCTTCGTTAGCTGTACCGGATAATTTTCCTATGATGGTGGAGCATTGGCGAATGAAAGAAATTGATTTAGATGTCTTGCTTCAAGAGTGTAGGATCAGTAATTCAACCTTTTATCGCGGAATCAGAAGGAGTGTAAATACACAGAATTAAAAAAAGAAAAGTGTCAAAAAGTAGGATTTTTGACACTTAATGAATACTAACCCATTGGAAAAGAGGTCAAAGAATGGCAATGTTTGATGTAATCCGTTTTGACGGATTAAAAAACAGAGATTGGCTGATTTATAAATATCCATCTGAAAAAATTGTATTAGGTTCCCAGTTAATCGTACAAGAAGGGCAGAATGCAATATTTGTCAAAAACGGTATGATCGCCGATGTTTTTAGTGCAGGAACCTATAAATTAAATACTGATAATCTTCCAATCATTAATGGATTGGTCAATTTACCTTATGGGGGTGAGACACCGTTTAGCGCAGAGATATATTTTGTTAACACAGCGGTGCGTTTAGATATTCATTGGGGAACGATTGATCCGATTCCCTTAATTGATCCGAAATATTATGTGAAATTGAGAATTCGTGCTTTTGGTCAAATGGGATTAAAAGTAGCGGAAGCTCAACCGATATTTAGTAAAGTGATTGGCGGTATGCCTAAAGCAGATATTGTAAAATTTGATAAGATTAAGGAATATTTTCGCGGAATCTTAGTTTTAAAAGTTAAATCTGCGATTGCTGATGCGATAATCACCAATAAAATTTCCGCATTAGAGATTTCTGCAAAGTTAGAAGATCTATCTGAACAGGTGTGTGAAGAAGTAAAACCTGAATTTGAGCAGTATGGTTTTTATGTGTCAAATTTATATATTCAGTCGATTAATTTTCCTGAGGAAGATTTTGAAAAAATTAATAAGTTGTTGGAGGATAAAGCAGCGTTTGAAATTATGGGTGAAGGAAGATATACGACGAAACGTTCATTTGATGTTTACGAGGGTGCAGCTAATAACCAAAACGGTGTCGCGGGGGTCTTCGCTGCTGGCGGTTTTGGATTTGGCGCCGCTATGAATATGCATGCAGCCGCAAATCAAGATGCCTCAGGTGTGCTATCTCGTCAAGCAACTAAGGAATGTATCTATTGTCATTCATTGATGCCGCAATCAGCAAAGTTTTGCCCTGAATGTGGCGGTAACAATGGTGGAAAGATATGTGATTGCGGCACAAAGCTGATGCCGGGTACAAAGTTTTGTCCTGAATGCGGAAAGAAGGTACAGTAGATGAAAAAGAATCACTCATTAACATTTCCGATATTCATCCTGGCTTTTTACGCCTTAATTATTGGAGTTGTTTGTTTGGCAATGCGGCTCTATGAGTTGGTTAATTTCCCGGTCGGAATCTGTTTTGAGGTTATTGGTTGGTGTATTCTGTTCGCTGTTCTTACTATTACGTCTTGGGCAAAATCTAACAAGAGTGCTTATCAGATATCATTGATTTTTACAACTTTGATATATACGGTTGTTTTAGACGCAGTTAATTTGCTATTAATCGATAAAACGGATAACGGTGGTTTTGTTATTCTGCATTTAATTTTGTTATTTGTTTATTGTTTGGTATCTATCCCCATGGTTATTGAAGGGAAAAGATAAATAAAAAGGTATAGGAGGAAAAAATATGGCTACTAATGTATGTCCGCAATGCGGAGCTCCCTTGGAACCGGGAGCAATAGAATGTAAATTTTGCGGAGAAAAGCTTGCTACACAACAAGCAGCACAGTCAGTTCCGCCACAGGGACAAACTGTGTATATTCAACAAGCGGTACAACCAACGTATGTCAGTGGTATTAATCCGGCATGGCCTGTAAAAAATAAGGTGGTTGCAGGAGTGTTGGCATTGTTGTTGGGAGGACTTGGATTTCATAAGTTTTATCTAGGGAATATTGGAATGGGAATTGTGTATCTAATCTTCTCTTGGACATTTATTCCGGCTACCGTCGCATTTTTTGAGGGTATTATCTATCTGACATCTTCTGATGAAAATTTTCAGTTAAAGAATCATGTAAGAGTGAATTAGGTTTATTTAAAACTTAAAAAAGCTAACATTAATAACATTGGATGAAAAAAGGAAGCTAATCTTCCTTTTTTCATTTGGACTTCTATAAATTGTTTAAAGAATAGGTGCATTTCGTATAAAAGATCATAACACCACTACTGATTACAATGCTTTTTTCGTTTACTAAAAGGGCAGATAGTGATATAATGGAGTCGATATTAAAGGAGGCTTTTATTATGGCAAAAAGAACAGTAAAAGATTTAGATGTTGCCGGTAAACGAGTGATTGTACGCTGCGATTTCAATGTACCTCGTAAGGACGGTAAGATCACTAATGACAATCGTATTATTCAAGCGTTACCTACTATTAAATACTTAATAGAAAACAAGGCAAAAATCATTTTGATGTCTCATTTAGGTAAAGTAAAAACAGAAGAAGATAAAGCGAAAAATGATCTTCGCTGTGTAGCGGATCGTTTGAGTGAATTAGTTGATACAAAGGTTACTTTTGTCCCTGTCACAAGAGGTGCTGAATTGGAAGAAGCTGTTGCAGCTTTGCAGGATAGTGAAATCGTTGTAATGCAAAATACTCGCTATGAGAAGGGCGAAAGTAAAAATGATCCGGAACTGTCTGCTTATTGGGCATCTTTAGGTGATTTATTCGTAGAAGATGCTTTCGGTTCCGTACATCGTGCGCATGCTTCTACTGCTGGTATTCCTTCTATTTTACCTAACGCACTCGGCTTCTTGGTAGAAAAAGAGGTTAAAATGTTAGGGGCAGCTGTAGATACTCCGCAGCGTCCGTTTGTCGCTATTATCGGTGGTGCTAAAGTTTCTGATAAGATTGCGGTTGTGGATAATCTGTTGAAAAAGGCTGATAAGGTTTTAATCGGCGGCGGTATGGCTTATACTTTCTTAAAAGCAAAAGGTTATCCGATCGGTAATTCTTTATTAGAAGAAGATAAGATCGATTTAGCGAAGGAATATATGGAAAAAGCAGGTGATAAATTAGTATTGCCAGTAGATAATGTTGTAGCTGATAAGTTTGCGGAAGATGCAAATACAAAAGTTGTGCCTTCCAACAGCATTCCCGAAGATATGATGGGATTGGATATCGGTCCTGAATCTGTGGAATTGTATCGCAATGCATTAGCGGGTGCTAAAACGGTCGTATGGAACGGACCTATGGGTGTATTTGAAATGAAACCGTTCGCACAGGGAACATTGGCTGTATGTACTGCAATCTCTGAATTGCCTGATGCGACAACTGTAATCGGTGGCGGTGACAGTGCCGCTGCGGCGATCCAATTAGGATTCGCAGAAAAATTCTCCCATATTTCCACTGGCGGCGGCGCATCATTAGAATATATGGAAGGTAAGGAACTGCCAGGTATCGCAGTTATTTCTGATAAATAGGAGAAACGAAAATGAGAAAACCAATTATTGTAGGAAACTGGAAAATGAATAAAACGATTGCTGAAGCTGTTGAGTTTATCAAGGCAGTGGATCCTGTATGCCATGATCAAGCGACTTACGGTGTAGGTACATCGTTCTTAGCACTTCAAGACTCTGTAAAGAATGCGAAGAATTTAATTGTAGCTGCTGAAAACTGTCATTTTGAGGACAGCGGTGCATTTACCGGTGAAGTCAGTGTTCCGATGTTGCAGGAAATCGGTGTAAAATATTGCATTATCGGTCACTCAGAGCGTCGTCAGATGTTCGGTGATACAGATGAAACCGTGAATAAGAAAGCAAAACGCTTAATTGCGGCTGATATTACTCCGATCGTATGTATCGGTGAAAGTGAAGCACAGTATGATGCAGGTGAAACCGAATCAGTTATTCGCAGTCAGTTAAGCGGAAGCTTGGCGGATTTATGCCCGAACTGTGTAAAAAATTTAGTAATCGCATATGAGCCGATTTGGGCGATCGGTACAGGAAAATCAGCGACAAAAGAAGATGCACAGAAGTGCTGCCACATTGTACGTGATCAGATTGAAAAAATGTACGGTAAAGAAGCGGCAGATGCTGTGCGTGTTCAATACGGCGGCAGTGTAAAACCAGAAAACATCGTTGAATATATGGCATGTCCTGATATTGATGGTGCTTTGATCGGCGGTGCTTCCTTAAAGGCTGACAGCTTTACTGATATTATCAATAAAACAAAATAATGATATTTATCAATTGAGCATATAACGGTGCAGTTCAATAACGAGCTGTACTTTTTTATGGTTTCATTACTTTGTGGATTGAAAAGCATCACAGTACTTTAACGAATAATTATATCAATGTCCTTGATCAAAGGTTGAATTTAAGGCTTAAAGAACCTTAAAGGGTAATTGTTTTAACCTTCTTTAATCTGCTTTTCAGAAATACATAAAATTGATGTTTATGTTTTGGTCATCGGGTGGTATAATAATCAATGGTAGTAAAAAGGCGGTGATTTTTTAAATGCGAAGAAAGGAAATCTTTAATGACTTGCTGCTGATTATTGTGGGTAATGCAATTTTATCCATCGGTGTTGGTTTATTTGTACTGCCATCGAATATCTTAAGCGGCGGTGTTGCCGGAATTTCCGTCGCCTTACAGCCTTTTTTACACATCAGTCCGAATGCGATGATCAATATTTTGACCGTGGGATTATTCCTTGTCGGATCATTGCTGCTAGGAAAGAAATTTGCGATTAATACGTTATTAAGTACTATTTTTTATCCGTTATTAGTCACAATGATTTCAGCACGTGTGGATCATCAAGTAACGGACAGTCCGATTTTGGCGTCTATTTATGCGGGTGTCTTTGTCGGGGTTGGCGTCGGTCTTGTATTTCGTTCTGGTGCCAGTACGGGCGGTATGGATATTCCCCCGCTGATTATTAATAAATATACAGGAATCGCTTTACCTACGCTTGTCTTAATTACCGACGGTCTTACGGTCTGTGTCGGTATTATGGCTTATGGCTTGGAAGCGGCATTAATCGGTTTGATTTCGGTTTATGTTTCCAGCATTATGATCAATAAGGTTTTAACCATTGGTGGTCATGATGCTAAAAATGTAATGATTATTTCTGAGGCATATGAGGAAATCATATCCTCTGTTTATCGCGAGGTTCATCGCGGCGCAACCGTGATTGAAGCGCAGGGCGGTTATACCGGTAAGCATCGTCCGATTATCATGGTTGTTGTATCCAAGAAACAGCTCCCGGCATTGAATCGTCTAGTAACTCATATTGATCCCGAAGCCTTTGTTGTGGTAACCGATACGACCGAGGTTCAGGGATTAGGCTTTACTTATCAGGAAGAACTTTAGGAGAATTATATGGATTTGAAAAAACGTAGCTTAGAAATTACGAAGGTTGACAGAAATAGCTTTTTACGCAAGGTTTTAAGTGCCTATTGTCCGCCTGATACGATCGAAAAAGCAATACAGAGTGATTGTGTGGCACACTCTATTGATGCCGATGTATTAGCGATGGCAAGTGATGAATGGATCAAGAAAAGATGCATGTATGTAGGGGGAATTGCACTTTCTACAACCATTTGCGGTACAGCAGGTACTTTGTTGTTGCTGCCGATTGATTTTGCTCAATTTGCTTATCATGCGGCTAAGCTGTCACAGGAATTGTATTTTTTATACGGTAAAAAGGATTCTTTCCATTATCGCAAAAATGATGATTTGGAACTGCTGATGGTAATGTTGGCAGGGGCTGACGGTGTGCTGACTTTAAGTAGTGCATCTTTGAGTGTCATAGGACAGAAACTGTATGAAAAGGTATGCAGAAAAATGTCCTTTAAGGCACTGGCTGCACTTCCTTTTGTCGGTTCGGCTATCCACGGTTCTTTGTCTGCTTATGCATTGTATTCTTTGGCTGATGAGTATCGAGAAAAGCTGATGGAAATGAATGTACAGGATCAGGAAGCTTCTTGCGAAGGCATTGTGAAGGAAATCGGTCAGTTTATTGATGTGGAGTATCATGAAGCAGAGGAAAAGCTGCGCCATTTTTGTAATTTAGAGCGTTTGCGTCATCTTTATACGTATTTGGAGAACGGTTATATTAATCAACAAGAGTTTGAGCAGCTGCGTTTGAATTTATAGCATTGTGAACCGGTTTGATAAACACATAATGGTAATTATTCGTATAAATGTTTATAAGAATTGTTATTGGATAAGCATGGTGTTTGTTCATGCATATTTTTTCTTTTATGCATGTTTTTATACCTTTTTCATAGCTTTATAATATGTATTTCAGCTGTTTTATTTTTTTGAAATATCTCTGTGTGTTACTTTTCGCATATCATCATTTTCATTTTTTTATTTATTTCATTATTTATATTTTATTAAAAAATAACATTTATTTCTTGACTTTACCTTGATTATCACATATTATGAATATAAAGGAGCTGAATGGTATGATAAATCGCAAGAATCAAGCAGAGGATGAATATTATGTAAAAATGGCGCAACAGGGTGATCGTGATGCGCTTGAATTTCTGTTTCAAAAATATCATAATTTGGCTTTTTATATTGCCCTTCGTATTTGTCATTGTGATGCAGATGCGGAGGATATTGTACAGGAGAGCTTTATTGAAATTAACCGTTCGATACATAAATTGCAGGAGCCGAAGTATTTTAAGGCTTGGTTGAATAAGGTGATTTTTTCTAAGTGTACGAAGTTGTTTCGTAAGAATAAGGATGTGCTTATGTCGGAGCGTGATGATCTTCAAATGGCTGAGAATCAGGAGGAAAGACGTTATTTGCTGCCGAAGGAGCATATGAAGTTTGAAAGTGATCGTGAGGTTTTGTTAAGCTTGATTGATCAGCTTCCCGATAAGCTGAAAATCACTTTGGATCTGATGTTTTTTCAGCAGCTCAGTGTGAAGGAAATCGCTTTGATCTTGGAGATTCCGGAGGGTACCGTGAAAAGTCGGATCTCCGGGGCAAAGTCTCAGCTTAAAGTTTTGATTTCTGAGTATGAGCATAGGGAACAGGTTAAGCTTGATTTTCAAGCTTCAAGTTTGGAAGCGGCTATCGCTGTTGCATTAGGCAGAGAGCTTTTGGTTGATCAATCTGTAGAACATGCCGCACAGGCATTTCAAGGTGTTCGCCGGTTTTTGCACAGTGTCCCGCCGATGACTTTGGCGATGGTGCTTTCAGGCAGTATCGCGGCAGCTTCTTTTTCTCTTGGTGTTATGACGCTGATCTCATCTGACAAAGAAGCAGATGTTAAGGTTGCGGATACTTTACAGTATCGCTTTGAACCGATTTCTTTTCAAGGAGAATTGTTAATGAATGCCAGAGAGGCTTATGAAGCATTAATTAATCATTCTCATTGTTATGTTGAGGTTCAAGAAGCTGATCCTGAATTGCAGGCTGAACTTAAACGGATTTATTTTGCGCTGAAAAATCACGGCGGTACTTATTATGATTTATTGACACAGCGAAAATTTGCGTTGGTGTTTGAATAGTCGATGATTGTTTTTTGCTTTTATTTTTTTGTTTAGTTTATGGTTATGTGTTGATGCAGATAAGAGGGGTTGCGGCGTTATCACCGATGCTTCTTTTCTTTTTTATGATTTTTTTAATTATTTTTGAACCAAGTAGAATCTAAATGATTCTCAGAGCATGAAAATGATAACTGTCGATATTTTTTTATATTTGAAAAGTTATTTCGGCTTGGTAAAAGATTGCGGAGAGTAAAGCCGTCCGGCTTTATTATACAGAATAATGAAATAAATACTTATAGAAAAACTTCGATAGAGAGGAATGATAGAGATGTTGAAAAAGATTTTCGTAATAGTTTTATGCTTATTGGGCAGTCTTTCTATAGCATATATGTATTCAAAAGATAATATAGAAAATATATTAAATGCACAATCTGCTCCTGCTTTTATATTACCTAAAGGTTCAAAGGTAGTTTTAGGTAAATACAATAATAAAGAAGTTGTATGGGATATCGGAAATAACAATGCAAATTACGTGTTAATGAGCAGTAAGCCAATTGTGAGTGGTATACAAAAATATGATGATTCAATCGGCTGCACTAAATATTGTAATACTGATGGATCAGGATATTGTGTGATGAAGTGTCCTAATGATATATTAGATAATGAAATAAATAAAATAGTGACGAATACTTTAGAAGCAAGTATGTTAAGCTCTGCTGCTTTTATACCAACTTATAATGAAATAAAAACAGGTGGTACTCTTGGCTTGTCAACCACAGACCGGGCGTATAAAAACAGTACGGAATACTATATCAATGAGAGAGGTAATACTGTTCAGTCTATCGGATATGGATGGCCTTATGATCATGGCACCTTAATTCAACAGTCTATAAATGAAACTGCTTCTCCTGAAACTGCTTCTCCATTATATACATCTGCTGGCATAAGCATACCGCTAAGTGAAAAAATTGCGGTATTGGCTGATCTTTATTGTCAATCTAACACGGATCATCGATATGGCGAAAATAATTTACGTCCTTTTGCGGTGATGGACAAATTAAAAATTAGATTTGCTTCTAATATATCTTACGCAGACGGTAGCTGGCACAGCTATTCAATTGACACAAGTAATTTCAATGAAAACAATGAATTAAATCCGAATAAATTACGAATACAATCATCATTGACTGCCTCTTTACAAGACATCAAAAGAAACAGTCAAAGCACTAGTAAGGTAATGAAAAACAGCAGTGTAGATTTGTCGGTAACTGCAAATACAGGTATTAACGCTCATATATCAGTTATCATGTATAATGAAACAGGAACTGATATTCAATATTATAAAATGCTAGAAGCAACAAAAAACGGTACGAATGATTACACGTTAGACTTAACAGGTATTCCTGTAGGTAAATATCAAGTAGCTGTTATTAATGAGGAATATGATGCTTCTTCTAACTTACCTGTAGAAAGCTCAGCGATTTCTGATTTAATGCCGTTAGAAATCGTAGAACCGCATAAGATTACTTATACAAAAACACCGCAGAGTGGTGCGAGTGCCGGTAACGATTATGAATTCAGTAAGAATGTGAATGCGAGTCAAACAGTCGGTAAGATAACGGTGAATCCGCAAGGGGTAATGCCATTAACTTATACAGTAGAAACAAATGGTGATAATACGTATCAAAACTTTGAAGTAGACGGATTGAACAGCAGCGGTGCTTCAAGCAGTACTTCGTTGAATGTGAAAATCAAGAGCGGTGCTCCTGATTT
>QZED01000054.1 GCA_009917405.1 bacterium c-19 | reverse complement strand
AACTAGAATTTACTGAAAGACTGAATTCCATTTTTTACCCTTTGAAGTGGAATTTAACTTTTCACTTCAGGAATAAAATAAGGATATTAAAAAGGCTTGATTATGACAGGAAAAAGTTGTAAAATGTATCTATAAGAGATAGATTGTTATTAGGTCTCATATATAAATATATATAATTGTTTTAAAAAGTACATTTATAGACATTATAGTAGTAGTTAAAAAACGTTTGTTTTGTTATATAAAACATACAAAAAGGAAGATTTTTACAATCTTCATGAATGTACATGTTTAAAGACAGTTTTTTTCGTGAAAGAATTAAAAGGAGATGAGACCACGTGAAAGAATAATAATCTATTAATGTAGATAAAGTTAAAAGATTGAAGAAAGGAATAGTCAGTATTTATAATTAAAAGGGAGGAAGAACTATGATAAAAAAATTGGTTAATTTACTTATGTGTTTGTGGCTAGTTTTGGCTATGATGAGTCCTTTTCAATTAACTGAAGTAAAAGCTGCGAGCTATCCTAATTGGAGTGCGGGCGCATATAATGGCGAAAATCCGTTATCTGCTGGATACAGAGGACAATGTACATGGTATGTATGGGGAAGGGTAAAAGAATTACATGGAATCAGATTGCCCGGATTAATCGGGCAATGGCAAAATGCCGGTACAGTTTCCAGTAATCCTACCACAGCTTCAATTGCACTAATCGTAAATGCAAACGGTACTATACTGCATACCGCTTATATCGAGAGTGTGAATGGTAATTCCTTAGAGTATAGTGAAGCCAACAGCACTTATTTTGGTGATCCCAATCATTATTACTATTATTCAACTACAAAAAGCATTACTCAATATAAAAAAGATGCGATTAATTATACCCCTGGAGCATCTAATATATATTTTGTCCAATTAAAAAACACAACAACACCTAAGCCACCTAAACCGGATCTAAGCAAGACGATACCAACTTATTCGGTCGATCAATCGACAGGAAAGGTAACGATTAATTGGAATCATGCTCCTTACAGTGATGCCTATCGGGTACATGTATATGATACACGAAAAAATACTAAGCTCTTTTCATCAAGTAATTTATTTAAACCGGCATCTAATAAGTTAACCTATACATATCAAATCCCCAATAAAGGATTGTTTTATTTTCGAGTGAATTCTGCGAATCCAAGCGGAGGTACGTTTACAAATTATTTCCCTATCTATTATACAGGAAATAAAGTTAATGTAGGAAACGATAGATATGTGAGATTAAAAAACAGGGGTGCGGGGAAGTATGTTTATTATGATGATTATCGTGGCATGTTAACCATGAAAACCTTAGATAATAAGAATGATACACGGTTCCTGTTTAAGCTGATTCGACAAAGTGACGGTTCTTATAAAATACAAAGCGCTTATAATCCCTCAAGATATATGGATATTAAAAATAATGTGAACAGTAACGGAACATTGGTGGAATTAAAAAAGTCATCTGAGGCAGTGAATCCTTCATTTAATATATATTCTTCAAGCTACGGCGGATATGTAATTGCGAAAAACGATGGTAAGACGGTATTTGACGGGGCTTCAACCAACGGTAATTTATATACATGGGAATATGTGAACACTAACAATCAATATCAGTATTTTGATTTTGTGGATGCAAGTACGGCACCGAGTTCAATCAGTTTGAACAGACAAAGCTTAACCATTACTCAAGGATATGGATACAAGCTTCAATATAAGTTATCACCGAGTTATGCATCCACCGGAATCAGATGGACATCCTCTTCCTCTGCGATTGCTAAAGTAGACCAAAACGGGAACGTAAAGGGTGTAAAACCGGGTTCTGCGTATATTACAGCGAGAACAGAAAACGGCTTGACAAAGTCAGTGCTTGTTAAAGTAGTTGCTAAACCAAACAGCGTTAAACTTAATTACAGTAAAAAAATTGTAAGTGTCGGAAGCCGATCTAAATTTCAAGCTAATGTATATCCGCAATCAGCGAATCAGAAAGTGACGTGGCGTACGGGGAATTCTAAAATAGCTACGGTGGATAAAAACGGAGTTGTTACTGGAAAATCAGAAGGTTTGACATGGCTTTATGCAAAAACAATCAATGGAAAAGAAACAAGGTCTTTGGTGAAAGTAATACCGCAACCGAGAGCTACTTTTATAGATTATGATAAAAAGATTGTTACAGTAGGTAAAACAACTAGGTTTAATGCACAAGTTTATCCTGTGAATGCGAATCAAAAAGTAACATGGAGAATCGGAAATCCAAAGATAGCGACAGTAGATAGAAACGGAAAAGTAACAGCGAAATCAGTAGGAATGACTTGGGTTTACGCAAAAGCAATTAACGGAAAAGAAACAAGATCTTTAGTGAAAGTAATACCGCAGCCAAGAAGTGTTCGCATTAATTGTACAAGCAAAACAATGAAGAAAGGAACAAGATATACATTTAAAGCAACTGTAAATCCAACGGGAGCGAATCAGGCAGTTACATGGCGAACCGGTAATACCAGGATCGCAACTGTCGATCAAAACGGCAGAGTAACTGCTAAGGCAACTGGAAGCACTTATTTATATGCGAAAGCAATAAACGGCAAAGAGACTAGGATTTTAATAAAGGTAGTTAAGTAATTTATATGGGTAGAGTTTTGTAACATAAACATCTACCTTTTTTTGTCGATACTTATTGTTTCGCATAGGTTGCTTTATCTTGATAATTAATGTAAAATGACCTTATAAAAGGTGTACATTGAAAAGGAGAAGGAACTTATGAAGAAAATCGGGAAACTATGCTTGTGCTTACTAATGACTATAGGGTTATGTAATATAACGCGAGTGAATGCAGAAGGAAGCAATGTCGACGGTGATACCATAAAGAATGATGCGAGCGGTATTCCTGATGCGGCATTATATGAATTGGTGTTAGAAGCAGGAGATACCAATCATGACGGGATTTTAACAAAACAGGAGGCTCTGCATATTACGAAATTAGGTTCAGAGCGTGCGACGACAGGAGTTAGTGATTTAACCGGATTAGACCGATTAACAAACTTGAGTGTATTAGCGCTTCGCGGCGGTCAGATATCTGATTTGACAGTATTAAACAATATGATAAATTTAACAAGTCTGAACTTGAGTCAAAATCAAATTAAAGATGTTTCGCCGTTAGCAAACTTGACCAATTTGACCTATTTGAATGTTGGTACTAATCAAATAATCAATATTTCTGATTTAAGCAACCTTATAAACTTAGAACAATTGTGGATTCAAAATAATAAAATAAAAGATATAACTGCATTATCTGGGATGAATCATTTATCCACCATTAACAGTGGTTGGAATGAAATTGAAGACATCAGTCCTCTTGCGAATTTAACAAAATTAAATTATTTACGTTTTGAACACAATCATATTAAAGATCTTTCTGCACTGGAGCACTTAACTAATTTAGTAGATATTAATTTTGCTTCAAATCACATTACTGATATAGCCTCGCTGAAAAATTTAACGAAGTTGACTGATTTAGATCTTGGATCTAATGCTGTTACCGATATATCATCACTCGCAGAACTCTCTTTATTAGAATATTTGGATTTATCCAATGATCCTTGGGCGCTTACCCATGTTCAAAGTATCGATCCGCTTGAGCAGCTTGACGCTTTAAAATGGCTGTCATTGTCCTATCATAAAATTAAAGATATTTCAGTGTTAAGTAATCTGTCAAATTTGGAAATTTTAGATTTATCAGATAATGAAATCAGTGATATCAGTCCTCTAGCCGAAAATATTAATTTGAATGAACTTTATATCAGCTATAATAAAATTAATAATATTAGCGCATTAAGATATTGTACGGCATTGGAAATAATAAATCTGGATAATAACAGTATAAGTAATATTGACAGCTTAAAGGAGTTACAGTCTCTAACTGCTTTATATCTGAACACGAATCATATAAGTGATATCAGTGCGCTCAGTAATTTAATCAATTTACACACCTTATATTTACAATATAATGAGATCAGAGAACTGCCGGATTTAACAAAACTTGTAAATCTGGATGGTTATTATACCGTTTTTAAACCTGACTTTGAGAGCTTTCACAGCAATTATATCACTGAACGGGAGTTCAAGAATAAAATGCCGACACATTTAGCGAATGATACAAAGTGGATTCTTGCCAATCGGTATATGCTGCCTTCTTGTGATAATTTAAAAGCAATACCAACCGGAACCAATGAAACGATGCTGTATTGGGACTTAAAGCATAGTGATGCCGACGGATATTCAGTGTACAGAAGGATCGGCGTGAACGGTGCTTATCAATATTTAGGTGTAAGTAAAAATGAAATACAGAAGGTAAACGGGGAAGATAAATTTGTTTATTATGATCGAACGGCATCAAATGCTGAAAATAATTATTATCGTGTTTATCCTTACAAAATCAAAGATGGAAAAGAGACGAAAGGAACAAGTACTAATTATGCTTATGCCAAGGGGATAGTTGTCGGTACATCAGGCATAAAGCTGAATGCTGAAAAGCGAATAATAACAGTTGGCAAAGTCAGTCAATTAAAAGCAACGGTATTGCCAAACGGAGCCAACCAAAAGGTGACATGGAGAACGGGTAATCCCAAAACGGCAACTGTAGATCAAACCGGTAAAGTAACCGCAAAGTCTGTCGGATTGACATGGCTGTATGCAAAAACAGTAGACGGAAAAGAAGCAAAAGCATTAATAAAGGTGATACCGCAACCTATTGATGTAAAATTGAATTACAGCAGTAAGATTGTCACATTGGGGAAAGCAACACAGTTTAAAGCGACAGTCAATCCGATAGATGCCAATCAAGCAGTGACATGGCGAAGCAGCAATTCAAATATTGCAAGTGTAGATCAAACCGGTAAAGTAACCGCAAAGAGAATAGGCACAGCGTATATCTATGCGAAAGCGATTAACGGTAAAGAAGCCAAAGCCGTCGTAAAGGTGATACCGCAACCAACGGATGTGAAACTGAATTACAGCAGTAAGGTTGTCACATTAGGTAAAACAACACAGTTTAAAGCTACTGTAAATCCAACGGGAGCGAATCAGGCAGTGACATGGCGAAGTGACAATCCAAAAGTAGCGAGTATCGATCAAAACGGAATGGTGAGTGCAAGAGCAGTGGGGAATGCGACAATCTATGCACAGACGGTCAACGGAAAAGAAATAAAGGCAGCGGTAAAGGTAATCCCGCAACCTAAGGCAGTAAAATTGAACAGTGAAAAACAAGAGATAAAACAGGGAGCGACATATACATTTAAAGCGACAGTCAATCCGACTAATGCGAATCAAGCAGTGACATGGCGAATCGGAAACACAAAAATAGCGAAAGTAGATAAGAGCGGAAAGGTGACTGCGTTATCTGAAGGATTGACATGGCTGTATGCGAAAACAGTGAACGGACTTGAAGTAAGAGCTTTGGTGAAAGTGATTAAAAAGTAAAATGATCGTTCGTTAGAATATTAATTTATTACTAGATCTTGATTATAATTGGAAATAGGTGTAGAATAGGAAAGGAAGACAAAAGGATATAATACAGCTTTATTGTATCTAAACGTATACATTCAGGAAGAATGCTTTATTCTTCCTTTTTTATATATTGTTCAACTATTTAATACATTTTTCGCTCATTTTAAAATGTTTATAAATGTATACGTTTATAAACATCAATATAATGTTTTGTATGAATATTCACTAGAAAGAAGGGATGCTTTTTTAGAAATAACATATATCTGTTATGTAATACGGAAGAGAGAAGGAGGAATAGGATATGAAAAACATCGAAATACGACTTAATTACCGATTATTGAAAAAAGCTGTTTTAGGCGGATTAGCATGTGTGACGGCATTAGGAGTACTTACAATCGATCAAATGACTGTAAAAGCATCGGTAGGAAAAACATTGCCGACTTCGGTACAAGTAAATACGCGTGCTGTTCTGCAAACTACAAGTGCACCCAGAAGAATCACCTTTAATGTATCGACTATTGAAATTGATAAATATAGTTCAGATTCTGTAACTAGATTTATGAATGTTTTGCCGACGATTGAAAATACTAGTCCTGATTTAAAAGGAATTAAGTATTGGACAGGAAATCCTAATATTGCATATGTATCTGGAAACTCTATTATTGCAAAATCGGAAGGCAGAACATGGCTGTATGTGGAAACACCGAATAAGGTAAGGGCAAAGGTATCGGTTCTTGTAAAAGCACCGAGCTATTATCCAACAGCTACCAGTGATCCTAAAAAATTATATTTTACTGAATCAACAATAAAAATTGCGAAATTTGAATCAGTATATGCACCTAGAGCGTTAACCGTAGTGCCAAAGGTGCCGAATACTGTTCCCTTTCTGAAAGGAACAAAATATTGGACCGGAAATCCTAATATAGCATATGTATCAGGAGATTCCGTTATCGCAAAATCTGAAGGCAGAACATGGTTGTATGTAGAAACACCGAATAAGGTAAAGGCTAAGGTATCTATTCTTGTAACACCACAAAAGGATTACAGTCGTGTCTCTTTTGTGGATAAGGTTACAAAATTAGGGTTAAATCAAAATTTCAATGTGAATGATTTTGTATTCCCGACGTTGACTTCGAGTGATGTTTCTACTGTTGTAAAGCCAAATATTAAATATACATATCGGATTGGAAACAGTAAATTAGCGAAAGTAAGCGCAAACGGTATTGTACAAGCGCTTGCAAAGGGACGGACATGGTTATATGTAAAGTCTGAAAGCGGTTATGAAAACAGAATATCATTGAACATTGTGGACACACAAAAGAAAGCAACCTCAGTTACTTTGCCAAGTACACAAACGATAAAGAAAAAAGAAAAAATCAAACTAAAAGCGGTTGTTTCACCGGCAAACAGTAAAGTAGCTTCATGGCGAATCGGAAATTCAAAAGTGGCAACGATTAATCAATCAGGTATAGTAACAGGTGTTTCCGTCGGTAATACATATGCCTATGCGAAATTAGCTAACGGAAAAGAAGTCAGATGCTTGATAAAAGTTCAGAACCCTGCCAAGCTAAGTGTACAGGAATATTACAATAATTCTAACATTGTTTATGATGGCGGCAGTATCATTATAAATAAGGATGAAACTCAGTTATCAGTTTATCGCGATGACGATAAATTAATAAATGCGAAGACAGGTAACTCCGCTATTGCTAGAGTCAGCACAACAGAAAATGGTATTGTTAGTATTAAAGCAATTACGAACGGAAATACCTGGCTACACTTGGAGACAGAGGATGGGTTAAAATGTAAAGTATTGTTAAAAGTTAAAAAGGCACCGTTGACGAAATTTTATATTCCCGACAAATTTATAGTAGATAAAAATGGATCACAATATTTATATGGTGAACTGGATATCGATGATGAATATAGAAATGCTGTAAAATTCCGTACTGGGAATAGTAAGGTTGCAAAAGTATCTGATGACGGGTACTTGATCGGTATAAGTGAAGGTCTTACCTACTTATATGCAGAATGTAAAGGCAAAACATTGAAATCGCTTGTGTCGGTGAAAAACGGACCGGCAATAAAAAGTATCAAGTTTGATAAAAGCGTTGTCAGTATTAATGCAAAAGTCAACAAAACAAGTTCAATGCCGAAAGTAACTTTCAATCCGGGAAATGCCGTAAATCAAAGGTTGGCTTTTAAAACCGGCAATTCAAAAATTGCTGAAGTGGATTGGACTGGAACGATTATCGGTAAAAGCAACGGGAATACTTATGTTTATGCAACTGCACCAAATGGTGTAACTACTAAAATGCTTGTAAAAGTAAGCGGATTCGATGAAATTAAGCAAATTAATGCGCCTCGTACTATAGATATCAATTTAAGTGAGAATACACCCGGTGATAAAGATTATAATTGGAAAAATTATGATTGTACTGCAACTTTGAATACTGCTTACGGTAATAAGTTAGAGGATGTTGAAGTATTTATCGGAAATAAATCGATTGTTGAAGTAAAATACGTTAATATTAACGGTTCCAAAATATATGTTGAATATATACCGAAATCACAAGGAAATACTTATTTAAATTTCAAAATGCCAAACGGTAAAATCGTAAAAACCTTAATAAAGGTACATTGGTAATATAATAAATCTATAATAGAAATTTATAGATATAGATGTTCTTGTTTAATAAACATACAAAGGGTAATAGGCAGTATAATGTCTGTTATCTTTTTTTGTTAAATGAATGCCGCAGCGGACGCAATCGCATATTAGGCGATTTCATAAATATATGTAAAACGGCTTGATTTCATCGAGAAAAAGATGTAATATAAGCAAAGAAGTATAGGTGTAGTGAATAAACCGAAAATGTATAATTACGCTGCTTTTGAATATTACATATAAGCTTATTGTGATTGAAACAGATCTCTATGATTGAAAGGAGAAAGTGATGATAATGATGTGTCCTACATGATTTCAGGTATAAGATAACTTAGAGGAATCATAGATAAGAGGAGGAAATGAAAGTGAGAAATATTGAAATAAAGACTGATTGTTGTTTTTTGAAGAAAGCTTTGCTTGCAGGCTTAGCAAGTATGATGGTATTGGGAGTTTTTACGATTGATAGCGTAACGGTTAAGGCAGCGGAAAGCAGCACAACATCGCAAGCTGTACCTGCAGATAATTTCGAAAGTTACTATTCCGGTTTCAAGAGCGCTCCTAAGAATGTTTATTTTACAGAATCGACTGTGAAAATCAGCAAGTATGAAACATTGTTCGCACCGACTGTCATGAAAGTCGAGCCTTCGGTTGCCAATACAGATCCTGACATGGAAGGTTTTAAATTTAGAACCGGAAATTCGCAGATCGCAACTGTTTCTAACGGTATAATTACAGCTAAAAAAGAAGGAAGAACATGGCTGTATGTAGAAACACCTAATAAACTAACAGCAAAGGTATCTGTGTTAGTAACTCCTCAAAAAGACTACAGTTTAGTTTCTTTTGTAGAAACAGTTGTTAAAACGGGGCTTAAGCAAACTTTTAATGTGAAGGATTATGTATATCCTTCATTTGTAGCGACGGCCAGTAATGCGATCAGAGTCGTTAAACCTAATCAAAAATATACCTATCGCATAGGGAACAGCAAAATAGCGAAAGTAACTGCAGATGGTATTGTGCAGGCGCTTGCAAAGGGGAGAACATGGTTATATGTGAAATCTGAAAGCGGTTATGAAAACAGAATATCATTGAATATCGTTGATACACAGAAAAAGGCGACATCAGTAACACTTCCGAATTCACAAATTGTGAATATTAAAGAAAAAGTAAAACTGAAAGCGGCTGTCACACCTGCCAACGGTAAAGTGGCATCATGGCGAATCGGAAATTCAAAAGTTGCTACAATTAATCAATCCGGAATTGTAACAGGAGTATCTGTAGGGAACACCTATGCATATGCGAAACTGGCAAACGGTAAGGAAGTCAGAAGCTTAATTAAAGTTAAAAATCCTGATAAGTTAAAAGTTAGCTATTATGATCTTCCTTATGATATTTATGTTGCAAATGACGGGGAATCCCTTGAATTGAAAACAGAAAATATTTCACTGGGTATTGATCGCATCATCAAATTTGATTCTCAAAAAACAAATGCTTATCCGATTCTAAAAGCAAAAACAGGAAATTCAAAAGTTGCAGTAGTAACCAAAATTGAAGATGCAACAAAAAAGTACAGCCAAATCAGCGTGAAAGCGGTAAGTACCGGCAATACGTGGCTGTATTTAGAAACAGCTGACGGCATCCAATGTAAAGTCTTGTTAAAAGTGAAAAAGCCGTCACTGAAAGTATTTTCTATGCCCAGCAAAATAACTGTTAATAAATATGAAAAAAAATATCTAAGCAGTGACTTGAAAATCGACGATTATTATCGATTTAGTGTGAAGTATCGCACCGGAAACAGTAAAATTGCCAAAGTGGATGAAGACGGAGAGTTAGTCGCAGTCAGTGAAGGTCTTACTTATTTATATACTGAATGCAAAGGTAAAACATTTAAGACACTTATTGCCGTAAAAGACAATTCAAATGTAAAGAGTATTAAACTTGATAAAAGTGTTGTAAATATTAATGCAAAAAACGGTATATCTGCTTATATAAAAGCATCATACAGTCCTTCGACAGTATCTGATCCAAGAATAGTATATAAAATAGGTAATCCTAAGATTGCGACAATAAGTCTAGTAGGAACTATTATGGCAAAGGGCAATGGTAATACTTATATCTATGCTACTGCACCTAACGGTGTTACTACAAAAGCATTGTTAAAAGTCACAGGCTTTGAAGAAGTCAAGAATATAAAGGTACCGAGTTCCATTGATATTAATTTAAATGATAATACACCGGGAAATAAGGATTACGATCCTTTCGGTATTGAATGTAATGCGGCATTCGATACAGCATTCGCAAACAATCCTGAAAATATCGATGTTTATATCGGAAATAATTCAATTGCAGAAATATCGAGAATTAGTTATTCTACTTTCGGTATCTATGTTAATTTTATTGCTAAATCACAAGGTAATACTTATTTGTATTTCAAAATGCCGAACGGTAAAATTGTAAAAACTTTATTGAAAGTGCATTGGTGAAAATGATTTATTTAAAGGTGTCGGGTAAAACCGATCCCTTTTTATTAATTGCGTATAAATCGAGAATCATTAAATAAATTATTTTAAACCTGAAGTGAAAAGTTAAATTCCACTTCAAAAAGCACATAAAAATAAGTAGAATTTACTGTTACAAAAAGAAAGCAGATAGACAGGACTAGGATATATCAAGAAAAAAGTCTTGTGGATTTTAGTTTTTCAGTTATAATGTATATGTAGATAAGTCAAAAAAGGGCATAACGAAAACAGGTAGAAAAAGCAGTTCAAAAATTTATGAAAGACTTAATTCCACCTTGTTGAAGTGAATAGACTAAGTAGGCTGACAGCCAATTTTTCTTATCTATTTCTTGATGAGATAGGGTTTTAATATAACCTTATCTTTGTCAAT
>QZED01000053.1 GCA_009917405.1 bacterium c-19 | reverse complement strand
AAGGAAATCGTTTGACTTGCTTTTGTGATATTGATCGGAAGTTCGATTGTTTTATCTGCATAGTTTCCGCTCGGATCATGACTCGTCGCTTCAACAATTACTCTGCCGATCTGACTCGGTGAAATAGTCGCATTCAGAATCGTAACCAAACCACTCGCATCTACCGAGATCACATCGGTAGGACTTCCTGCTTTCAACTGATAACTTACGGTAGAACCGGTTGGATTCCCAGCGGTATATAACTGAAAATTCTTTGCCTTTTCATATTGTTCCACATAAGCACTGTAAGCAGTTCCGCTTTTCGGTAATTCATTACCTGCATTGTCTGTATAAATGAAGTTTTGCGCTCCCGCTGTTACCGTAAAGGTTAATTCTGCCTGTGCATCTCCCTGTCCAGTCGCACCTTTTTTCTCTGCGACAATCGTTACCGTTCCTACTCCGTGCATTGTGATCGCTCCGGTATTTGGATTGATTGTGATAACATTGGTTGATCCATCTTTGATTTTATAAGTCACAGGATTATTGTTTGTGCTTCCCTTAACCATCGCATACACGCTTACTCCTGTATCGGTAATCTTTACACTCTTTTGCGTAATCATATTGGTGGCAGCTATTGTTTCATAAAATTGTAAGTTCTCTGGCGCAGCTACTCCGACATTAATGGTGACAGGGATTTCCTTGGTACTCCAACTATCTGATACCGTGACTATAATATGATAACTCTTGACTCCGAGATTCGCGGTTGTCTTGATCACTCCTGTATTTGCGTCTACACTGAAGAAATTCGCATCTCCCTCTCCCGCCTTTATGCCATAGCGATAAGTCGGTTGACTGTTATCAAGTGAAGCTGATGTACCAAGCGTTCCGACAATCGTTCCGATGGTTCCGTTAATCTTTATATTAGGATCAGATGCTGTAAAAGTCGGCACTGTAGTATCCGATGAATTACCGTCAGGATTTACATGTCCGTCTACTTCCTGATAGATTACAATTTCTTTTTCCGTAAAAGCAGAAATATAATTATCATTTCCGCCGCTTAGATCATCATCAGCAGTTGCCTTTATCTTTACTTTACCGAAAGCACCGTTGCCTTTATAAGTGATCGCTCCTGTATCTGCATCAATATCAATCAAGTAGGTATCACCACCGCTCACACTGTAAGTTACTTTAGTTCCTGTATTAGGAGTAGTACTCGCTGTTTCATTCCAAGCTGTTGAAGCATCCGCTATTGATTTCTTTGTCTGATTCGAATCATCAAAAGCTACCGTTAAGCTTGTCTTTTCTACCGTAAATGAAGCACATACCTTGGAATTAGAATTTGCCGTAGTCGGATCACCGTTCGCATCCACTGTACTTATACAAAACTTATAGCTCCCTGCCTTTAATCCACCGCTCACTAAATCAGGTGCATCCCCCTTGATTTTCACATTCAGCGAAGTATTGCTTGACGTACCGTTGCTTAAACCATCGACTTCGAAGTTTTGATAAGTATCATCACCGTTTGCCTCTATCGTATAAGTTAATGGCATAACTCCTTGCGAGCTTACTGTTATCTTACCTACCGTTTGTTCCGCATTTACATTTTTAGTAACCTCATAATCCTTACCGCTGCTTGCCCCGCTTTGCGGTTGTTTTGTATAAGTAATCTTGTGCGGTTCAACAATTTCTAACGGTAATAAATTCGATATCGGAGAGCTCTTAACCGCTATCTGTGATGATGAAACATATTCCTCATTGATGACCGCCACTTGATAGCTCCCCACCGGTATACCGGTTAAATTAACCGAATAATCATTCGTACCATCTTGTGTTGCATTTCCTAACTTGTAATATTGAATTTGTGTCCCTGCCTCATTATAGAGAATCACTGACATTCTTGTACTACTTCCTGTATTTGCATTTACTGATATATCTACACTGCCGTTTTTTATAACCTTAGTGATACTTTGACTATTTCTTTTAATATCTTGTAAATCAGCCGATAAAGATGATTGGACTCTTAATTTATTTGGATTTAGTTCATTCAGTTCATTTAGATTTGCGGAATCAATCGCAAAGCTGTGCCAGTTTCCGTCAGTATAAGATGTATTAGCAGCAAACATTACCTTAGCTCTGTTCAACTTTGAAAAAGGCCGTAATGATGAATAAAAAACGGTTCCTCCCGAATTAATCCAGTTATCTACAGGATGTCTAAATATTTTTTCTGTTTTTCCTGAATACCTTATTCCTGTGTCATAATCCTTATAGTCATACTTAGTATCATTGGTTTCTGTAACAGTTAAAGAAGCACCAACCTGAATGACATTCATATAAATATCTTTATAGGCCGTATTAAAACTGAATTCATCTACAACTCTCCCATCCAGCCAATAGCTTTTATCTAACCAACCGTCACTGCTGATACCTTTAAATGCTCTGTCATTTACCGTTAAGCCAAGCGTTCCGCCATTTCTCACTTCAACAACAGAAGGTAAAAAAGGATTTCTGCTTAATATCTCTGTTTCTGTATTGTTCAATACAATATCATTTATCTTATCTTTCAACGGTGTTGTAGGACAATATGCATAAGACGAATCGTTTGCTTGATAAAATTTGATACAGTAATTATCTTTATCGCTGTCATTTGGTTTAACACTGGATGTATATGGCAAATTTTTATTTAAAACCGTTATACTGTCCACGATTGGTTTACTGCTCATCAACACATAATTTCCGTTATTATTGTTATTTCCGATATCCCATACAACTTCTTTATTATTGTATTTACCTAAAACTACCTTTGAACCTTTAGGTAATATAAAAGCAGGAGCAGATTGTGCATTTAAAGTAGTCAGCATATTACTGTTTGTATAAATATAAGCTACAGCAAATAAACCCAATGTCGCCGTTAGTGCTGTAATCATTTTCCTAAACATACGAATCTTTCCTTTCCTTCGATAAATCAAAATTACGTATTTTAATACACCGATGATATTAAAAGCCTACTTCATAAGTATAAAACAGAAATAAACTTTTAATAGAACGATTTTGATTCATTAAATCAAATAAACAAAAGCATACTACAAAAAAGTGCTTTAAATACACTTACCCCATTGTATATTCACTGTAAGACACCAAAATATAAACCTGCGTTCACTTAAATTCAAAAAAAAATTAAATATTTTTCAATCTGTTCTCAAAACAATATGACCAACCGCATTCTACCAGTACATGATAATAGCTTCCGTTACACTGTTTTAAAGCCTCATATAAAGGTTCCATCTCTAAAATCAGCTGATCGCTGATCACCTGTAAAGCTTTTTCATCATACGCATAATTTCTTAATAAATAATATGCATCCTGTTCATTAGTTATCGTATAAGTATCTATGGAAACCAACGGAAAAACTACTCTGTTCACCGTATTGGGTTTTTGATATTCATGATAAATTCCTGCGGCACTTAACGCTAATACACAGCCGCAAGCACAGATCGCATAGTTCAAAGAGATTTTACTCATCATTGATTTCAAATGCTCATGAAAAGAAGGCTTGATCACTGCAAGTCCTTTGATCCATGAAGACTGCTTCTGTAAAAAATACAAAGTAAATAACATCGGAAGCTGAGAAAAATAGAAATTCAGCTTTACCTGTTCCCTTGTTTCATAATCCTCTACCTTACAACGCAATGCTTTTCTTGCCGCATAAGCACGGCTTTTCACCGTACCGATCGGTATATTCAACAACTCGGCAACTTCTTCTTGCGAGCATTCCTGATAATACAAATACTTGATAATATCCTGATGTTCCTTGCTTAAAGATAATATTAAATCATTTAATACCTTTTGATCGGAAGTATAGTGTGATAAAGCCTCACTGATATATTCACGTCTGTTTTCCGTAACCTGATTAAAATATTTCACATATTCATTATCATATAAATCACTTTTATTGTCACGAAACAGATTCTTACACTTGTTTACACAAATGCGATTGATCCATAACGGAAAATAAGCCGGTTTCTCTAAATTATGAATCGATTTACGCACTTGAAGAAAAGTCAGCTGCGCAATATCCTGCGCATCAGCATCATTATGACAAAGCTTGAACGCTGCTTTATAAACACTCGGATAGTATGCTTTAAACAGTTCTTCAAAAGCTGCTTCATCATGTTCTTTGGTTTTTTGAACCAAATCTATTAAACGATCTTTGTCCATAAGTATGCCGCCTTTCTTTATTCAATCATATGTGACAATAGTGAAATTGTCAATATACAAATTCAGTATTTTTACATTTTTATCTTAATACATAATCAGATAATAAACAAATAATAAAAAAAAGAAAGCTATTTCCATAACTTTCCATTAATATGACAGTTCTGATACATATACATTTATTTTCGATGAATACAGTAATATACAATTATTGTTTGGCGTATTTGATCACGTAATCAAGCGCATCATCATACGTGAGCAGAGATATGAATTTTTCGACTTATTTTCATGAAAATTCATCTGTATACTTTAGAGTATACTACTTATGAGTATACAAAAAAACAAGTACAAAAAATGTAGAATCCGTTGATTTATTGATAGATTAACGATGTTGCTTTTTCCACATCTGAATCTGTTTCATGCGTTCTTTTACTCTGCTTTCGCAACCCATTTCGGTCGGTTCATAATAAACCTTATCCTTTAAAGAAGGCGGCAGACATTCCATTACAGTGAGTTTATCCTGATGCTCATGTGCGTACTGATAGCCGCTTCCGTAATCGAGTTCTTTCATTAAGCCGGTAACGGCATTACGCAGCTGTAACGGTACCGGTTCGGCAATTTCATTCAAGGCATCCTGCTTGGCTTTTTCATACGCCAGATACAGCGCATTGGACTTGGGAGCCAAAGATAAATACGTCACCGCATGAGTTAAATGCACACTGCACTCCGGCATACCAATATCATGACAAGCATCAAATACCGCAGTTGTAATTTCAATCGCACGGGAATCAGCCATACCAATATCCTCGGACGCAAAACGGATCAAACGTCTTGCGACATATAAGGGATCCTCACCTGCTTCCAGCATTCGTGCCAGCCAGTAAACAGATGCCTGTACATCACTGTTGCGCATTGATTTATGCAGCGCACTGATTAAATTATAATGTTCTTCGCCTTTTTTATCATAAAGCAATGATTTTTTTGAAATGCACTGCTCAATGATTTCCTTGGTGACAATCACTGCTTTGTCTTGATAAGATCCGTTCAATACAACCATTTCCAATGTATTTAAAGCCGTTCTCGCATCTCCGTTCGCAAATCCGGCAATCATATGAAGTGCATCCTCATCAATCGTAATATCCACCTGTGCAAAGCCCTGCGGTGAGGTCAGTGCATGTTTCAGCAATTCTACAATCTCCGCTTCCTTCAGCGCATGTAATACAAAAACCTTACATCTTGATAACAACGCACTGTTGATTTCAAATGAAGGATTTTCGGTGGTAGCGCCGATCAGCACAATACTGCCCTTTTCCACATACGGTAAAAAAGCATCCTGTTGTGCCTTATTAAAGCGATGGATCTCATCGACAAATAAAATGGTTCGCTCCCCCATTCTGCGTGCGCTCTCGGCTCGGTTCATCACTTCTCTGATTTCTTTAATACCGCTTGTGACCACACTGAAATCAATAAAATTCGCTTCACTTTGATGCGCAATAATTCGTGCCAATGTCGTTTTTCCGACACCCGGCGGTCCCCAAAAAATCATGGAAGGCAAACGGTCGCTTTCAATTAAGCGAAGCAGCACCTTTCCTTCCTCAAGAATATGCTTCTGTCCGATATAATCGCTTAACGTATTCGGTCGTAAACGATTTGCCAGCGGTTCATTCATCATTTCATCATCAAATAAACTTCTCTGCATGATAATCCCTCACATTCTCTTTTATTATAGCATTTTTTATGGTAAAATTATGAAAAATCATACTTTAAGTTAGGGAAAGTGGAAAAAGGAGAATTATATGGATTATCAATATACATTACAACTGCATAGCGGTACGTTTCAAAAAAGCAATTATTCATGGGAAGAAATTAAAACTAAATGCGATCAAATATTAACGCATATTCAAGTGAAACAAATGATTATCGGATGGAATACCGATACGGAATTGAATCAAAAGATACTCGATTATTTTCATGAAAAAGACATTCGTGTGCTGTTGTGGTTTCCACTGCTGTTACAGGAAAATGATGAGCGTGAATTGAAAAAGATGGAAGGCTATCACGGCAATTCATTTGATTTCTGTTGTCCGACGCATTTGCATAATGCCCATGCATGTATTGCTTTATATGAAAAATATTTCGCAAAGCTGCCGTTTGACGGAATCTTCTTAGATAAAATACGCTACGCTTCTTTTTCACAAGGATATGAAGCAGGCTTCGGCTGCTTCTGCGAAGAATGTATGAAACAGATGCACTCCGTTGACATTGACGCTGTCAAAGCATTGATTGATACACATGATATACGTTTATTAAGGGGAGAATATGATCGCTGCGGGCGCTATCATTTTGCCGATTCACAGGTCAATGCATTTTATAAGCGCAGATCGCAGTTGATCAGTGATCTAGTATTTAAGCTTGCAGCTTATTTCAATTCCCGTAAGCTGATTGTTGGTATCGATCTGTTTGCGCCGATTTTAGCATACCATGTCGGACAGAATATTAAGGAAATCGCTAAATATGTAGACTTTATTAAACCGATGATGTACACACATACGAATGCACCAGCAGCGATTCCTTATGAATATAATGTGTATTTACGCAACTTTGAAAGCTCGGAAGCCTTTTCCAAGCATTTTCCGGGCGGCCCGCTTTCTTCCGAATCACTGCGCTATCAAATGGATTTCATAAAAAATGTACCGGCAACCGTTATTCCCGGCATTGAAATCAATCCGATTTCAGGTGTATGCGATACCAATGCCGAAGCAGTTCAAAAGCATCTGCACATCTTCAGAGAATTTAAAAATATTGCGCTGTGTTGGGATGTAATGCGCATGGATGATGAAATCTTAGCGGTTCTGTAGTACAAGTTTCCTTGTCAAAGGGAACTTTTTTTATCCTTGTCTTTTTTACCAATTCATCACTGATAAACGAATAATCCGACCACTCCGCTGATTCCCATAACCAAAATCGGATGAAGCTTCCATTTCCGCAGAGCAAGCAACAATAACAGGAACACTGTCAATGCTGGCATTGTTTCATAAAGATAAATATCGGACAAAGCCGTTTCAGTTATTGATCAAACAGCTTGAAAATATAAAAAATCGATATTCTTTGTAACACTTTTTATGATTCAGTTCCCTTATGAAAAAATTGTTTGATGATTAGCAATAAGCGATCTGCCGAAAAAAGCATGAGAATAATCCAAACTGTCCATGCAAAAATACCTGCGGTGTCTAAATCCAGCCGACATAAATTTAACTGCCTGCCGATTCCGTCATTCGCCTGTCCGAGAATCTCTGCCATAATCCCAACCTTTAAAGCCAAGGAAATACCGACGGAAGCCGCGGTGTATAAATACGAACGCAGATACGGCAAATACACATGCCGTACATCGAAAAGACGAGATCCCGGATAAAGCTTCATCACATCAAGATAAGCCTTGGGACAAGCGCACAGTCCTTGATACAAATTGGTATAAGCGCTCGGAAACAAAATTAAAAAGCTGATCACAATGACACTGGTCTTCGGTGAACACCAAAATAATACAATCAGAATATAGGAAATGTTGGGAATACTTCGCGTCAATAACAGTACCGGATAGAAAAAATCCGCAATCCAATCATACAGATACGTCAGTAAAGAAAGCAGTAAAGCAAATATGAGCGCTATGGAGAAACCGCATAAAATTCTCACGAACGTATGATAAAGCGAGGTATAAAACACCTGCGTTTGAAGCTGCACCAACATCGTCTGTAACACAGCCGAGGGATGCGGTAGCAACACCTCATTATCCAAACTGACAGCTAAGCACTGCCATAGGAAAAGTAACAGGATGAATGATGCAGTGATACGAACTTTTCTGTGCATATAAAACCTCATTTCTATTCAATAGAATAGCAGTTTTTTTTTTATTTGACAAGTAATAAAAAAGGATACAGCTTTATTTACTGTATCCGATTCATTAAATTAACATATTATCATGAAATACGATTTGAAACAGCTTTAAAAATTCCGCAATATCATTCTTTACCGTATTCGCATCCACATATTTCAGATTTTGACGCTCCCATGTACTGAGCGCGATTTTCGCATTTGGAATTCCGAGCTGCTCAACACCGATCTGTTCAATCCAAGCACTGATCTGTTCTTCATTAGAAGCTGTTTCATTTAATAATTGCTCAATATTCTTCAGAACGGTTTCTGTTTTTTCACGATCTTTTACAAATATCGCTGCCTGCGGATAGCCCTTTTGACCGTCAACTGTTTCCTTTTCCTGAAGATTCTGTAATATCGTAAGTGTCTTACCCTTTTCCTTTGCCTTAGCAATGGTCGCAGTTGCGGCAGGTTCAGCCAAAAGTCCTGCCTTTGCCTTTCCGCTTAACAGCTGCGTCTGTACATCCTGTACACTACTGAAATATGTCACTTCTTTAACATCGGCATAATGCGTCAGAATCTTTCCAGGAACTGCTGCTTCACCGAACGCAGCGAAAGCATCACCGTTTTGATAATCAGCCTCACCGACAATATACAGATTCCCCCAAGTAATCACGGCAGCTAAACGATAAGGGGTATTATTCTTTTCCATCAGCTTTGTTCCAAGATTGATCGGCGCAATAATCACATCATACACACTATCGTTCTTAATTAATTCGGCACTCAACGGATTGCTTCCCGATACATAATCTACTGATACCGTTTCTTGATCGGCGAACGGCAGAGTTGCCAAAGCCGGCGCTCCCTGTGGTGCCAAGATCGAAATCGGTTCGGTTTTTGAATCGTTAGCACATGCACATAAACAAAGCAGTAATGCAGCAAATAATAATTTACTAAATGTTTTTTTCATCATCGTTTCTCCTGAACCTCTTGACGAAGCAGCGCAATGCACTCATTTAAGGATACGGTTACACTGTCCTTCGACATCGCACGGCGGATTGTAACTGTTTGATCCTGTGCTTCTCCGTCTCCGACAACGATTTCCACCGGAATTTTCTGCATTTGAGCTTCTCTGATTCGATAGCCGAGCTTTTCATTGCGCGCATCGACTCTGCTTCTGAAACCGTTCGCTGTCAGCGCTTCATTCACTTGCTTGGCATATTCCAAATGGCGCTCATGATGTACCGGAACAACGACAACTTGTTTCGGTGACAGCCACAGCGGAAAATGCCCTGCATAATGCTCAATCAAAATGCCGATAAAGCGCTCAATCGAACCAAAGATCACACGATGGACCATAATCGGACGCACACGGCTGCCGTCTTTATCCACATAAGTAATATCAAAGCGCTCCGGTAAATTCATATCCAACTGAATCGTACCACACTGCCAAACTCTTCCCAAGGAATCTTTAATATGGAAATCAAGTTTAGGACCGTAGAAGGCGCCGTCTCCCGGATTAACCTTATACGTTTTGCCGGCACGCTCACAAGCCGCTGCCAGTGCCGCCTCGCTTTTCTCCCATATCTCTAATGAACCGATATATTTATCCTGCGGTCTTGTCGACAATTCAATCTCATAGGTTAAGTTAAATATTGCATAGAAGCGATCAATAAAGCGAATTAAGGAAATAACTTCACTTTCAATTTGATCCTCACGCATATAAATATGCGCATCATCTTGAGTGAAGGTTCTGACTCTGAACAATCCATTCAATGCGCCGCTCGCTTCATGGCGATGCACTTGGCCAAGTTCACCCATCCGCATCGGCAGATCCTTATAGGAATGCAGACCGTTTTTAAATACGAGCAAGGATCCCGGACAATTCATCGGTTTAATCGCAAACTCACGCTCATCAACCGCTGAAGTGTACATATTCTCACTGTAGTTCTGCCAATGTCCGCTAGTTTCCCATAGTTCACGGCTCATCATAATCGGTGTTTTAATAAACACATAGTCTTCTTTTGTATGTTCCTCGTACCAAAACTGCTCTAACAGATTGCGCAGTATCATACCGTCCGGCAAAAAGAACGGCATCCCCGGAGCATATTCACTCATCATAAATAACCCCATTTCCCTGCCGAGTTTTTTATGATCACGTTTTTTTGCTTCTTCCAGCAAATGCAAATGCTCTTCCAGTGCTTCTTTTGTTTCAAAGCAGACACCGTAGATACGCTGCAGCATTTTATTATTCGCATCACCCTTAAAATAAGCACCGGAATGCTTTGTCAATTTAAAATTCTTACACAGCTTCACGCTTTCCACATGCGGTCCGCGGCATAAGTCGACGAATTCACCCTGACGATACGTCGTAATCGAACCGTCTTCTAAATCCTCGATCAATTCCAGCTTATAAGGATCATCCGCAAACAGCGCCAACGCATCCGACTTGGAAATCTCCTCGCGTACAATGCGCTTGCCGTCTTTGGCAATCTTTTTCATTTCCTTTTCAATCTTTTCTAGATCCTCATCCTTGATGACATCATCACCTAAATCTATATCGTAGTAAAAACCTTCGGATACAACAGGTCCTACCCAAAATTTAGCCTGAGGATACAAACGCTTCACTGCCTGCGCCATCATATGTGCACAGGAATGGTTCAATACGCTTAATTTCGCATCTACTTTAAAATCTACCATATAAATCTCCTTCCAAAATAAAAAGACTGAAAGTAAAGGACGATCAGTCTGACTCGTGGTACCACCTTTGTTCATAGAAACATCTATGCACTCATTTACGGATAACGGCTTTACCGGCACACCTTTTCAGGGGCAGCTTCAAGGGAGTAAGAAACAAGCTTTTCAATGATTTTTCACCGACCAATCATCTCTCTGCATCAAGTATTTGTATCTCATATCCTTTTCATTGCTTTTATTCATTACATTTATACAACAAAACAATCATTTTGTCAATGAATTCATCTATGAATATTTCTGACATATGAATCGAAAATGATAATGTCTTAATGTAACGAAATTGATTTTGTCCTAAAAGATGTTATAAAATAAG
>QZED01000052.1 GCA_009917405.1 bacterium c-19 | reverse complement strand
CGGTTCTAATTCCTGAATCGTAACCGTACCGTCATCACCTGTAGTATAAGTACCGATCGGACTGCTCATATCCGCGTTATAAGATAACTTAAAAGTGGTATTCGGAACCATTTCACCTTTTTCATTCTGTTTAGCGATTTTTAAGTTGCCGAATTTTTGAATGTTAAGGGTAAACAAACTTCTTGCAGGATCGTATACTTTATTCAGTGGTGACGTTTTCTGCGAATTACCATTATAATAAACGATTGGTGTTCCTTCAAAGTTTTCTGTTACATTTACCATTCTAAAAGTAAATGTATCTCCAGCATCAGCAGTAGGCTGTAAGTATATCGTATTTCCGTGCCAATAGAAATTAACACCGTCTTTATGATAAGATACATCAGGATTAGGATATCCGGCACCTTTCATATAATCGGCTAATACACCGTTTGTATCTGTAAAGGATACCGTTTCATTAACTTTAGCGTTTTTTGATTGCCCCGTGAAGCTTAGCTGTGTAGCGGAACGATCAATTTTTTCTTCGATTAATTGTTTCTTTGCGTCATAATATGCCGGCTTCTTTGTGACTGACCAACCACGTGCTTCCCATATCATTAACTGTGTAGTAATGTAATTTTCACGTGTTCTCTCTACACTCCAAAATCCATAATATCCAATGCGAGATAGTCTATGAGACAACGAGTAATCAATCATAGCGTTTAAATCATCCTGTGAAACAGTCGTTCCGTCATCGACACGTTTCCACGGCTCGATACAGAATACATTTTGACCGTTTGCATTTAATGCGAAATATCCCGGCATTGTCCAGTGTGTATGTGTACCGCCGTCATCATTATGCATCTCACCTTCTACTTCATAGCCATGTTGGGTAGCACTGTTATCAATTTCATGGGTTACTGTAACATTTGCTGCATATGTAGGTAATGAAAGATTGGTAACTGTAACTAGCATGGTGCACATAAGTATAGAAAATTTCTTTAATTTATTTTTTAGTTTAAGCATAGTTATCTTTGTTTCCTTTCTATCAAAAGCTAATACTTTTGAATTATGCTTTTTCATTCAATTAAAAAGACCTTACATTGATAAAACCATTATATTATTTCGGGGACAAAGCCCCTAAGTAAAAGTCACCTTATAATAATTCACTTTATTTGCTCCTTTCGATTGGATATAAGAAAAGCAAGGAATACTTGATTTCTTACCTTCCTTACTTTTGTTATACAAATTCAATTTAGAAATCCCAAAAAATTTATATAAAAGTTTTTGCAAAATTTTGCATACATAAAAAAAGACAAGATTTTTGATGTCCTGCCTTTCTATCATTACATTCAATTTTTAATAGAACGTTACTCCATGATAATGACTATTATCATTTTTTCCAATAGGAGTTGTTACATAACCAGCATATATATCAAAGGAGCTGTCATTTAGCAATGCATTGTATGCCCATTTATTTGCCTCTTCCGCAGTTGGAAATGTTATAATATTGCCCGATGCATCTTTATAACATTGATCATAGCCACCAGAATACCAAGCATCGCATGGCAAGTTCGGATCAATCGGTTCATTTCCGTTAGGACAAACTTTTTTTGTCACTGCCGGCTGTTGTGGTTTTTGGGTATTCTGACTCGATGTACTTCCTGTATTCGTGCTTGGCTTTGGTGCAGGTATATTATTCACTACAGGAGCATTGGTATTACTCGATGTACTTCCTTGATTACTGGAATAGCCGTTGTTCGTATTTGTTTGTGTCGGTGTTTGATTCACCGGCTGTTGCACTTCCGGTTCCTGCGGTTTCGCTTTCACG
This sequence comes from bacterium c-19, assembly GCA_009917405.1. Classification (GTDB taxonomy): domain Bacteria; phylum Bacillota_I; class Bacilli_A; order Erysipelotrichales; family Erysipelotrichaceae; genus C-19. The sequence continues at coordinate 11,016 of QZED01000052.1, read as the reverse complement.
CTCACCTTGTAGCTGCTTTCCGCTTTGTTGCCATTCACATCATATGCAGTAATCTTCACCGTATAGCTGCCTGCTTTTTTCACATCTACATCACTCGCAATGAAATAGCCGTTCTTTGTCAGCTTCTGATCATCACTCTTTTTAATATCACCGTCCACCGGATCCTTCACCGATTCAATGTTAGCCGCTGCATCAAACTTATCGCCTTTAGTAATTTCAAGCTTATCTTTCTTCAGCTTGATCTCCGGCTTCTTGGTATCCTTTACAGTTACTTTCACTGTTTCTTCTTTGGTCTTTTCATCCTCATTCGTAAAAATCACTGTGATTTCTTGTTCCCCAGTTTTCTTACTGTCAAAGTTCTTCACTTCCTTTACCGAAACATCTTCATCGGAATTATCTTTGTCAAACAACAAGGAATAATCCGGCTTCTCTCCGTACTCCAATACCGCATTCTCTTTCACATCCACATGAAAGCTACTCGAACAACCCACAATAAAAAACACTAAAAAACCAAATAAAAAAACTCTTAGCTTTTCCATCTTTTCTTCCTCCACATGTCATAACTATTTTATCACTCTTATACTATTCACGCAAATCATTTTAGTTTATTTCTTAATCTTTCTACATTATACTTTATAAAACTACACTTAAAGTGTGCAAACTCATAATATGCAATTAACTAGTTTGTACCATTTTGAGCTATAAAAACTATATGATAAGTAAAGTCAAACAGCACATCAACTACTCACTTTTAACCAAAAACCAAGAGTATAAACCAAAAATGATATTGTCTTAATGTAACGAAAATAATTTTATCCTTAAAGATGTTATAAAATAAGACCTCATAAGAAAGCGAGGTCATTATGAGAAAGGTAGATCTTTGAATGAATGAACAATTTAACTATGTTATTTTCAAAAATCTTGTGGATTCTAACGGTAATAAGAAGAATGCCGTGATTAAACGCAATTGCTCCCTACGTACTGTTGCACGCCTCTTTTCAATATTATCTCGCAAAACAAAGCACCGTCTAATTGGTGCTAATGTTTAACTTTTTTGAGACATTTTCATTTTTGCTTGACATAAAGTCACTTGTTTTATTTGGAAAAAGGTAAGAATGAGAGGTTTACGTAGCCGGCATTGTAGTCTTTAGCTTCTTCGATTCGAAATAGCATGGCGCTAAAGGTCTATTTCTTGTTTTTGGTTCCTTGCTTCTATACCGTACATGAGCATTAGCCGACGGTATCATCTATTGAACACGTTGTTCATAAAGGGCAAAGATGTCCGAAATATGTTCTTCTTCAGCCGATTCTATTGTGCAATCCATATTAAAATACTCTTTTTCTACACGGTGAGATTAGATGTTAATTTCACTTTTTTTTCAATTCTGCGTGTTGGGTGCGTTCTAAAATTTCAATAATTAAAGAAAGCCAATCACTGTTTTTGGGAATTCGCATTGTTATTTTACGGTTTCGATAGCGAATAATGGCGTCCTTGCATAAGGTTGTCATCATTTCAAACAGCTTCACACCGTCAATACTGTCAGACCATTCTTGAGTGAAACTGAGTTCCGCCTGTTGACGATCTTCCTTGTAGCCTTCGACATGCGGTTCGTTGATTAAGATATCGAGGCGCTTTTTTTCAAACAACATCGCTACGCCGGAAGGCAGATGCCCGTAATTATCTTTGATTTCATCGATAAAGCTTTGCAGGTCAGCTTTGGTCGTTATTTCATCAATGCGCTGATACAGTTTGATTTTTTCATAGTCCTGCGGCGCAAAGCCGTTTGGAATATAAGCATCCACCTTCGCATTGGCTTTTTTCATTTCTTTCACTTCCGGCTTGCATTCTCCTTTGCGTTCAGAGATCGCGTTATTTAACATTTCAATATACATATCAATGCCAACCGTATCGATAAAACCGGCTTGTTTGGGTCCTAACATATCACCGGCACCACGAATCGCTAAATCACGCATCGCAATTTTGTAGCCGCTACCGAGTTGTGTAAATTCTTTGATCGATTTTAATCGTTTCATTGCTAATTCACTTAATTGTTTTTGCGGTGAATACATCAAATAAGCATAGGCAAGCCGATCACTGCGCCCGACTCGTCCTTTGATCTGATACAGCTGTGCCAAGCCGAAATGATCTGCCTGATCTACAATAATTGTATTCGCATTAGGAATATCAATGCCTGTTTCTATGATAGTCGTACAAACGAGTACTTGATAGGCATTGTCAGTAAATTGTAACATTACATCTTCAATTTCCTCACGATTCATTTTACCGTGAGCGACCGCAATATTTATATCCGGTAATGCTTCTCTCAGCTTGCGTGCAACTTGATAGATCTCGCTTACATTATTATATAGATAGAATACTTGACCGTTTCGTGCCAATTCCCGCTGTATGATTTCTTTGACCATGCGAAAGTCTTTTTCAATTACATAGGTTTGAACCGGAAGACGATTCAACGGCGGTGTTTCTAATTGAGACAGTGAGCGAATTCCTACTAATGACATTTGCAGGGTTCGCGGGATCGGTGTCGCACTCATTGACAACACATCGACACTGTTTCGCAGCTCTTTGATCTTTTCTTTATGCTCTACACCAAAACGCTGTTCTTCATCGATGACTAAAAAGCCAAGATCTTTAAAGCAAATATCTTTGGAAAGAATACGGTGGGTACCAATTAAAATATCGATTTTACCGTCAGCTAAATCCTGTTTGATTTTAGCGGTGTCTTTCGCTGATACAAAGCGATTCAAGACGGCAATAGTTACGGGATAATTCTTAAAGCGCTCCATAAAGGTGCGATAATGTTGTATTGACAATATCGTTGTAGGACATAAAAACGCGACCTGCTTATTATCGGCAACGGCTTTAAAGGCTGCGCGTATTGCGACCTCGGTCTTACCGAAACCAACATCTCCGCAAAGCAGACGATCCATTGGTTTTACGGATTCCATATCGTGCTTGATTTCCGCAACTGCCTGTTTTTGATCTTGCGTAAGTTCATAGGCAAAATCTTCTTCAAACTGGCGCTGGAACGGTGAATCGGCAGAAAATGCATGTCCGATATGATCCTCTCGCAGTGAATATAAGGCGATTAATCGATCTGCCAGCTCTGCGACTTTTCCACTGACCTTTTTCTTTGTCTTTTCCCATTCACCGCTTCCCAGTTTATTCAGTTTCGGAACCGCTCCTTCTTTTGACATAAATTTGCGGATAAAGCGAAATTGTTCCAACGGCACAAGCAAAACATCATCGCCCTTATAGACGATATTTAAAAAGTCTTTATGAACCCCGTCTATTTCCTTGTTTATGATTCCCATGTATTTACCAACACCATACTGGTGATGAACAATGTAATCACCGATTTCTAATTCTAAGTAATCGTTTAATACCTCTGCGTCTTTAAATTTATTATGGTAACGGACTCTCCGCTCTTTTTTATGAAATAATTCCTTAGAGGTATAAACGACAATGTTTTCATTTACGGCATGAAAGCCTTCGTTCATACTGTGAGCAGTCAAAGTAATGCCCTTGGACAAAAGCTGTGGTTCGCTTTGAATCGTATAAGATAGCTCATGATCTGTTAAATACGACTCAATCTGCTTGAGCTCCGATTTGTCAACGGCACATAAAATATGTTGTGTATCTGCCTGTTTACAAAGCTTTTCCATCGTGGAAAGAAAGTCAAGATCACTGAGGGTATGGGGATAGATCTGTGAAGTAATCGGATGCTTTATATCGGTGAATACCGCAATCATTAAATGCGGATGCTTTATCGCTTCCTGAAAAGGATCCGCAAATAAAGAAAAGCGCTGTAAAGCCAAGCTTTCTTGACTCAATTCCTGTATATAGGCGATAGTTTCTTCCTGAATATGTGTCATTGTCTGTTTGATTTCTTCCTGTGAGGAAAATATCACATACGGATTGTGCATATAATCCATGATTGTAAAGTGCTGTTTTAAAAATGCCGTGTATTTATACAGACTGCCGCTGTTACGGTGTGCCTTTAAATCAGAAAGCTCTTGTTCAATGGTTGATTTCAACTGATGTTCCGCACTTCCTCTTAATTTTTTAAGATTTTTGCTTAATAACTCCTGAGCTTGTTTACTGATTTCGCAAATATCATCTTCGCTGAATAAATATTCACTTGCCGGTATGATTTCCACAGAGTCCAAGGTTTGTATCGTACGCTGTGTCGATATATCAAAAAAGCGAATGCTTTCAATGAGATTATCAAAAAATTCAATTCTGATCGGATGATCGTAATTCATTGAATAGACATCGATAATACCACCTCTTGCCGCATAGCATAACGGACGATCCACACGGCTGACAAAATCGTAACCTGCTTCAAACAGCTTTTGTTTGCAGTCTTCAAAATCACAAATTTCATCGATTTTGAAATGCAGGGTATGTGCTTGAAACTGCTCCGGATCACACAACAGCCTCATTGCCCCTGCCGCATGGGTAATACAGATCAACGGCGTTTGCGTTGAAAGCTTTGCCATCGTCTCCATTTGAGCCGCTCTTAGTTCGGGAGAGGAAGCAATCTTCTCCATTCTTAATGATTCTTCCACGCCGAAAAGCAGCACCTGTGCTTCAGTAAGGGGGGTAAGCTTTTCATAAAGGCGCTGCGCATTATATAGGTTGTTTTTTATAATCAATATTGTCTGCGGTTGTTTTTGATAGGCACTCGCAATCAAAACCGCTTCTTCAATCAACGATAAATTACCTAATCCGGTTTGTTTATGATTGATGGCTTGTACTGCCGGGTTGTCATAAAACTGTTCTAACAGCTTCATTTTAAATGATCCTTTTTATTAAAACGATTCATAGTTTCATTAAAGGTGTGATCGATGCTGTAGACTGCGGCTTCTTTGGCTTTTTCGATGCTTGCCTGATGCAGCCGTGCATCCTCACCTTGTATCTTTCCTAATACATAATCTACTGTATCGATTTGTTGGTTCTTACCGATACCGACACGAATCCGGTTGATTTCATCACTGTGCAGACAGGAGATAATATGCTTCATGCCTTTTTGTCCGCCGCTGCTTCCTTTTTCTCTTAATCGAATCACCCCGACAGCTAAATCCATATCATCGTATATCACTAAAATATCTTTCGTATCTATTTTATAATAGTTGACTGCCTGAATTACGGCATCTCCCGATAAATTCATATAAGTCTGTGGCTTCATCAACATTACTTTTTCACCGTCTCTGTTCTCTGTCGCAATGAGTGCCTGAAACTTTTTTTCTATTACTTGGATATTCCATGCTTTCGCTATTTCATCAATCACACGAAAGCCGGCATTGTGTCGTGTATGTTCATATTGCTTGCCGGGATTCCCCAGTCCTACGATCAGCTTCATGTGATCACCTTCCTTTTTTTCTTACTTTACGTTTCACTTCTTTGCCGTGTTTTCGATGCATGGCGCTTTTATGATTGTGGAAATGATATTCTTTTTTCTCCGAGATCGCATTTTTTTCTTGTTCCATTGCAATTTTTTCATTAATTAAGGATAATTCTTTGAGCTTTGTATACAGATGCTCAGGCTGATCTTTCCAGTATTCATAAATAAAGCTTTCAAACCCGAGCAGTGCGTGATGAGAACGATCAAAGATCCGCTGTGCCAGTTTTTCGGCTGTTTTCTGTTGATCTCCCTGCCATAGTATATATTGATTGCCTTGAATATCGTATGCACATACCTCAAAACAGCCTTTTTTCTTTGCGATGGTTTCTTTCTGATAGATCCATATAAAGTTATCATATTCATAGACCCGCATGGTAAACGGTTGTTTTTGATACAGGCAATAGGTACCGATTTTTAGATTTTCAATCGGTGTTGCTTGTTTATAATCTTCATCAATGCATTCTCTTGCTCGATTTGACAGTTTGCGAATATCGGCTTTTAACGGTTTTAATAAATAGCCGCTGAAGTACAGTACCGCTACAATCATAAAGAGCGTGAAGATAAAAATCCACAGCCATAAAAGTGTCCACAGACTGTCGGTTGTAATATTGTTAATCTGATCGATTACTATCGCATAGGGACTGCACAGCTTGTTAAGATCTTCCATAGATTTAATTTCTTTGTCATAGTTCTTGAAATAATCCAGTGCTAAATTTAGTTCTTCTGCTTGTAAAAGCTTGAAACCGCCGGTAACGGTGATTTTTCCGGGATAGTCCTTTTCATCTTTGCCGATAGAATTATAGAATGCCTGTTCCATTTGATCAAGTACAGAAGTAATATCACCATGGGCGATGATTGTAATAAAGTACTCGCCATTGTTAATCGGCATAAGATAGTATACCGTTTTTTGTTGCATTTCATTCTCTTTGATCTTACCGTATTGAGCATAGGAACCGGTAATCATTTCAATGTCGGTTTGGATATAGGCATGCTTTAGCTTGCTTTTGGTTTCGGTGGTATTGACGGATGGTTCATATTCGCTGAAAGCGGTGGTTCCCTGAAGCAGTGCGTATACATCCTGTCCCCATATAACCGCACTGATCAGCAGTATTGACATCAGGCAGTAACATATAACACCTGCTTTTTTCATGATTATTGCTTTTCCGTCTTGCAGTAAGGCTTTCATTTCATCACCAACCCGTTTTTATCTATCTAAGTTTATCATGTTTTGACTGAAATATCTACATTCAAGTTGCTTCGTTAATGATTTCTTTGTTGCGCAAAGCGCTTTTGCGGACAGCGATGTTTCAAGGAGAAGCACAAGGCTTTCTATTGCCTCGGTTTCAATACGGTAAGAGTTGTAAAAATTCAGAAAGGCAACATACTTATAATGTACGTTGCCTTTCTGGTGCTTGTAGCACTGTTACTCATTCTTAAAGAGTTAAGAAAACTTAATAAGTAATGCCTAAGTCTCCCTTTTTCCGTGACTCTTAGGCTCTTACCATGTCGCTGTTATTATATGCTATTTATTTAAAAATACAATAACAAATCGGGTGTTTTTGACATTGACAATGAATTGTTGGTTGTTTAAAGCATTTTGTTAAGTGCATTTTTGAGTGATTGACGCAACCTTTCAGTGCAGAGAGAAACGGACATGAAGAACCAGCGCATAACGCTTTGTGGGCAGTTAAAAGCCGTTTTCGTAGATAGGCACCTTCCCTGTGAATTTTCGCAAACTTTACGAAAAAATACTTCTCGTCTCATGATTGTATGGATAGTCTAAACGTGTGTAGAGTGAAGATTGTTTTTCGTAATTGGCTATGGTATAATTTTTTCAAGTACAAACCGATAAATCGGAATTTACTAGATAAAGAACGCATAAAACGAGGAGGAAAAAACTACATGGCTGGATACTATAAACCCTGTGAAGAATTTGATATTTGCAATAGGCTTATCGAAAAGTATTGGGAAAGCAAGCAATTTGAACTGTGTTTTCAAGGACATTTAAAATTAGCCGAGGAAACAAGTTATCCGTTAGCAGAATGTCAGGTTGGATATTTTTATTTAGAAGGTATTGGTGTTGCAAAAGATTTAGAACGAGCGTTTTATTGGACTGAACGAGGGGCAATACACGGTGATCGAGATGCGCAATACAATTTAGCAATGATGTACGAAGAAGGAATCGGCACTGAATTGAATCAGGAAGAGGCAATTCGCTGGTACAAAGCGGCTCGTGCTCAAGGACATACCTTAGCAGAGGAAAAATGCAAAGAGTTAAACATAAAGTAAATTACTTGTTTCTAACAGGTCCGGTTTATTAAGGCAGCCGTTGTCAACAGTAGCTGCCTTCTTTGAGGCTTATATATAGCCACTCAAATTATCTGTCTGATAAAATCCCAAACAGGGTGACGGTAATAGGTATGGACTATCCATCGCCTCGATAAGCGGGAGTAAAAGACTGTGATTTTGCTGTAATCATTTATGTGTATCCTCCTGTGTCGATATAGGTGTTGCTTACAGCTAAGATTATGCACTCCAAGTTAGGTCAGTTTACAAGGAACTACACGCAGACCGTGAAACGGGCTGCTGACAACAAACGGCGCTATGCTCCTGACAAGGGGTATAGCGTCTGTTTATTGTGGGGGTATCCAAAGGGGGCAGCGCCCCATTTGGCACACGACTTTGCGAAGCAAAGTGTAGTGTGTTATACGCTCTGTCGGCGTTGCCGTGAAAATGCCGTTGCCGCCGGGGAGGGCAAGGGCATTTGAAGCGGCAGGAAAACAGGGCTTTGTTTGGGGCTGGGAAGCCGGAAACAAAGGGCTGATTTCAGCAGCAGACAGGGCGTATATGAAAGCCTCTGGACACCGTGACTATACGTGTAGCCACACTTATTTGTTTTAGGGGCTGTTCTTTTCTCAAAATTGAAATGGGCGGGAAAGCCATTTTAGGGCTTTCCCGCCTTGATTACCCATCAGCAAAGACGGACGAGGCTGTCAACGGCGGCGCTGAAAGCGCCGTTCATCTTGACCGTTGACTGGCTCGGCTGGCTTTGCTAATTCCCACAAATTACATAAGTTCTTGTTTTAGTCTGTCAACAATTAAATCCTCTCTTTCAGATAAGAACTTTTGGAAATTTGTATAGGTCAAGTCCATATCAGTGGGAATTAGATGTTTTAACTTGTAGTCTTGCAAAGATTCCATGGGTATCGTGCTATGTAACCATGTATCAAAATCGCAGTTGCTTTTTTCGATATTTGGAATTGCCTCTAATAGCTGCAAATTTCCCAAATAGTTATAATTCTTTAATGCAAATTCAATTTCTTCATCGGTCAGCCCCTGCTTTTTCAACTGTTTGCGGGTGAATTTCGATTTAGGGTACATATGGTCGATATGAAAGTGATTTTTCATATCTGCCCATGGATACAAAACCGACATTATTACAACAGTTATTCCCTGTCCATATTTTGCCCACAGCAGATTACTAATATCATCATCTGTAAAAATTAAGGAACGGTTTGTACCTTTGAAGCGTTCTTTAATTTCATTTAATGGGAAATGCCTATCCATAGAATGACTGCGTATAATTTCTCTTATGGGCTTCAACGCCCCATCTGGCATAAAACTAAAAACTCTTTTCAATAAAGAGCATATAAACCATTTCTTGATTTCAATACGTTCAGTCAGCGTAGAGGAACTGCTATCAAAGTTGTCAGGAAGCCCAATTTGCTTTAAGTAATAAGCTATCGGAATAAATAAATTATTAGAAGTGATATTCTCACGATTAAACCCAAAACTTGCAACCAATGCTACTGCGCTTCGTATCGCTTTTGTGATGTTCTCCCATTCATCTTGAATTTTCAGCATATTGGTTCGGTTAAAATTGTCTACTTTGAATGAAATATCATCAAAATCACAAAGCACTAAGCAGGATTTCAAAACAAAATCTTTTGTGATGTTGAATCCATCACCCATCTCGTTTATTTCATCAACAAAATCATATATTACCTTTCTTGCGTCTAACTTGTCCCATTGGGCTGTTGCAAAAGAAAGTAGCAAGTCCGAGTAACTCAATGTGGTTCCTCCGCTATTCACTCGGATAAAAATATTCAACACCTTATCCAATTCGGCACTATCTTCTAAATAATAGCAAATTGTAGGTGAAACATGAATGACTTCGTATAACTTTGACAATGTTTCATTTGCAAAGTCACATTGTTCACTTGAATGATTCCCATAGACAATATTTTTTGACCAATATTTCATAACATCAGAAAGGCTTTTCATATCCAGAATATTACCAACCATAAACCAATAATGTGTATTATCATTTTGGTTGGCCTCTTCTGGGGTCAAAAAATTAAATTCATATTCGCATTCGCTATCTTCAGAGCGTTGTAACAAATTTAAATATAACTTTCGCACAGGATACGCATTTGGATTATCCCACCGTTTATAAGATAACTTATACGCATATGACCCCTTTAATCCGATATATAACGAAGTTAGTCGCTGCTGCCCATCCAACACAGCAATTATACTCTCATTGCCTTTCAAATCTGCTTTTTCGTTGTGATAATTCTTCATTTGGTGGTAATCACGCAAAAATTCATAGAACATAAATTCATTTAGATTCTCTTTCCCTACCTCCCAAAAGAGAAATGCGTTGATGGGATAATCCCGCATAAGGCTATCGAACAGCATTATAATTTGATTCGTATCCCATACAAATTCACGCTGAATGGATGGTAATAAATATTTTTTGGTATGAATTTTTGCTATGACCTCGTTAATTGTCAGTGGTGTTTGAAATGACATGATGTACCCTCCAATATGTTTTCTACTTTCGTTTTTTCCCTCTCTGCGTTGTATGCGATTTCAAGAAATCCGATTTAGAACCTATCCGTATCAACCACTGCTTTTCCTCCTCCGTCAGCCGGTTATAGGGAAGATGATTTTGCTTGCAGTAGATTAAGAGCCATTGTTCAAGACGGCTTCCCTTAAAGCTGGCAACTTCCTCTAAATCTTGTTTCATTTCTTCTATCACAGATTTCTTTGGTGCGCTGTCGCTCCGGCCCCGGTGGGCTTGCCGCATATCCTCCATGATGATGTCAATGTCCTTATGTACCCGGCTGCTGAAATAGTCGCCCTCGTCTATGTGGGCAGCTTGCAGAAGATAGGCGGTCTGGTCATGTTCCCTCGGCTGGTATTTCTCCACAATTTCAGCCCTCGCCACATCTACCCATGCGTTCAAATTCTGCACCTGCATGGCGGCGATGCCCTCTACAAAAATCTGTATGTCGGCCAGTAGTTTTACAAAATCCGGGTGCGCTGCCAATTCGCACAGTAGAGCATTATCCACCCGCCCGCTTCTCAACAGGTCAATCATTCCGTCACTCAAACGCAGGTCTGCAAGATCAGCGTTTGGGTGACGCTTCATTTCAGACAGCCCCAGCAGATAATCAGCGGTCACACCGTAAAACTTCGTCAGCTTGATAAGGGCATAGTGGCTGATGTCTTTGAAATCGTCCGCTTCATAACTGCCCAACGCAGACTTGGAGAGGTTCGTCTGCTCTGCAAGCTGTTCCAGCGT
>QZED01000051.1 GCA_009917405.1 bacterium c-19 | reverse complement strand
TTTCTTATTACCATTAGAAACTACAAGTTTTTTGATAATGTCATATTTTAATTGTTCATTCATTCTAAGATACACCTTTCTCATAATAACCTCACTTTCTCATGAGGTCTTATTTTACTTCATCCTTTAGGACAAAATCAATTTCGTTACATTAAGACATTATCATTTTCGATTCATAAAAATTATAAGGATATTGAAAAATATCCTTTTCTTTTACATTAAAAAAGATTATAATGATAACAGAAACAAAGGAGGGATTCCTATGCGTACCGGAGCTTTAACAGGTGATACGACTAATCTTACAATGTACTTTGTGTTAGCGATTCTGGCATTTTTTATCCTGTTGATTATACTATTGTTGAAACGTCGCAAGGACAAGGATGAGGACCAATAACGGTCTTTTTCTTTTTTTGGTTAGATTATGAAATATTGTATAAAATGCGGTCATCAATTAGTAAAGCGCAGTTTAAAGCATGAGGGAATGATTCCTTATTGTGTGCATTGTGAAGAGTATCGCTTTCCATATGCGAATACGGCAGTATCAATAATTTTATTGTCACCCGATCAGTCACAGGTGTTGTTGATTCAACAATATCAGAAAAAAGATTATATTCTGGTCGCCGGTTATGTCAATCAACAAGAGTCTTTAGAAGAAGCACTTTATCGTGAATGCAGCGAAGAAACGGGCAGGAAGCTGCTTGGAATACAATATTTAAAAAGTGCTTATTATGAAGCAAGCAATACATTAATGTGCTGTTTTATCGGCGTTGCGGATTCTGTGTCACTAAAGAATATCAGTACTTGGGAAATCGACAAAGCAAACTGGTTTTCATTTACTGAGGCTTTACAAGTGATTAAGCCGAATTCATTAGCTAAGCATTTCTTAGAAGCTTATTTAGCATATCGAAAAAATAATCCTTTGATTCTGATAAATGGATAGGAATCAATCGGATTATTTTTCATTATGAGTTTGTGTAATCGGCAGATCAACAATCATATCTTCAATGAACTGAACAGCGATCGTTCCACTGCTTAATTCATTGATTTCATCCTGCGGAATTTTTTGACACAGAAACAGATAAGTGACCTGTTCCTCATATCGTTTATCAAGTACCTCAATTTGTTCGCTGCGAAAGAAATAGTCTAGCTTACCGATCAAATCATAAGCAAAGGATATCTGACATTTTTTAAGAGTCTGCTTCCGTGTAAGTACTGCTTCATCGATCGCTTGTGCAACACTTCCCGAATAAGCGCGAATCAAACCGCCGGCTCCTAATTTAATGCCGCCGAAGTAGCGAACGGTAATCGCTACTATATCCTGAAGCTTTCTCTGTTTTAAACATTCCAACATCGGAACTCCGGCAGTTCCGCTCGGTTCTTTATCATCATTACTGCGCTGTATCTGATCATGTTCACCGATAATAAAGGCGTAACAATGATGATTCGCATCAGGATGCATTTTCTTTATCGTTTGTATATAAGCCTTAGCCTCTTCTTCACTTGTTGTAGGATGCAGATAAGTAATAAAGCGGCTTTTTTTAATCACTGTTTCGCTTTCACAATCAGCTTGAATATGATACATAACATCACCGTTACTATTATAACCGAAATTGCTTTATAACGCTATCCTCTCTTTTGTGACCGGGCTTTTCTTTTGCATAGATAAATGATGCAATAATATAGATATTATCGGTTATAATAAACAAAGCATGGGATGATGTGTCTCAATGTGAACATAAGGGATCTGAAATATTTATGATTTACTTGATAAACGGATGACATTTGGACATAAGCGTGATATGATAAACAAAAGTCAAACAATGGCATTACATTTGCCTATATGAAGATGGTTCGCAGACAGAGCTGTCACATAAAACAAAATAGTTTGACTTTCAAATTAATTCTGATATAATGATAACGTAATAACGGAGGTAGGAAATGAAAAAAACAGCGATTTTAACTGACAGCGGCAGCGGATTAACACAAAAAGAAGCACAGGATGCAGGCATTTTCTTTTTACCGTTGCAGGTACTGCATGAAGAAAATCAATATTTAGACGGTGTCAGCATTCAGCTGCACGAGGTCTATGATTTATTAAAACAGCAGTCAAAGCTGACGACTTCAATGCCGCCGATCGGATTAGTGGAAGAGACGTTAAAGCAGATTAAAGAGGCGGGATATGACAGTGTTGTTTGTATACCGATCACATCCGGATTATCTTCCAGTATGGCATTGATTCAGACAAGTGCAGAAGAACTTCAAATGGAAATTCATATGATTGACTGTTTCAGTACATGTTATATTCAGCGCTATTTGGCAACGTGTGCGAAAAAGTTGGCAGATCAGGGAATTTCAGCTGTTGAAATTGCGAAGCGTCTGCGTGATTCAATCAACTCAAGCAATACGCTGATTATTCCTGATGATCTACAGCACTTAAAGCGTGGCGGTCGTTTAACACCGGTTGCGGCAACTTTAGGCGGACTGTTAAAAATCAAGCCGTTGTTACAGCTAAATCAGTCATGTAATGGTAAAATTGATGTTTATGATAAAGTAAGAACGATGTCAAAGGCACAGGACAAAGCGATCAACACTTTTGTAAATGAGGGTGTTGACGGTGATTATATTTGTTCCTGTCTGCATACAGATGCGATGGAAGCAGGAACTGCTTTCAAGGAAAGAATGCAGGAAGCTTTGCCAAATACCGAGATATATTTCGGATATATCGGTGCCGTAATATCTGTTCATACCGGAATTGGCTGTTTAGGAATACAGTATATTAAAAAAGTAGTCGGATGTTAGGCGAAAATTAGGAGAACAAGATGAAAATTGCATTTATTACAGATAGCGGTACAGGGATCAGCAGTGCATTATGGGCACAGGAGAATATTTATTCACTGCCGCTGCAAATTAATGACGGTGATGAGAACTTTTATGATTTAGAGGACATTACGATTGAAGAAGTGTATGAGCGTCTTCGTGCGGGGCACGTGCTGTCAACCTCACTGCCATCATTAGGAAAAATCGAAGCTTTGTTTCAGCAGTTAAAAGAAGAAGGATATGATACGATTTTCGCAGTAGCGATTAGTGAAGGCTTATCGGGAACCTTAGGTGCGATCAGAATGTGCGCTACCTCACTGGATCTAAATTTTGAATATGTGGATTGTTATGTAACAGCGGTTGTGCAGGCATATATGGTACGCAAGGCAAAAGCGATGGCAGAACAGGGAAAACGCGTGAGCGAAATCAAAGCGGTTTTAGAAAAAATCGTTCATTCCACAAACACACTGGTATTGCCCGATGATCTTCAGCACTTAAAGCGCAGCGGTCGATTAACGCCGTTGGCAGCAGCGCTGGGCGGATTATTAAAGATCAAGCCGATGTTACAGATCAATGAGCATACCGAGGGTAAGGTTGATGTATTGGACAAGGTGCGTACTATGTCTAAAGCAATGGATAAGGTTGTTGACAATATGAAAAAAGACGGAGTTGACAGCAGTTATGATATTACTGTAGCACACGTTGATGATTTAGAAAATGCGATGATTCTGCAAGGAAAGCTGAAAGAAGCGTTTCCTGATGCCTGTCATCATATGATTTCACTTGTCAGTGTTGTTGCGTTGCATACTGGACAGGGAACACAGGCTGTTCAATACTTTAAACGGATTGATTAATGCATCCGCAAGGGTGCTTTTTTTGTTGCATCACTTAATCAGACATGTTAAGATAAGCAAAAAGGAGTTCACTATGATTTATACCGTTACCTTGAATCCTGCCGTTGATGTGTATTTTACCATCAGTAAGCCGCTTCAGGAAATTGAAGTAAACCGCGCAGACTCACAAACACTGAAAGCAGCCGGTAAGGGCATAAACTGTTCACTGTTATTGGATACCTTATCGATTCCATCAACGGCAGTTGCTCTTTTGGGTGGCTTCAGCGGTGCTTTTATCAAAGCGCAGTTGCAGGAAAAAAAGTTGATCAATGTGGTTGAAATTGCGATGAAAGCTGAAAATCGTATTAATATGAAGCTACTGCAAAAATACACTTCCCTGAGTGTCAATGCATCAGGTTCACCGATTGATGAAACAGTAAAAAAAGAATTGTTTGCTTGCACAGAGATGCTTACCGCCGATGATATTGTTTTGCTCAGCGGCAGCTTAATACCCGGTTTTACTGAAGCAGATTATATTGAATTGTGCCGAAGCATCAAAGCGAAACAGGCTTTTTTAGCAGTCGATACGGAAATGCTGTCACTGTCATTGTTGAAAAAAATTCAGCCTGATTTAATCAAGCCGAATTTATACGAATTATCATTATTATTGAAACGCGATTCGCTCAGTGAATCATTATACGATGGGCTGCAAGAAGTGCTGAAATATACGCGTTCCGTACTGTTATCCTTAGGGGCAGATGGTGCTGTTTTCTGCAATCATGAAATAACACTGCGCATTACTCAGCAGCCGATTCAGGCAAAGAATACCGTTGGCTGTGGTGATGCTCTTTTGGCAGGCTTTATCGGTGAATATGCAAAAACAAATTCGCTGTTTGCGGCTCTTGCCATGGGTGCTGCGTGTGCCTGCGCTCATGCGGAAGGAAATGATACGGCATTGGATCTAATCAAATCTTATTTGCCTAAAATCACGATAACTCTAATAGAGTCTTTAACTGATCTCCAGCTCTAATATAAAATCATCCATCACAAAGCCTGCTCCGATATCCGCTTCCTTTGCGTCAATCGTTTTGAATCCTTTATAATGATACATCGTCAGTGAATTTTCATTGTATTTATTACAGGTCAAATAGATTGTATCGCACTGATGCGTTTTGGCATGTTCGATACTTTTGTTCAATAAAACGGAAGACAATCCCTGTTTACGATATGCTTTATTTACATATAGCTTGCTTAAAAATAAGCGCTTATCCTGGACTTGAACACCACAATAGGCAATCGGTGTATCATCCTTACAAAGCATATAATATGTATAGTGATTCTCACGGATCGCTTTTTTTAATGCCGTAGTACTTTGAAATTTTTCCACCATATAATCAATCTGATTTTGCGAAATCAGCGAAATAAAATATTCATTCCATATTTCCTTTGCGCATACCGCTAACGCTTCTATTTGTTTATCTGTTTCACATATTTGTAAGTTCATATTATATCCTCATTCCCGATTTAATTATACAGAAACTTATCAATGTTTTCAATCTTTGATAGTTTGGGAGTTGAAAGTGTTTTATTGATTATTCATAGAATAAAGAAAAACCTGATCATTGCGATCAGGTTTCATGTTATTTCTTTGCCAAAATATTTTTATAACCTGCATAGGTTATTAAGAAGTAAGCACCGTAGATTAACAGAATGATTCCGCCGGTAATTAGCGATGCCATAAACAAATCACTGCGCCCGAAAGCGACGACGATCGAGTTGACCACTTGGATTCCTACGATACTGTGTACAATCGCTAATAATAACGGCATAAAGAAATAAATACTGAGCTGGAAAAATATTGATTGATTGACCATGCGCTTTTCAGCTCCCAGCTTGTTTAGAATCAAATAGCGCTGTTTATTGTCAGAAGCCTGTGATAATTGTTGAAGCGCTAAGATTACGGCGCTTGCCATTAAGAAAATCAATCCTAAATATAAACCAATATAAGTCATGATTACCGATAAACCTTTACTGTTTTCTTTTACATATTCAGCTGTTACTGAGCTGTAGCTGTTTAAGAGCGGCTGTTGATTCGCATATGCGGTATCATTGAACGCAGTGATTTTTTCATCCATATAATCTTTAAAGTTTGAACTATCTGCACGCTCACTCAAGGTCACATTCCAATACACACTGTTCAAGGGAGTATCTTTAGGAATCGCATCATCATTAACAACAACTGCTAAGGCAGCGGTACCGGTATTGGCAGAGGTGCCGAGATTAATCATTTCATAGTCCGTATTTTGAATTTTTAACAGTTTACCGTATAGTTTCAGTTCTTGTTCCTGTGTGATGATTTCATCAATTAGTTCTTTGAGCATCTCCACGCTGGTAAATACATAACATTCCTCATCACTTAAAGCAATCGGCTCTAATTCATATTGGCGGCGAAGCTCATTGAATTCCGAAAGAGAAATGACCTCAAGACTTTGTTCATAGAAAGATTCATTCGCTTCTCCGAGTAATGCCTCAATCTGTTTTTGATAAGTTTTCAGCTTAATATCCGATTGGTATTCATGAACAAATGATTCACTTTTAATGTCCTCGGGATTCAGCTGAAGCAGCTTCGTCATATTCGAAAAATCAGCTAGCTGCGTTTCATCGTTGATGACACTTGTAAGTGTATAGTCATACGGTGTCGCATTAAGCAATGTGTTATTGATTGTTCGATTTAAGTTAGAACCAGTTGCCAAGGCACCGATGGAAAACAGCAACATAATACATACGATACTCATAGAAAGAAAATTACTGTTGACGGATGCGTTGATCTGACGCAGCACAAACATATTCAGCTTGCGGTAATACAGCGATTTACTGCTTTGGACAAAACGTAACAGAAAGCCTGCCAGTGACATAAAGAATAATATCGTTCCCAGAATTCCCAAAGGGGCAATGATTTCAAGATGATTCAATGCATTGATTCCTTGCGTCAAGGCGTAATGGTACGTATAACCCAAAATTAAAACGGATAAAACAAACAGGATAATTGAAATATAGATATTCTTGATTTTCAACATCTCATGCTTTTGATCCGCATGAATCAGATCAATTAATTTATATCGATTTAAGATCAAGGTATTAAAAATCATAATTACTAAAAAGATGAGCGCAAAAGCAATTACCGTTAATAACATAGCATCAAAAGAGAAGATAAAGGCATAATGTAGATTTACTTCAAACAAATTGGCGGTAATTACCGTTAAAAGCTGTGAAACAAAGAAGCCTGATAATAAGCCGACTGCCAAAGAAAGCAATCCGACAATAAAGGTTTCATAAACTAATATTCTGGAAATGCGTGATTTCGGCATGCCGAGCAGTGTATATAAACCAAGTTCTTTTTTTCTGCGCTTGATTAAGAAGTTATTGGCATAAATTACTAAAAAGCCTAATACTACAGCGACAAACACGGATAAGATCTGCATGATCATCATAACGGAATCAATAATATCAGCCTGACCCTTGCTGAGATCCATTACCGCCTGCTGTGCCTGAAAGGAATTAAATGAATAAAACAGACAGATGGAGAAGGCAAGCGTTAAGAAATAAATCATATAGTCCTTAAAGCTTTTCTTCACATTCTGCATAGCGAGCTTAAAGTACATTAGATGAGTCGCCTCCTAACAATGTTTCCACTTCAATGATGCGGTTAAAGAATGCTTTTCTTGTATCATTGCCGCGGATTAATTCATTAAAGATGCGTCCGTCTTTGATAAACAAAATACGTTTGGCATAAGATGCGGTAAAGGCATCATGAGTGACCATTAAAATCGTCGCTCGGTATTCTTCATTCAACCTTTCAATACTGTCTAATAAAGCACGGCTTGATTTAGAATCCAATGCCCCTGTAGGCTCATCCGCTAAAATCAACGATGGATTAGTTACCAAAGCACGCGCACTCGCAACTCTTTGTTTTTGTCCGCCTGACATTTGATACGGATACTTTTGCAGAACATCAACGATGTCCAGCTTTTGCGCAACGCTCATAACCTGTTGTTTAATTTCACTCGGCTTCTTTTTTTGAATCGTCAGTGCCAAGGCAATGTTTTCATAAGCTGTTAATGTATCTAATAAATTGAAATCCTGAAAGATAAAGCCAAGTTCTTCTCTGCGGAACTGACTCAAGGAATTTTTCTTTAAGGCAGTAATATCTTTGTTATTGATGCGGATATGACCGCTTGTGACCGTGTCGATTGTGGCAATACAATTCAACAGTGTTGTTTTACCGGAACCGCTCGGTCCCATAATACCGATAAATTCACCGGTCTCAACTTGAAAAGAAACACGATCGACTGCTTTGGTTAAATTTCCTTTATTGCCGTAGTATTTTTCAATATTCGCTACTTCTAAAATCGGTGTCATTTGATTTCCTCCTGTTCACTTTCACTGTTCTCAACTGTTTTTGAAAAAGCATAAGAATCAGCGATGTTTGTTAAATGAAGCATTTTCATTTGAATGCATTTGTTTTATGACACTGTTATTATAAACAATTTCTATGCCTGTTTACCATTTTCTTACGTAACATTTCACTTACAAACTTGTAAGGATGCAGAATCGCATCTTGTTTTCGGTAGTTTATCTTTCCGCCATTCAGCTTTAATAGCTGAGATGTGTAGTCGATATGTTATAATAAGATAAGCTTTCGAGAGGTGTCTGTATGAAATATGTAGATTTAGCACAATATGAATTAAAAGAAATCGCGCTGTTAAAATACGGCTTTATCAAACAATCTTCAGGCTATGTGTACATACAGCCTTTGCATCAAGAGGAATATCATTGTCAAATTCAAGTATTCGATTATGAGATAGCTGTGGATGTCTATGACACATACGATAATGAGCAGTTTCTGCCTTTTTATGTGAAGCATTCTCAAAGTGCTTATGTTGCGGAAATGAAAGCGGAAATTGATCAGTTGATCACCGAAATACTGTCTGTATGCTTTGTAAAGTGCGATATAAAGCAACAGCTGATTTCTTTTGCGCAGGATATGTATCATACAATCCCGGTTTATCCTTGGGATAATTTATCTCACTGCGTATTAAAAACAGCTGAACAAAAGTGGTATGCGATTTTTATGAATATTCCTTATAAAACACTCGGAATAAATAAACAGGGGAACATCGACATCGTAAATGTAAAAGCGAGTCCAAAGCTTGTTGAGCAGCTGATTGATCATCATTGTTATTTTCCGGCTTATCATATGAATAAAAAGTATTGGCTGACTGTCGTATTGGATCGAGAAACAGATTTTGAAAAAGCAAAGGAACTGCTGGAACAAAGCTATGAATCAGTCACAGAGAAAAATAATAGGCGCAACTGATTGTGCGCCTTTTTGCTATTGATCAGAAGTGATCGTCGCTGGATTAGAAGCTTTGTTCTTTACAGTTGTTTGATAATAGATCAACCCCATAATAATACTCATATAAATTGAAACATTCGGTCTACGCAGAATCGCTCCCGAGAATTGTGCCGAGGCAATCTGTAACAAATAGGTGATTAACAGGGCAAAATGATAAGGATTGACAGCTTCTTTAAAGTTTGTGATTACCGTCTTCAGTATCAATAAAATGAAATAGGCTAGAAACAACACATATAAACCGAATCCGACATATCCGTAATAATAGAATATCGCAGAGTAATCATTCTCTAAATCAAGGATATCCCCTTTAGGATTTTCAACATTTGTATATTCAAACCCGACCAGCTTAGTCAGTGTATCACATTCGTTCCAAATCAGACTCGCATTAAGGCGTTTGGTTTTTCTGACATCGGTAATCAACCATGAGTCGGGAAGATAACCGTAGGCATAGAGAATCTTTTCTGTGCCGAAGCGATCCACCATGCCTTTATCAAATAACGGTGTATAATAGTTAATGATTCGCTCTTTATCTTTCGGATCAGCTAAAATTTCTTCCAAGGTAATACCGTTTTTTTCTTCGATACCGCCTAGTTGTTCCTTACGATCTACTTCATCCTGTTCACGCTCTGTATTGTATAAATGCGTCATATAATAGCGCGGTGTATTCGGATATACGAAAATTGATAATCCCAAAATGCCCAAATAGATCAGCGGCATAATCAGTTGTTGCTTACCGTTTTCCTTGCGGTTAAAAAAATATTGAAACAGATAGAAACAGATTGTTCCGCCAAAGATAATAAAGATGGAAAAATAAGCAACTTTCGTACCGTTTGTAATCATCATAAACCACGCAACAAGTGCCAGTGCGATCATTGCGAATAACTGTTTTTTCTGTCTTAGATATTCCAGTGCCAAAGGAATAATTGTCACAATAATAATACTTTGAGAGTTTGAATTCGCAAACCAGCCCTTTAAGCCTGACTTATACAGATTATAGGAATATTCTCCCGTGCCTGTAAGATGTGCTATTCCCATAGTCAAAAAGATAATTAACAGATTGATGAAAAAGGCTTTTTTGGTAATTTCACCATAAGTATCATCTTTAATCAAATAAATAAAACAAAATGTCAGTATCGGCATCTGCATCACGCGTGCCATATATGCAATATCGGCAGCCGGACTCATATATCCGATCCGAAAGCAGTTTAAAATATGTAAGGCACAATATCCGCCGATCAGTCCCATCCATGCCAAAAAGCTTTTTTTGTGCTTTGTGATCATTAAGGTGACAATCGGTAAAATGCACATAACCAGTAGACGTGAATAACCGGCAAGCGAACCGATTACATTATCCTGTTGAAAAAAGGCAATAATATCAAAGATCGGCTGAAGAATCAAAACATAAAGCAGCCAGTTTTTCTTTAAAGTTTCATTCATATGGGTTCCTCCGTAATTAAGCATGTGTATAATATTTCATCAATCGCTGATTGCCCTTGATCAATCGTTTGACAAATGAATTGGACTCCAGATACAGCGGATGTTTGCGCCAATTTGGATTCAGCTTGTTTAAATATGCATATCCCTGTTCAATAAAAGCCTTTTTTAAATGCGGCTCTTTCTGATATTTTTGTTGGAGCATATAAACAGTGATTCGATTAATTGCATAATATTCAAAATACGGCGCTATTGTATCATAATTTTCATCATCACAGATTGCGTCTTTCAAATTTGTAAGAATCGTAAAAATATCAAATACGCGTCGATCCATCACCGTTGATTCACTTCCGGCATGAATCCAGTATTCCATCAATGCCTCATTGACCTTACCGATGCGCTTTGCCTTAACCAGGCATAACAGTACCGCATAGGCATCTTCATATTTTAGATTTTGCGGGAAGCTGATAACGTATTCATGAAATAAGGATGTACGATACAGCTTATTCCACGGACTGCTGTTGATATCGAAGAACAGCTGCGGGTTTTCCTTTAAGGAACACGGTTCAAAATCAGGCAGACTGATTCGTTTTTGCTCATCGTTTGTTTCATAGCGTTCTGTATAATCACAGACAACGATATCTAAATTCTCAGCTGTTGCCTTTTCATATAAACGTTCCAACATATTAGGATAAATTGTATCATCGCTGTCAATAAAGGTAATATAGCTTCCTGAGGCGAGCTGAATGCCCAGATTTCTGACTGCGCCGATGCCCTGATTATCTTGACTGATCACCTTTAAACGAGGCTCTTTTTTTGCATATTCCGTTAAGATTTCCAAAGAAGCATCACTTGAACCATCATTGACGGCAATGATTTCAAAGTCTTTCCATGTTTGTGCGGATAAAGACGCAAGACAAGCTTCTAAATATTTTGACGTATTGTACACCGGTACAATTACACTGATTTCTGCCATATCTAATCTCCTATATCTTTAAATGCAGCTTAGTGATCAACTTTTGCAGTTTCATTTTTTCAACGATGATCCTTAACAGCGGATCTTTTGTCACATATAAATAGATTCCGTATAATAACGAACAAATGCCGCTGATCAACACAATATGAATTAAGTAATTCACTTCAATTAAACGAATGGCATACGCAATCGGAAAGAAGCAGGCACAAACAATAAAATAACCGAGAATTCTTTTTGATAACAGCTTGTATTTAATCTCAAGACGTTTCATTGAATAAAGCGATGTGATCACAATAAACAGTAGATAAGAAATTGAAGTGGTAAATAAAGAAGTTAAAGAGGTGAATTCACCGATATACAACAAGAAATAATTTAAGCCGACATTACAGAAGCCGAAGATACCCAAGAATAATACAAGTGCTTTCTCCAAGCTGTTTGCATACATAACAAGATTAGAAACGATGCATTGATATCCGAGTACGATTCGCTGAATGCATGCTGCAATCATCACAGCGCTCATAAAGCCAAGTGAGGATAAATACTGATTCCCACAGTATAAATATAAGACCTCATAAGCCAAAACCGCTACACCGATACACATCGGTATCAATAGTGCCATAAATATATCAATCGTTTGATTCAGTGTATCACAATAGCCTTTTTTATCACCGGTGCCGATACGATGCGATAAGCGTGGGATTGCGACCGTAATCAATGACTGCGGTATCGTAAAGATCATTCCGGATATATTATAAGGTATCGTATAGTAATTAACGGCATTTTTGGAAACATATTCTCCCAACATAATGCGATCCACGGTACTGTATAAAATTTCCACATTTGTCAACAGTAAGGAAACGATCAGCGGTCCGATATGAGTAAATATATCAAGGCACTCAAAATCAAACTCGATGCTTTTCTTTAAATAGAAGTAGCTGATGACATTATTGATAACAACAGTCATACAGATAATAAATGTATACGGCAGGACATCATCACTTTTTCTGACAAATAAAAAGATTGACAGTAAATAGAATAAACGTACAATGATTGTCTTCTTAGTAATAAAGCCATAGTTTTCAATCGCTTCATTGATAAATTCAATATAGAAGATATTACTGATCAATCGTAATATCATAATAAAATAGATTGATGTATCAACACCGCTTGTATGAGATAAATAGAAAAACAAGAAATAGGCTATCGTCAATACATTGGAGACGACACCTAAAAGAAACAGGCTTGTAAATAAGCGATTCATTTTCTGTTTATCATCTCTGATTTTACTGATTTCACGCATTCCGTAATTATAGATACCGAACGCACCGATTACGAAAAATACTTGAAAGTTAGAATATGCCGTATTGTAAGAAGCCATTAAATCCTCGGTGATAATTCGGGTGACATAAGGACCGATTAACAGCGGTACAATTAAATTGAATATATTGAGGATCGTTTTATAAACGGCATTCTTAGCCAGTGATTTACTACTCATAGGAAAATCCTTTCTTCAGAACAAGAAATCAATTACTGATGTTCCAATTCATTTTTGATTTTAGTTGTAGAAATATCCGGTGTACGATCTAAGTATACAACCTCGCAGCCTTCTTCCTTTAAGAAATCAAAATGCCCTTCCCAATCATTGCCGATCACAAAGGTATCTATTTTAAATTCATGGACATCACTTCGTTTCTGTTCCCAGCTTTCCTCGGGAATTACCAAATCTACATAGCGAATAGCCTCTAAAAGATGCTTTCTTTGATCATAATCGAAGTAACAGACCTTATTTTTCTTGTCTTTATTAAATTCGTCTGTAGATAATCCGACAATTAAATAGTCTCCCTGTTCCTTTGCGCGTTTTAATAAATTAATGTGTCCGTAGTGCAAAAGATCAAATGTACCATAAGTAATTACACGTTTCATATGCCGCCTCTTTCTATTCATATTAAATTTCGGTATTTTGTTATGTTTATTATACTCTGTAAAAGTATCTCTATAATTATATCATATTCAATGACTGTACACCAAAATAATTTTATCCGAAACAAGTGACATACGTTGCGTGAGAACCGTAAACTTATTCATAGGAAGCGCCTGAATTCAACTTGCACGCTATGTCAAGCAAAAATGAAAATGTCTCAAAAAAAGTTAAACATTAGCACCAGATTGACGGTGCTTTTGTTTCGCAAGATAAGATTGAAAAGAGGCATGTTTCCACGGATGTGACATAGGTGGAATATAAATCTTTTTTTGCTTGTCACCTGTAACTATGTGATCAAATGTTTTTGATTTAGCTTCATGAGTCGCAACTTCTTCTAAAGCAAAGATATGA